>JAJUFM010000038.1 GCA_029265995.1 Rhodospirillaceae bacterium | reverse complement strand
AACCACATGCCTGAACTGGCGGGCGTGGCGGAGGAATTCGACCGCATGGTGGACAACCTCGAGCAATCGGCGCGAGAGATCCGCTACGCTGCGGAAGAAAACGCCCACGCGCTCAAGGCGCCTCTCGCCGTCATCAGCCAGTCAGTAGAGCTTCTGCGCCGCGCCGTCCCCAAAGACAGTGAGCGGGGTCAGCGGGCTCTCCAACTGGTGGAGCAATCGGTGGTTCGGCTGGATGCGCTCGTTGCGGCGGCCCGGCGCATGGAAGAAACGGTTGCCGAGCTCATGAATCCGCCGCGTGACCGCATCGACCTGTCGCGCCTCTTAAGTCGCTTGATCGCGCCTTATGCCGTAGGCGCCTGTGGCAACACCACGGTTCGGGTCGTCTCGGACCTTGAGCCAGGCATCGAAATCCTCGCGAGCAGCGACTTGGTGGACATCCTAGTCGAGAATCTGCTCGACAATGCCGTAAGCTTTTCACCTCCTGGTAGCGAGGTGCGCATCGGCCTCTCCCGTAGCAAGCAGAATGCGATCTTGACGGTCGAGGATCGCGGGCCAGGGGTGCCGCCCAACGATCTGGAACGTATTTTCGAGCGCAACTACTCCAACCGCCCCGCGGCCACCCTTGACGATGATCCGGCGCACCCCTCTGGCATAAGGCTGCCAAACTTTGGTATTGGCCTTTGGGTCGTCAGACGCAACATCGAGGCTATCGGCGGATCCGTGTACGCGGAGAATCGCGAGGGTGGCGGACTACGTGTCGTAGCTGAGATTCCGCGGGTGGATTGATATCCGAAGCAGGGTCGCCGGCAGTAGCAACCTTAGACTTGAACTCACTGGAAGGCAGGAAACAGGTGGACGCTGCCAAGAGCGATCCCGAACCAAAGCTTTCGCAGCGCGGCTGGCCGGACGGCCGGCTAGACCGCAATCCGCCCAAGGTCTGGCTGATGATGGGGCACCGGGCGGGTGACAATACCCAGGTGCTGGCCTTGGCAGAGGCCTTGGGGTGGCCGTTCGAAGTGCGCCGCTTCGTCTATAAGCCTTACGAGTTGCTGATCAATCTGACCCATGGCCCGACCTTGCGCGGCGTGGTCAAGCAAGAGTCCAGTAAGCTTGAGCCTCCCTGGCCGGACCTCGTGATTTCCGCCGGGCGACGCAACGAGCCTATCTGTCGGTGGGTTCAGGCTCAGGCGAAGCCAGAGAAGCATGTGCGCCTCGTCCATTTGGGGCGGCCCTGGGCCCGCTTCGATCGCTGGGACCTGGTCGTGACGACGCCCCAGTACCGCCTGCGAGATCACCGAGTGATTCAGCAGAACAAGACGCCTCTGCATCGGGTGAGTGCGGAACGCATGAGCCAGGACGCTTCGGCCTGGGCGCCTCGATTGAAGCACCTTCCCGGCCCTTATATTGCGGTCATTATCGGGGGTAACAGCGGGCCCTACAGCTACGACGAAGCTGCCGCTGAGCGCCTTGGGCGCGAGGCATCCGACCTCGCCCGTCGCTATGGGGCATCGCTGCTGATCACCACGAGCGCGCGAACCAAAGCCGAAACGCTCGGGCCGCTGGAGGCAGCGCTTGACGTACCCTATTATTTGTACCGTTGGCGGCCGAGCGACAGCGACAACCCCTATTTCGCTTTTCTTGGCTTGGCCGAGCGGGTCATCGTGACCGGCGACAGCGTATCCATGGCTACGGAAGCCTGCGCAACGGGTAAGCCGGTCTATCTCTTCGATCTCGGCGTCGGGTGGCGCTCCATGCGACGCGCAAACCAGCGCAAGCGCTTTGTCTTCTGGAATCCCGGCGACAGCTTTGACTTTCGCGCCTTCATCTATCTGATGGGGATGCGCCTGGGACCTAAGCGCATCACGCGGGACATCCGCATTATCCACGACTACCTGATAAGTAGCGGGCGCGCGGTCTGGCTGGGGGAGGGGGATCCGCCACCGGATCCACCGCCGCTGGAGGACATCTCACTTGCGGTGAAGCGCGTGCGTGCCCTCTTTCCTGAACGTCTGGATCCTCAGGGGGCCAGCGCTTGAGGCGAGACCGACCTGCTTACCGTCCTGCGAGAATATTGCGGATGGAAAAGCTTGAGTGAATGCGCGACACGCCGGGCAGGACGGAAAGGATATCCTTGTGGATCCTTTCGAAGTCGTGTGGATGCTCCACATTGACCCTGAGCAGGTAGTCCGCGTCCCCGGTCATCAGATAGCACTCCCGGACCTCCGCATGCTTGCGCACCGCCGCTTCAAAGCGGCGGAAATAGTCTTCGGTCTGTCGCTCCAGAGTGATCTGGATGATCACCGCGATGCCTTCATCCTGTGCAGACTGCCCGACAATTGCGGTGTAGCCGCGAATGATCCCCTCTTGTTCCAGGATCTTGACGCGTCTTAAGCAGGCGGAAGCGGAGAGCCCTACTTCCTGAGCGAGACTGGCATTACTGATGCGCGCATCGCGGCGCAGCACCCGCAGTATATGGCGATCTACTTGGTCCAAGGCGCTCATGGCAGATCCTGCGAAATGAGGGCAGAAGATGCGACGATACGTGCGTGATTAGATAGTTATGCGGCTAATCAGCTGGAAATTTCGCATGACCGATCCCTACATTACAAGGAGACAAGCTGCGGCTTTAAGCAATTGGTGCACAACATGAAGATCGTCATCCTTGGCGCCGGCATCATCGGCGTAACCTCGGCCTATTTCCTCGCTAAGGCCGGTCATTCGGTGACGGTGCTAGACCGTCAGAGTGGCCCGGCGCTGGAAACCAGCTTCGCGAACGCCGGCCAAATCTCGCCGGGCTATTCTTCCCCCTGGGCAGCGCCTGGCATCCCGCAGAAGGCGGTCAAGTGGATGTTCATGAAGCACGCGCCGCTGATCATCCGCCCCAGGGTAGATCTGGAGGCATGGCGGTGGATGGCGTCCATGCTGCGTAACTGCACCAGCTCTCGCTATGCCCTGAACAAGGGGCGCATGGTCAGGGTCGCCGAGTACAGCCGCGACGTATTGCGGGCGCTGCGCGAGGAAGAGGGCATTTCCTATGATGAGGACACCCGCGGCTTGCTGCAGCTTTTCCGCAAGCAGGAGCAGCTCGACGCGATCGGCAAGGATGTTGAGGTCCTTCGACAGGATGGTGTCCCCTTCGAGGTTCTGGACGCTGAGGCGTGTCGAGGGATTGAGCCGGGACTGAAGAGTGCGCGGGTTCCAGTTGTTGGCGGCCTTCGCTTGCCGAATGACGAGACCGGCGACTGCTTCAAGTTCACCAACCAGCTCGCGGCTCGCTGTGAGGCCCTGGGCGTAACCTTCCGTTATGGTGTCTCCATTGAGGATATCCGAGCCGAGGGCGGCAGAATTCTCTCCGTGCGCACCAGTGAAGGCGATGTAGAGGCAGATAGCTATATCGCAGCCCTGGGCAGCTACACCCCACGCCTTGTTCGGGGGCTCGGGCTGCAGGTGCCGGTCTATCCCATCAAGGGCTACTCCATAACCATCCCGATCGTGGAGGCGGAAAGGGCACCGCTTTCCACCGTTATGGACGAAACCTACAAGGTCGCGATTACGCGGCTGGGCGATCGTATCCGGGTTGGCGGCATGGCGGAGATCGCTGGTTTCAGCACTGACCTGCCCAGGGCACGTCGCGAAACTCTAGAGCTTTCCGTGCAGGATCTCTTCCATGGTGCCGGCGACCTCAGTCAGGCGAGTTTCTGGAGCGGCCTGCGGCCCATGACTCCTGACGGCACACCGATCATCGGGCCGACACGCTATCGCAACCTGTGGCTCAACACCGGTCACGGCACACTTGGGTGGACCATGGCCTGTGGTTCTGCCCGTGTCCTGGCCGACCTCGTCAGCGGCTTGCGGCCGGAGATCGAGGCGGATGACCTTGCACTTTCCCGCTATAGCAAGCAGGTCGCGGCGAAGCTCAGATCCCGAGGTACCGCGTCTGCGCGGCCTTATCAGCCTGCAGCTCGGAGCTAGTTCCACTCCAAACGTTGCGGCCGCGTTCGATAAGGTAATGACGGTCGGCGAGGCGCGTGAGCGCCTCGACCGACTTGTCGATCACCAGGATGGCTTGCCCCTCTGCCTTCAGGCGGGCGAGGCATTCCCAAATCTCGTGACGGATGAGCGGGGCAAGGCCTTCAGTGGCCTCGTCGAGAATCAGCAGTAGCGGATTGGTCATGAGCGCTCTGCCGATCGCCAGCATCTGCTGCTCGCCCCCCGACAGCTGATTCCCCATCGAAGTGGCGCGTTCGGAAAGGCGCGGAAACAGAGCGAACACCCGATCCAGCGTCCAGGGGCTGGAAGCGCCAGCCCGATTGGCGGCGGTGGCCACCAGGTTCTCCCGCACCGTGAGGTTGGGAAAGATTTGGCGTCCTTCGGGCACCAGGCCGATGCCCAGGCGGGCGATGCGGTGGGCCGGCAATCGCTGTACCGGCCGTCCCCTGAAGGTGATCACTCCGGCAGTTGCGGGGGTGAGGCCGGTGATCGAGCGGACGGTTGTCGTCTTGCCCATGCCGTTGCGGCCCATCAGAGTCACTACCTCGCCTGGACGGATCTCGAGCGACAGGCCAAAGAGCGCTTGGCTCGTGCCGTAGAAGGTGCGGATGTTCTCTACCGTCAACATGCGTAGGCCTCAGACCGCAAGGCTCTCTTCCCCCAGGTAAGCCTGCCGTACATTCTCATTGCCGCGTATTTCCTCTGGCCGGCCGGTCGCGATCGCGCGTCCGTAGACCAGAACGGTAATCCGGTCGGCCACCGCGAAAACGGCGTCCATGTCGTGCTCAACCAGAAGGAAGGCAAGGGTGCCTTTCAGCTTCTGTAGAAGCTCCACCATCTTGGCCGACTCTTCGGGCCCCATGCCCGCCATGGGTTCATCCAGCAAGAGCAGTTTCGGCCGTGTGGCCAAGGCCATGGCGATCTCCAGCTGCCGCTGCTCCCCGTGAGCCAGGGCAGCTGCAGCAACGTCAGCGCGATGCTGCAGGCCGACCTGGCGGAGCGCCTCTCGTGCCGGCTCCAAAAGTTCTGGGTCCTGCGCGGCCGGCCTCCAGAAACGAAAGGAGTGGCCGGCATGCGCCTGTACGGCCAGCGCCACATTCTGCAGGGCGCTCATGTCGCGAAAGATCGAGGTGATTTGAAAGGAGCGCGTCAGACCCAGATGCGGGCGCCGCCAGGCGGGCAGGGCGGTAATGTCCTGGCCGTCAAAGAAAATGCTTCCGGCATCCGGCTGTAGCTCCCCCGACAGTTGGGATATCAGGGTCGTCTTGCCGGCACCGTTAGGGCCGATGACGGCATGAACCTCTCGAGGAAGGACATCGAGCGAAAGATCGTCGGTGGCGGTCAGACCGCCGAAGCTTTTCGCCAGGTTCCGGGTGGAAAGCAGCGGTTCAGCCATCGATTTCTTCCGCTGGCCGTTGGCTCACTTGGCGCGGCGCCAGTAAGCCCAGGAGGCCGCCGCGGGCAAAGAGCACCACCAGGATAAGGATCGGACCGAGAAAAAGCTGCCAATGCTGGGTGATGTGGGCGAGCAGATCCTCCAGTTGCAGCAGCACGATCGCACCGATCACAGGGCCGAAGAGGGTCCCGAGCCCGCCCAGGATCACCATGATCAGAAGCTCGCCGGAGCGAGTCCAGTGGGTATAGGCGGGCGAGATATAGAGCGTGAGATTCGCCAAAAGAACCCCTGCCAGCGCGCAGATCATGGCCGAGATCACATAGGCTGTCAGGCGGTAGCGGAAGACGGGAATGCCCAGTGCTGCCATCCGCTGTTCGTTCGAGCGCGCGCCGCGGATCACCATGCCAAAGCGGGCATTTACCAGCCGCCAGGTAAGGAAGATGACTCCGCAGAGCAGAAGGAAGGCGCTGTAGTAGAGGGTTAGTGTGTCATCGAGGTGCAGCGGTCCCAATTGTGTACCGCTGGCGATGCGCATGCCGTCGTCGCCACCATACTGTTCGAGGCTGACAAAGAAGAAGTAGGTCATCTGCGCGAAGGCGAGGGTAATCATGATGAAGAAGATGCCGCTCGTGCGCAGGCAGATTGCTCCGATCAGCAGGCCGACACCCGCACTGGCGCCAAGCGCGACCAAGATGTCAGGCAGGCCTCCCTCCACGCCATGATGGCGTAGAGCCCCCACGGTGTAGGCACCAATCGCCACGTACATGGCATGCCCGAAGCTGACCAGGCCACCGAAGCCGAGGATCAGGTTCAGGCCGGCGGCGGCCAGGCCAAGGATCATGATCCTGGACCAGAAACGCATCCAGTAGGGCTCTTCGGCCAACAGGGCGGCGACAGGCAGCAGAGCTAGGCAGGCGACGACCAGGAGGATCAGCAGTAGGCGAAGATCCACGCGCATGCCTCAGCGTCCCTTCGGCGGGAAAAGCCCGCGCGGACGGAAGAAAAGGACGGCGGCCATGAGGATATAGATCAGCATCGAGGCCAGGGCCGCGCCTACGGTGTTGGCAGACTGTGTCTGGAAGGCCTCGCGCAGGAGAGCCGGCAGGAAGGCGCGACCGACGGTGTCGATCAGCCCGACCAGGAGCGAGGCGATGAAGGCGCCACGGATCGAGCCAATGCCGCCGATCACGATCACGACGAAGGTCAGGATCAGGATCGGGTCACCCATCCCCGGCTCGACCGACAGCAGGGGCGCTACCATGGCCCCGGCCAAGCCGGCCAGCGCCGCACCGAGGCCGAAGACCAGGGTGAAAAGCAGCGAGATGTTGACGCCGAGGGCGCCGACCATCGCCCGATTGGAGGCGCCCGCCCGGATGAGCATGCCGAGGCGCGTGTGGGTGATGAGCACATAGAGCAGCAAGGCGACCAGCAGACCGACCACGATGATGGCCAGGCGCCATTTCGGATAGATCAGCCCGGGAATGATGGTGACGAACCCGGTGAAGCTTTCCGGGATGGCCATGGGGATGGCAGCTGATCCCCAGAGCACCCGCGCCAGCTCGTTGAAAAAGAGAATGAGGCCGAAAGTGCAGAGAACCTGATCGAGGTGATCGCGCTGGTAGAGTGTGCGCAGCGTGATCAATTCCACCAGCAGCCCGAGAATGAGGGCCGCGGGGATTGCCAGCGCGATCCCGAGGAGTGGGTTACCGGTCCAGCTTGTGGCCGCCGCAGCGAAGTAGGCGCCCATCATGTAGAGGGAGCCGTGCGCCAGGTTCACAAGATTCATGATGCCGAAGACGAGCGTCAGGCCCGCGGCCATGAGGAACAGCATGACGCCGAACTGCAGGCCGTTCAGCGTTTGGATCAGCAGCAGCGTGGTGGACATCGCAGCAGCGGCTCAACTAGGGAAGGGGCGGGGCAGATGCCTGCGGAAAACAGGAGTGTAGGAATGCCGGCTGTTGCTTTACCGAAGCTTGCCTGCATTGCCGCGACGTTCCTGCGGGCCTGACCCTCAGGAACGTCGCAAACCGCATTTCTTTACCACTGCATCGGACAATCCTGGTGATAGGCGTCTTGATAGTCCTCGGCCACGAGAGCACCCAGGGCAATTGTGGCACGGCCTTGATCGTCCGAAATCACCTCTCCTGCGTACCAATCCTGGACCGGGAAGTGGTTGTTGCCAAACTGGAAATCGCCTCGGATGGAGTCGAACTCGGCGCGCCGCAAGGCATCGCGAATGCCGTCCTTGTCGGAAAGGTCGCCCTCTACCGCCCGGATAGCGGAATCGATCAGGGCAGCCGCATCATACCCCTGGGCGGCATAGACGGAGGGGATATAGCCGTAGGTCTTCTCGAAGTCCGCCATGAACCGCTGGTTTACAGGCGTGTCCATATCGGGCGCCCAGAAGTTCGGGCTGGAGTAGCCGCCCATCATCTCCTCGCCAATCGCCGGCAGGGTCGTGCCGTCGACGGTCGAGCCGGAATAAAGCGGCAAGTCGATACCGGAGGACGCGTACTGCTTGATGAAGTTCACGCCCATTCCGCCCGGTAAAAAGATAAAGACCGCCTCGGCCCCGCTGGCAGCAATCTGGGCAATTTCAGCGGAGTAATCTGGCTGGTTGATCTGCGTCAGAATTTCGCCCGCAATGGTGCCATTGCCTTCGAATTCGCGCTTGAAGCCGGTTACTGCGTCGCGCCCCGCTTGGTAATTGGGCGCGACAAGAAATACTGAGCCCACCCCGTCATTAACCGCCTGCAGCGCAGCCGAGCCATGAAGTTGATCGTTCTGCCAGGATGTTGAGAAGAAAAATTCGGAGCAGCTTTCACCGGCGATGGGCGAAGGTCCGGCATTGGTGGAGATCAGGAAGGTTTCGCTCTTCACGACGTCTTCGTAAACGGCCATCATCACGTTAGAAAAGATGATGCCGACGACGAAATCGACCCTATCCGACTGCAGGTAGCGATCGATGATCTGCTTGCCGACATCGGGCTTGAGCTGATCGTCTGCCTCCAGGACTTCCACCTCGAGATCGCCCAGCTTTCCGCCCAGGTGTTCGATACCAAGCAGAAAGCCGTCGCGGTTGTGCTCGCCGAGCACCCCTGGTGGGCCGGAAAATGTCGCCATGTAACCGATTTTGACGCTGTCTTGAGCCGCCGCAGAGGCGATACCCAAGGCAGCCATCGCTACCCCGCCGGCCAGAGCCGATGCCAATTTCTTCATCCCCGTGTCTCTCTCCCTGTTTCGCGGCAGCCGTACGAACCACCGCCCTCTCCAATTTACTGCTCCGGACGAGTGATCCTAGTCGACCGGTTAAGGCACGCAGCCTGCTCTCTGCTCCGGATCCGCGCGGGTGTCTAGTACTCTTGCCCCAGGACCTCGTCTTCCCCGCGGAGCTGCAGAGCTTAAATGAGCGGAGGTTGTACTGTCCAGTTGAGGAGGGTGTGGCTTGGTCTCGAAAAACTTCGGTCCCCTTCAAGGGTTTTCGAAGCGCGGCGGGCAGAGGCCGGCATGGAACTGATTGATCATCGAAACGGCATCGAATACCGGAAGCCCGAGGGTTCTGTGGATGTCGTTGGAGAAGGGCGCCAGGTTGGTGCATTCGCAGACAATGGCGCCAACCTGCGGATGTTTCTCGTAAAGGGAGACGGCGGCTGCCACGACTTCCTGTTGCAGGGTCGCGAAGCTCACCGAGTTGTTCCCCTCGCGGATCGAGCGGACAAAATGGGAGCTCCGTGGCATGCCGACGATTGGCGTGTCCGGTAAGATGCCGACAGCCTCCAGGTAAGGTCCCTTCAGCGCCTGTCCGTCGTAGGTCAGGATACCGACCCGCTTGTTCGACGGTAGCATGCGCTCCACCATCGGTACCTGCAGCAGACTGCTTGTCGCCACGGGCACGCCGCAGTGGTCTGCAAGCTCTCTTTGATAGATCGAAAGGAAGCCGCAGGTGGTCGCGATACCATCGACTCCGCCTTCGACCAGCTCATCTGCCGCGCGCTTGAAGGGTTCCAACAAGCTGATGTGGTGCAGCTCGGTAATACGCGCGGGGACAGCCTCTTCCACAATGCGGTACTGGACGGGAAATGGGAAGGTTTGCGCGTTTCCCACGTCGCCCCGGAAACGGCGAAAGCTGCTCTTCACCATCAGGATGCCGATGGAAACGCCGTAGTAGGTCTTCTTGCGCTCCATGAAGGTGCCCGTCATGTCTGGCGATGCTGCTCGCGTGCCTCCGCCTCATGGAGAAGGTGCTGTAGGGGCAAGGGACCTGCTCGCTTCACCGGCTTCGTTACGACATAAGTAAAGTAGCGACCGATGCCGATATCGGCCGCCAGGAGCCGATCGATAAGCTCCTGATAGTGGGCAATATCGAGGGCGATCACCTTCATCAGGTAGTCGCTGCCGCCGCCGATAGCGTTGCATTCCAGAACTTCGGGAATGTCGCGGATCGCGCTCTCGAAACGGTCGAAGTCCTGGGCTTCGTGCCTCTTGAGGGTCACTTCCACGTAGACAGTGGAGCAGCGAAGCACCTTCTCCAAGGCGACCTCGGCTCCATATCCCTTCACCACACCCAGCTGCTCTAGCCGCTTGACCCGCTCCAGACAGGCGCTGGCCGACAGATGGATTCTTTCGGCCAGCCGCTGATTGGTGATGCGGCCCTCGCGCTGCAGGATGCCCAGAATTGCCAGGTCACGTTGGTCCAGACGCTGAGGAGCCACGGGACAGCCCCTGCTACAGCTCGTAATCGCAGGCGATTACAGCCATGCAATCGCCGCGCCCGATGAGGCCCGGTACATGGCGGCACCAGAGGATGCCACTGGCCGTCGCCTCGTATACTGCCGGCTCGCGATCGTGCTCCTGGAAATGGTGGATCTGGCACACCGGCTGACCCGGAACGACCCGGTCTCCCAGTTCCACTAGCATTTCCAGAATGCCCGCGTCGTGCGAGACGAGGAAACAACCTGCCTCTGGCGTGTGCAGCGTAAGGCCTGGTTGTGAGGAGGCGACCTCGTCGTCCCGGAGGACCCCGAAGTGAGTCAGGAGGTTCCGCACACCCTGTTCGGCGATGCGGACGGTCGTTGCCGTCGTCATGCCGGCGCCGCCGAGTTCGGTGGAAATAAAGATCTTTCCAAGACTTTCCACTGCGGTGTCCAACATGCCTTCGCTATCCAGCTCTGTCAGAATAGCCGCGGCCGGGGCGCCGAAGGCTTGCAGGGCAGCCAGTGTTTTCGCGTGTAGCTCCCGATCCGGCAGATCGTGCATGATGACTGAAGGAACAAACTCTAGCGTCTTGCCGCCGGAATGGAGATCCACCACCACGTCGGCTAGTGGCAGAAGCTGATGGTAAACATAATGCGCGATCATCTCCGTCGGCGTGCCGCTGCGCCGGCCGGGGAAGGCGCGGTTCATGTTGAGGCCGTCGATCGGGGACAGGCGGCTTGCAGAAAGCACGGCCGGATGGTTGAGCGAAGGCAGCAAAATGACCCGCCCCTGGATCATCTCGGGCTGCAACCAGCGCGCAGCCTTCAGCAGAGCGATCTGCCCTTCATACTCATCACCATGGCTACCACCTGTGAACAGCAGGGTCGGCCCCTCGCCATTTGCAATCGAGGTGATGGGGATCTGGATCGAGCCCCAGGCGGAGTCATTCCGCGAATGAGGCACCGTCAAATAACCTTGATGCTTTCCGGGCGCGCCAACCGGGATTGATGCGCTGACTCGAGAGCTTTCGCCCGGAACTACAATTCCGCCCATGCACTCAACTCCTCTACGCCTTCAGCTCACCACGGACAGGAAGGCGTTCATGTCTACATTACAGCCGCTGATTACCGCGACCGTGGTACGACCTCTACCACCTGCTTCGCCAGAAAGCAGAGCAGCCACACCAACCGCAGCGCCGCCTTCGGCAACCAATCGCTCTTCTCGGAAGAGGTGCCGCATGCCCGCGGCAATCTCTGCCTCCGACAGGAGGATGACCTCGTCCACCAGCTCCCGGACCAGCGGGAAGGTAAAGCGGTTGTCGAGGCCAATGCCGCCGCCGAGGCTGTCCGCAAGGCTCTCCTCTTCCGGCACTTCCACGGGCTTGCCCGCCTGCAGGCTATGATACATGGCAGGACCACGGTCCATGGAGATCCCGACCACGCGAACTCCCGGAAGCGACCCTTTGACCGCCAGGGCGACGCCCGCGATCAGCCCGCCCCCGGAAAGAGGAACAAGGACTTCTTCGACTTCTGGACAGTCCTCGACAATTTCGAGGCCCAAAGTCCCCTGTCCTGCGATGATGTCGAAGTCATCGAAGGGCGGCACATAAATCAAGCCTTGCTCATCCACCAAGCGTTCCGCTTCGACTGAGGCCTCGTCCTGACTCTGCCCGACCACCCGCAGTTCCGCGCCAAGAGCACGAATTGCTGCCTTCTTGTTCTCTGGTACCAGGCGGGAGAGGCATACGGTCGCCTTCACCCCCAGTTGCTGGGCCGCGAAAGCTACGGCTCGACCGTGGTTGCCGGTCGAAACCGTGACTACCCCTCGCGCCCGCTCCTCAGGGGTCAGCGTGAGCAAACGGTTGGTTGCACCGCGCAGCTTGAAGGCGCCCGTCTCCTGAAGACTCTCAAGCTTTAGGTACACGGGGCCGCTGTTCACGTCACTCAATGTTGCACTCCGCACGAGTGGCGTGCGCCGAAGCCGGCCTGCAGTTCTTTTGCGTGCGAGGTGCAGATCGCGAAGAGTTGGCAGAGGCATGAGTTTTCCCGCATGGGATGAAGATGAGGACAAGAGCATAGGCCCGCTGCAAAGCAGGCAGCGCTATTCGAAAGCCTTTGTAGGGCGCGGGTTTCCAGCGTGCAACAGCAGCCTGAAAGGCTGGCAACTCCTGCGCGCCCGCCTTATGCAGAATCTCGATTGCCACAATCGCGGGTGGGGGTGTAGCTAGGACAAATTGTGGTCGGTCCTAGACGAGAAGGGGGCCGCACCAGGGTATCAGTTCGAGATTCCAACAAGAGTGCTAAGTCGCAGGGTTCAACGCTTCGCCTCGCGGTGCTGGAGGCATGCGGAGGTGCTCGCGACACGTCTGTTTCCATTACGGCTCGGCCGAAGACATGCGCCGGGCCTCTTATCCAAAGGAATGGCCAAAGATGCGGCAGCGCGAGGATCTGGTTTTCAGCATGGCGGAGTATACCCGGCGCTTGGCGAGCCTACGACGCTCGATGGCGCGGCGGGACCTCGATGCGATGATCGTCACGATCCCGGAAAACCTTTGCTATCTGACCGGCTATCAGACGCCCGGTTACTACTGGTTTCAGGCTCTGGTGGTGCCCCTTGAAGGGTCTCCCTTCTTCGTGACCAGGCGGTTGGAAGATTCCAACGTGCAGGTGCGCACGTGGGTATCGCTCTCCTTCCCCTATGATGACTTCGAGCAGCCGCCGCTCGAGCTGGCCAGGCGCATTCAGGAGCAGGAGCTAGGCAGCGGCCGCATCGGCTATGAGCGCCACAGCTATTTCTTCCGCGCCAGCGAGCAGGATATTTGCTTTGCCAACCTGCCGGATGCAGAGCCGGTGGATGCCTATGGCATCATCGAAGAACTGCGGTTGGTGAAGTCCGAGGAAGAAATCGAAGTGATGCGCCAGGCCGCTCGTACTACCGAGGCCGGGATGCAGGCAGGGATCGACGCCATTTCGGCCGGCGCCACGGAAAATGATGTTGCCGCGGAAATTCAGTGGGCAATGACGAAAGCCGGTAGCGAGTATCCGGCCATTGCCCCCTTCATCGCTTCCGGGTGGCGCGGATCGATCGGGCACGCCACTTGGGAGGGGCGCCGGATCGAGCCGAACGAGGCCGTCTTCCTGGAAGTGGGGGGCTGTGTCGCCCGCTATCACACGGCAATGATGCGAACCGTGTTCGTCGGTGACGCTCCGGACGCTGTTCGCCGGGCGGAAGCCGTGGTTCGGGATGCCATGCGCGCTACCATGGAAGCGATCAAGCCGGGAGTACCTGCTCAGGAGGTCGATCGAATTGCGCGCGCCGTCATCCGCGATGGCGCGCCGGACAGTACACAGGCATCCCGCACGGGCTATTCCATCGGTATCGCCTTTGCACCCGACTGGGGCGAGGGGCATATCCTGTCGTTGCTAGAGGGCCAGGAACAGCTGTTGGAAGAGAATATGACCTTCCACTTGATCCCATGGGTGCAGGTTCCCGGGATGGCCGGCGTCGGAATATCCGAAACGGTGCGGGTGACCGCAGACGGCTGCGAATCCTTCTTTGATTTCCCGGGCCAGGTGTTTGTGAAATAGAGGCAACTTGGGAGCGCGTTTAACCCGTTTGTGTCCGGGTTAAACGCGTTCTATTCCCGATAAGGCCGCCTGGGTCTAAAGCCGCCGAACTGTGCGCAGCCCGCTGCCATAGTCGGCGCGTGCGCGGCGGTCGAGTTCCTCAAAGGGCTCCTCTACCACCAGCATCGGGCCCCCCGTCGCATTCACCACGTGCTCACTGTCCAGGGCGATGGCGACATGGCCAGGCCAGTAGAGGAGATCCCCCCGCCGTCGCGTAATATCGGCGGGCAGCCTTTCGCCAAGGGCGGCGCAGTTCTCCTGCTGATCGCTGTCCCGTGGAATGGACAGGCCGGCTGCGGCAAGAGCCAACTGGACCAGAGCCGAACAGTCGAGCCCGAAGGTGCTGCGCCCGCCCCATAGATAGGGGACACCCAAAAGGCGGCAGGCAGTGGCTACATAGTCCGCCTCAGGCTGATCCAGCGCGCTCAAATGCTCGGCAAAGACCCATCCGCCTCCGGCGATCTCGGCATAGCGATCACGGCTGCCGACAACCGCCACCCGCGAACCAAGAGAAAGAAAAGAGGTGTAGGGGGCCTTCACACTGGGTGCCCGCAAAAGCGGCGTGCGCAGCGCGGTGATACGATGACTAGGCTCGGGCAAGGCGGGCCCCAGGGCACCTTCCTGAAGCCACCCCACATAGCCATCGGTACTGTTCTGGACCCACGCAAATCCCTCTCGTCGGTCGAAGACGCTTACCTCCTCCCCGAACAGAAGTTGGCTGTCGTTGGGAGCCTCCAGCGATGGTTCGCGCTTCAGATCCACACAGCCGACCCGGATCGTTGCGGGCTCGCCAGCGACAAAGCGTTCAGCCTCGACCCGCCCGCGTAAACGCGCGTCTGCGAGATCAGGGCGATAGGCATGAAGGCGGCGATCAAGTGGCATGCGCCGATACTATTCTTCGGTGCCCGCTTCGGCCAACCGTTGACGGGCTCTCTCCAGTTCTCTTTCCCGAAGATCGTCTTCCGTCGTGCGCATCTGGGGCCGCTGGCCGTAGGTAATGGCTGCCGTACTGCCCTCAAACTCCACGACGACACGGCAGTCGTCGCACATCATGATGCGCTCCACCTGCCGGTTGTCCTGGAACATGGAATGGGCGCCCGCCAAGCGGTTTACGATACGCTCGATCGAGGGGCCAACGCCGAAGGGGTTGCCGCAGCGGATGCAGTTGAAGGGGTTTGCGCGGTTCAGCTCACGCGGCGATCGCGCCTGATCCGTGAAGTTGATTCGCGGCTCAAGCGAGATGACCTTTTCTGGGCAAGTCGTCTTGCACAGGCCGCACTGCACGCAGTTCTCCTCGACGAAGCCGAGCCACGGCCGCTCGGGATCGTCAATCAGCGCGCCTGCGGGACAGGCAGTGACGCAGGCCTGGCACATAGTGCAGCCGCTGGTGTCGACCTCCACGGCGCCGAAGGGTGCTCCCTGCGGCAGGGGGAGAATATCGATCGGGTGCGGCGCCTTCTCATGAAGGTGTTGGAGAGCAAGAAAGGTGCGCGCGCGCTTTCCGCCCATCGGCAGGAAGCTGCCGGCCGCCGCCCCTGGCTCCGCCGGTAAAGTCCACAGCGCCTGCTCCACCGCATCCGGGTCCTGCTGGTCCAGCAGGTGAACGCGCCCGCCGCCATATCCCAGACCGTCCATGACGCTTTCGATGAGGCCGAGTGTAGTAGCCAGCCCCTGCACCTCTTCCCGCTTCTCCGGCCCTACCAGGATCGCGATCTGGGCGGCGCCCCAGGCGAGCGCATCGAAGTAAAAATCGAAACCCAGTTCAGTGACCTCGTTCACCAGCAAGGGTAGGGCGCGCGCCGGCAAGCCGCGGCCGAAACGAGCAATCATCGAGATCATCTCGGATCCGTGGCGCTCGTCGTGGATCACAAGAAGGGGCCGTTCACCGCCCGCCTTTTGATAGGTTTCCAGCAGCGTTCGCGTCTGATTCAGCAGCGTCGCGCCAGCAGGAAGCTGATACTCGATGGCGCCCGTTGGGCAGAGTGCGGCGCAGAGGCCGCAACCGCCACAGATATGCGGATCGAATTCGACGATCTCACCGAGCGAGCTAATTGCAGAAACCGGGCAGTGATCCAGGCACGCGCGGCAGCCGGTTTTACGGCTGCGACCATGCGCACAGATTTCCTCGTCATAGCGAATGTAGATCGGCTTCTCGAACTCGCCGACCAGATCTGTTGCGGCCAGGGCTGCCCTCTGGATTGCAATTGGGTCATTGGGATCAGGCCGCAAATAACCGTCGCGCCGCTCGCCCGCCGGGAAGAGGGGAGCATCTCCCGTCAGATCGAGGATGATGTCGCATTCGCTGAAGGCGCCGTTACGCGGTAGGTCGAACTGGAGTTCCTGGCGGGACGAGGGGAAGGCGGCGGCATAGTCGTTGACGGTGATGCCAAAGGCTCCGAGATGGCCCGTCGCGGCGACTATACGTCCCTGAAAAACCGGCACGTCCATCACGCGGGGCGGAATGATGTCTGCGCCGCTCTGCAGCAGTACCGTGACGTCCAAGCGTGTCTTGAGCTGGTGCGCAACTTCTAGCGCACGCTCATCCTTCCCGTAGACGAGGCAGACGCCCTCAGACTTGAGGCTGATCAGAGGCGTCGGCCGAGCTTCCTCTGTCGCAGCCGCCAGCAGAGCTGCCATTTTCGGGGCGGCCTGTTTCGCTGCCTCGCTCCAGCCTCCATTTTCGCGGATATTGGCAAAGCGGAGGTCAGCCTCGGAGTTTTCTTCTTCAGCGAGTTCAGCGAAGAGTGGCGCCTCCTGCGTACAAGCAATGAGGAGGGGTTCGCCGGTTGCAAGGGCGCGTTCAAAATTGTCAAGCTGCGCCCGGCATAGCTGGGAATGGACGTTTAATTCCCCTTCTCCGCCGGCCGCGCTGATCGCCCTGGACAGCTCCTCGCTGTCCAGGGGCATGGTCTTTTCACAATTGCAAACAAGAAGGCGCCTTCCGCGCACATGCATCGAACTCATCTCCTGGTCATCGAGGCAAGGTCGGCCAAACCATCTTCCTGCCACGTTGGCGGATGATAGCGTCCCTTTTTCAATGGGTTGCGTTAGAGCCTTGCCCGGCCCTTATAATCATGTGGGCTCGCTTTAGCGACCACACTAGCAGGAGAGTCCGGCCTTGTAGCCCCTAAAGTTTGCATGGATTTTCATCTTTTTGCCGCAGAAGTACATAGCTCCTGGGCGCTGCCCATGGGGCGCGACGAACGGGGAACACGGTCTGTGAAAGTTGCAGTAGGAGTGCTCGGATGAGCGAGAGTGAAGCGCCCGCTGTGGTGCAGCTGCGCAAGGGGACAGCCAAACTAGACCAGGCTTCGCTGGACGAATTTCTCGTCCGCCCGGATCCGCAGGATCCACGTCTGACCAGTCGTGTTCAGGGGGTAGATGAGACTGGCCAGCGCGTCGGAACGGCGGTTGTGACCGAGCGCCCCTTGACCCTCTACCTGAACCGCCAGGAGATCGTCACCATGATGACGATCGGCGACCATCCGGATTACCTCGCGGTCGGCTACCTACTGAACCAGAACATGCTGCGCCCGGACGACGAGATCGAGGGCGTCGATTATGATGAAGAGCTGGACGTCGTGGTCGTGCGCACCAAGCGCGAAACGAACTACGAGGAGAAGCTTCAGAAGAAGATCCGGACGTCTGGCTGTGCCCAAGGCACGGTGTTCGGCGACCTGATGGAGCGTTTTGATGAAATACGGCTTCCGCAGGAGGCTCGCCTGCGCACCAGCTGGCTCTATTCGCTGACCCGGAAAATCAACAGTGCGCCGAGCCTCTACCTGGAGGCGGGGGCGATCCACGGCTGTGTCCTCTGCCAGGGCGATCGCCCTCTGATCTACATGGAGGACGTGGGTCGCCACAATGCGGTCGACAAGATTGCCGGGTACATGTTGCTGAACGAGATTTCGCCCGACGACAAGATCTTCTATACCACCGGCCGCCTGACGTCGGAGATGGTGATCAAGACGGTGCAGATGGGCATTCCCATCCTCGTCTCCCGCTCAGGCTTTACGGCGTGGGGGGTGGATCTGGCACGCCAAGCAAAGCTGACCCTCATCGGAAGAGCGAAGGGCCGCCGTTTCGTCGCCCTCTCGGGCGAAGAAAGAATCATCTACGATGCGGCGCCTCGGGGCGGCGAGGAACCGCCTCACTTTGGGCGGAAGGGGGCGCGCCAGGATGTCACCTGAAGTTTGTGGGTTGCTACTGGCGGGTGGTCAGTCGCGGCGCATGGGAGGCGGCGACAAATGCCTGCGCGTGCTCGCCGGCCGCACCCTGTTGGACCGCATCATCGAGCGGGCGCGCCCACAGGTACAGCAGCTGGTGTTGAACGCCAATGGAGATCCGGCCCGCTTCGAGAGCTTCAGCCTTCCGGTAGAGGCTGATCATATCGCTGGCTTCGCAGGCCCGCTGGCGGGCATTCTGACGGGCATGGAGTGGGCGGCAGAGCATGCGCCAGCGTGCAGTTGGCTGATCAGTTTTGCGACGGATGCACCCTTCTTCCCCGAAAATCTCGTAACGCGCCTGCTGGAGGTCCAGCAGCAGGAGAAGGCAGACATCGTGTGTGCCGCATCAGGGGGCCGCGACCACCCGGTTTTTGCGCTCTGGCCGGTAAAGCTTGCTGCTGCCCTTCGCTTCGCGATGGAAAAGGAAGACCTTCGGAAGGTTGACGTCTTTACGGCCCGCTATCGATTGGCCCGAGCGGTTTGGCCAACAGAGCCTTTCGATCCCTTTTTCAATGCCAACCGCCCGGAGGATTGGGCGCAGGCAGAACGGCTTTTGGCGGTGGGAGCGACATGACCTTGCAAGCTTGCCTCCCATTTCATCTAAGGAAGCCGTTCACAGGAGGCTTAATACGTGACCGACGCCCCAGCTGAATTGAATCGCTATGAGACCATGCCTTTGGGCGTGGTTCTGGAAAGACGGAAAAGCAAACATCCATGGGCCGACCACAGCTGGAGAGCTGCAGACCTTTTGGTTGGAGCGCCGGCGCGGGATCCCAAGGGCGAGTGGTTGACCCTGCAGGAGGAGGAAAACGGCGCATGGGCCCTTTTTCATGCAGGAACGCTGCCGCTTGAACTTCACCGCAAGGATACGCCGGAGTTGAAGATGAACCTCGAGCAGCGGCAGCCGCTGGTCTATGTGGTTCTACGCAAGGGGGTCGATGCGGGCAGTCGCCATCCCTTCGTTCCCCTGCTGGTGACCGCCAATGTGATGGAAGCCGAGTTCTATAGTGTCAGCGGGGATGAGCAGGTCGATGGCGTTCCCATGCCTCTCCCCGTGAAGGCTCTGCTTGAGGCGTTCATCGCGCAGCATCACGTCGAGGTCCCCTTCTACAAGCGCAAGCGCAAACCCTATAATCCCCAAAAGGGCGGGCCGCCGCTTCTGGCCCGGGGCAGAGGTGGTCGCGGGGGAGGGGGAGCCCAATGACAAGCCAGCTTCGTAACGAGGGCTTCCTCAGTCGCTGGGCTAGGCGGAAGGCGGAGGAGCAGATAGAGGGGGAGGCTCCTGAAGTCGAAAATCGGCAGTCGCCGGTGGAGGCTGAACCTTCGCCTTCTCCTTCTCCGGATACAGAGGTGGGCCCTGAGGAGGCTTTGGAAGAGCTTCCTGATCCGGAAAGTCTTGGGCCTGAAGATGACTGGTCGCCCTTCCTCAAGCGCGGTGTCCCACCGGAGATTCGCACGAAGGCGCTCCGCAGGCTCTGGCGACTGGACCCTGTGTTCGCCAACCTCGACGGGTTGGTCGATTACGCGGAGGACTACAACGGTACTCAATTTACCGGCCAGCCAGTGAAGACTCTCTTCCAGGTTGGCCGAGGCATGCTGGTTGAAGACGAGCCCAAGCCGCCCGAAGAGATGACAGAGGAGGCTCCGGCCGAGACTTCCGAAAAGATGGAAGTGCCTGTGGCGGAAGAGGCTACGGAATCGAAGGCAGCGGTAGCGACAGCGCCAGCGTTGATCGAAGATTCGGAGAAAGACGCCGCCGCTGCTCAGGAGGTCGCTGACGATTCGGCGTCGCAACCTCTTCCAGCCAAACAAGGCGGGATGCGGCGGGCTCTGGCCCGCAGATGGGGGTTGGGGCCGCCTGACAGCGAGCGCTAAATGCTTCGTTTAGCCTAAAGTTCCCGGCCACTAAGCATCTATCGGTTGACCCTCCGGTGTAGCTGATGTCTAATTTTGCAGTAAATTGCAGGAATACACCACCGAACCGGTGGCGGCAGCTCAACTGAATCATTTGAGTGGCAAGCCGACTACCGGACGGTTCGTTGAGGAGAGATCGGGTGACGCCCATGGCTGAGGTGGCCGAAGAGGACCGCCTGCGACTGGGATGGTATTCGTTGCTGGCGCGCTTGTTGAGCGGAGCGCCGGATCGGGAATTCTTGTCGAATTTAGCGGCACTCGAAGGGGACGAAACAGAGCTTGGGCAGGCGGTTCAGGCCTTGGCCCAGGTGGCCCGGCATAGCGAACCCAAGGAGATCGAGCAGGAGCACTTCACCCTCTTTATCGGGGTGGGGCAGGCTGAGTTGCTCCCCTATACCTCCTACTATCTTACCGGCTTTCTTCATGACCGACCCCTGGCGCGCCTGCGCAGCGACATGGCGGAGTTCGGCATTGCGCGACAGGAGAATGTCAGCGAGCCGGAAGACCATATCGCATCGCTTTGCGAAATGATGGCCGGACTCATCGGTGGTGCCTTCGGCACGCCGGCTGATCTCGCCACTCAGCAGCGATTCTTCGACACGCACATTGGTTGCTGGGCGCCGCGATTCTTCGAGGATCTGCAGGCCTCGCCCTCAGCGCGCTTTTTCATGCCCGTCGGGACGATCGGCCGCCTGTTCATGGCGATCGAGGCCCAGGGCTTCGAGATGGCAGCCTAGCGCCAGGAGGTACGGCCCTGACCCGGTGTAACGCTAGGCGAACAACCACCGGGTCAGGGGGAAAGTAGGATGAGGGATGAGAGAATGAAGAACAAAGAAGTGGTTTCGAGGGAGCGCCGCGAGTTCTTTCGCAAAGCGGGCCTCGGGGTTGGAGCACTGGGTGCCGCAGCGGTGACCCTCGGGGTGACCGAGGAGGCGGAAGCCGCTGTCGAGCCGCGCAAGGGCTACCAGGAATCGGAGCACGTCAAGCGCTACTACGAGCTGGCTCGCTTCTAAGGAGCCACGAGGCTTGTGGTTCTGAACTTGAACCAATGGGAGGCACGGAAACCGCTTCATCCTTAACGGGATTTAGCGTGGCCGCGGCCTCCTAATAGTACAAAATGCGGGAGAGGTTGATGTTAACGAAGAAGGCGAGTGGGCCGAGTGCGCGCCCTCGTTTGTCCAAGGCATTTGCCGGCCTCGTCGGCGGTGCCGTGGATCGCCGTACCTTCCTGAAGCGCTCAGGTCTGGCAGCGGGTGGTGTCGCCGCTGCCTCCGCTGTGTCTTTCGGGCGGGTGCGTAAGGCAGAGGCTCAGACGAGCAATGGCAAGGTGGAGATCCGCAAGTCGGTCTGCACCCACTGCTCAGTCGGCTGCACGGTTCTGGCGGAAGTACAAAACGGCGTTTGGGTGGGGCAGGAGCCAGGTTGGGACAGCCCCTTCAATCTCGGCTCACACTGCGCCAAGGGCGCGGCCGTGCGCGAGCACGCTCACGGCGAGCGGCGCTTGAAGCACCCGGTCAAGCTGGTCAACGGTGAATGGCAGCGCATCTCCTGGGATGAGGCGATCAACGAGATCGGCGACAAGATGCTGGAGATCCGCGAGACTTCCGGCCCCGACTCCGTCTACTGGCTGGGTTCTGCCAAGCACAACAACGAGCAGTCCTACCTGATTCGTAAGTTCGCGGCCTACTGGGGCACGAACAACATCGACCATCAGGCGCGTATCTGCCACTCGACCACTGTCGCGGGTGTTGCCAACACCTGGGGCTATGGCGCCATGACCAACAGCTACAACGACCTGCACAATGCGCGGGCGATCTTCCAGATCGGTGGCAACCCGGCGGAAGCTCATCCGGTGTCGCTGCAGCACATGTTGCGCGCGAAGGAGCAGAACAACGCAGCCTTCATCGTCTGTGACCCGCGTTTCACGCGCACGGCCGCGCACGCCACGGAATACGTGCGCTTCCGCCCCGGCACCGACGTGGCCCTGATCTGGGGCATCCTCCACCAGATCTTCGAGAACGGCTGGGAAGACAAGGAGTTCATCCGCCAGCGCGTCTACGGCATGGATGAAATCCGCGCTGAGGTCGCCAAGTGGACTCCGGAGGAGACCGAGCGGGTTACCGGCGTTCCCGGTTCGCAGCTCTATCGTGTCGCGCGCACCCTTGCCAACAACCGGCCCTTCTCCATCGTCTGGTGCATGGGCTCGACGCAGCACGCCACCGGCAACGCCAATGTGCGCGCCTACTGCGTGCTTGGCCTGGCCATGGGTGTGATTGGCACCGCTGGCGGCGGCGCCAACATCTACCGCGGGCACGACAACGTGCAGGGCGCGACCGACCTCGGCGTGACCCAGGACACCCTGCCGGGCTACTACGGCCTCGCAACCGGTTCCTGGAAGCACTGGGCGCGGGTCTGGGAGACCGACTACGACTATCTCCTGGGTCGTTTCCACAGTCAGGAAATGATGGAAAAGGCGGGTGTTCCTGTCTCCCGCTGGTTCGACCTGGCGCTCGAAGCCAAGGAAAACATCGACCAGCCCGACAATCTCCGGGCGATGGTGTTCTGGGGCCACGCGCCGAACTCCCAGACCCGTATGCCGGATATGCGTCGTGCCATGTCAAAGCTCGACATGCTGGTCGTGATCGATCCCTTCCCGACCATGACGGCCGTGATGCACGACCGGAAGGACGGGGTCTATCTGCTGCCGGCCACCACACAGTTCGAGACGGTCGGCTCGGTGACGGCCTCCAACCGCTCGCTCCAGTGGCGCGAGAAGGTGATGGATCCGCTCTTCGACTCGAAGGTCGACCACGAGATCATGTATCTCTTCGCGCAGAAGTTCGGTTTCGCCGACGAGATGTTCAAGAACATCGAGGTCAATGGCACCGAGCCGCTCATCGAGGATATTACGCGCGAGTTCAATCGCGGCATGTGGACCATCGGCTATACCGGCCAGTCTCCGGAGCGGCTGAAGGCCCACATGGCCAATCAGCAGACCTTCGACAAGACGACCCTGCGCGCTCATGGCGGCCCCTGTGACGGTGACTTCTACGGTCTGCCGTGGCCCTGCTGGGGGACTGCCGAGTTCGGCCATCCCGGCTCGCCGAACCTCTATGACATCAGCGTTCCTGTCGCCGAGGGAGGGATGGGTTTCCGTGCCCGTTTCGGCGTGGAGCGAGATGGCGTCAACCTCCTGGCCGAGGGCGTCTACCCGGTTGGCTCGGAGATCGAGGACGGCTACCCCGAGTTCACCATGGCGATGCTCAAGTCGCTGGGGTGGGACAAGGACCTGACGGAAGAGGAAATGGCTGCCATCGAGCATGCCGCCGAAGGTGGCGACATCGATGCGGTCAACTGGAAGATCGACAACTCGGGCGGCATCCAGCGGGTTGCCATCGAGCATGGCTGCGCCCCCTATGGAAACGCGAAGGCCCGGGCGGTCGTCTGGAACTTCCCGGATCCCGTACCGCTGCATCGGGAGCCGCTCTACACGCCCCGGCGTGACCTTGTGGCCGACTATCCGACCCACGAGGATCGCGTCAGCATGCGCCTTCCGGTGCTCTTCAAGTCGATCCAGGATCAGGACTTCTCGAAGGATTTCCCGATCATCCTCACCTCGGGCCGCCTGGTTGAGTATGAGGGCGGCGGTGAAGAGACCCGCTCCAACCCCTGGCTGGCGGAATTGCAGCAGGACATGTTCGTCGAGATCAATCCGGTCGACGCGAACAACCGCGGCATCCGCGACGGGGACACGGTTTGGGTCTACGGGCCAGATCATAGCGACGACAATCCCGTCCGTATCCGCGTGAAGGCCCTCATCACCGAGCGTGTTGGACGCGGGGTTGCCTTCATGCCCTTCCACTTCGCTGGGCACTGGATGGGAGAAGACCTGCGGCCGAAGTACCCCAGTGGCAGTGACCCCTACGTCCTGGGTGAGAGCTCGAACACGGTGCAGACGTACGGATACGACGTCGTCACCCAGATGCAGGAGACCAAAACGACCCTGTGTCAGATCGAGCGCGCTTGAACCTGGGATTGAGAGAGGAGAACTGACATGGCACGCATGAAGTTTCTCTGTGACGCCGAGCGCTGCATCGAGTGCAACGCCTGTGTCACGGCATGCAAGAACGAAAACGAGGTGCCCTGGGGCATCAACCGACGCAGGGTCGTAACCATCAACGATGGGCAACCGGGGGAGCGGTCGATCTCCGTCGCCTGCATGCACTGTTCGGACGCGCCCTGCATGGCCGTCTGTCCCGTGGACTGCTTCTACCAGACCGATGAAGGTGTGGTGCTGCATTCCAAGGATCTGTGCATCGGCTGCGGTTACTGCTTCTACGCTTGTCCCTTCGGGGCACCGCAGTTCCCGCAGGCCGGCAACTTCGGCAGCCGCGGCAAGATGGACAAGTGCACCTTCTGTGCGGGTGGTCCGGAAGCCGACGGTTCCCAGGAGGAGTTCAACAAGTACGGGCGCAACCGTCTTGCGGAAGGCAAGCTGCCGCTTTGTGCGGAGATGTGCTCGACGAAGGCCCTGCTGGCTGGCGACGGCAACCAGGTCTCGGATATTTTCCGCGAGCGCATTGTGGCTCGTGGCTTTGGTTCGGGAGCCTGGGGCTGGGGAACCGCTTACGAAATGAAGGCGGGCTCCTAGAGCAGATCGCCTCAAATCGGGTTTGCCAGGAAAACCGGGTATCCCGGCTTCCCGGCGATACGAGACGGCGGGGGCGACGGTTCAACCGTCGCCCTCTGTCGCCTCAAGCCCGGAAGCTATTGCAAGGATTTTTGGAACAGTATGTTGCACCCGATCCGGAAGCTGACATTTCTCACCGGTCTTGTGGCGCTGGCGCTCACCCTCGGGGCGTGTGACCCGGAAGAGCAGGGTCGTATCCTGCAGTACGAGAAGGGGACCTATCTCGGTCAGCCGGATGACGAGCTTTCTCCGGAAGCACGAGAAGCAATACGGAATCGGGGAAGGCTTCAGCGCGGCGTCTAGCCACGTCACTTGGCCAAGTTCCGCGAGTTCAAGAACGTTAGAACCCTATTTCAATGATGAGTGAAGGACGAGGTTCCATGACCAGGCAACGGACCCTCTTGTTGCACCGGCTTATGATGATGGCTGGCTTCGCCGTCATGGTCGCCTTGGCGATCCTGACCGTTCCTGTCGATAAGGCAGCAGCCCAGCAGAGTCCGGCCGGGGAAGCGGCAGAGTTGCCGCTCGAGGGCGGACGGGTGCCGGGTATGGCCAGCGGTCCAGACGCTTCCGCCGATATGTGGCGCGCCATTCGAGAAGGTGGGGTCGGTCGAGTCCAGACCTCCAATCCTCAGGCTGGCGTGATGATCCAGTCGGAGGGTGATAATTGGCGCGCGCTGCGCAACGGACCTCTCAAGACCTATGGGGCCTGGATCGTCCTCGGCATGATCGGCCTCCTGGCGCTCTTCTTCCTCCTGCGTGGGCGCATCCGGATCGCGTCAGGCTGGTCGGGGATCATGATCGAGCGCTTCAATGGCATCGATCGCTTCGCACATTGGCTGACGGCGACCACCTTCGTCGTGCTCGCGATCACCGGCCTTAATGTGATGTTCGGGCGCTATCTCTTGTTGCCGTTGGTGGGTGCCGAAGTGTTCGGCATGATCACCCTGGCTGGGAAGTACGCGCATAACTATCTGGCACTTCCCTTTGCCTTGGGGCTGTTGCTGATGCTCGTGCTTTGGATCGGGCACAACATCCCGAACCGGCATGACGTCATCTGGCTCCTGAAAGGTGGAGGGATGTTCAGCAGCAAGTCGCACCCTCCAGCGCGGAAGTTCAACGCCGGCCAGAAGATTCTCTTTTGGTTGGTCATTCTTGGAGGCGCCTCTTTGGTGGTCTCCGGCGTCGCGCTCATGTT
>JAJUFM010000189.1 GCA_029265995.1 Rhodospirillaceae bacterium | reverse complement strand
GCTGCCCATGGATTGCCGCGTCGGGCTGCGCCCTCCTCGCAATGACGGAGGGGCGGGGGTGGCGCGGCGATCAAGAAAACCTAATCCCAAGCCTGAAGGAGGCTAATCATGAAGCGCCTGACCCGAGGCGGTGCGCTGCTGCGCGCCGCGCAAGAGGGGCGTGTGGTGGCGTTCCGCGCCTCCACCCCCGCACTGGATCGCCATGGCAGCCGCATCCTGCCCCAGGGGATCCGCACCGAGGCTTTCGACAGGAACCCGGTCTTCCTCTGGGGCCACGACGGCTATGGCCGCCCGGATCCCCAGGCGGTGATCGGCCGGGTGATCCGTCACCGCAAGAGCCCCGAGGCCTTCGACATCGAGGTGGAGTTCGCCCCCGAGGAGGCCAATCCCCGGGCGGAGCAGGCCCTGCGGCTGGTGCGCGCCGGCTTCCTCAATGCCGTCTCCATCGGCTTCGTCCCCCTGCGCAGCCACGAGGAGCGCAGTGCCGAGGGCAAGAGGGTGCTGGTCTACGACGAGGTTGAGCTGCTCGAGGTCAGCCTCGTGCCCATCCCCTCCAATCCCGAGGCCCTGGCGCTGGTGCGCGAGCTGGCGGCGGTGGTGGAAGGCGGCTCCGCCGCGGCCCGCGCGCTGCGCCGCGCCTTCCGTCAGGCAGGGTCCGCCCTGGGCCCGCTGTTGCAACCCCCAAGCGATCGAAAGGTGAAGGCATGAAGGAAGAGATGAAAGGCCTGAGCGAGGAGCTGACGGCCGTGGTCCACCAGGAGGTGGAGGCCCTGCGTCACGCCCTGCAGCAGGAGATGCTGGCCGGGGCCGCCCCGGCCGCCGCCCAGGTCACGGAGCTGGAAAAGCGTCTGGCCGAGGCGGAAGCGCGTCTGGCCGAGGCCGAGGAGCGCCTGCGGCTCGAGCGCGCGGGCCCGCGCCTGCCGGCGGCGGCTGAGCCCGACTTCCGCGCCGCCTTCGTCAGCGACGTGGGGGAGCTGCGTCGCCGGCTGCGGGAGCACCGGGTGGGCGATGCCGGCACCCGGGCCATCGATTCCTCCCTCTTCACCAGCGGCGGCAAGCTCTCGGCCGAGACCGCCGACCGCTTCCTCGACTTCCTGGTGGCGGAGCAGCCGGCGCTCTCCCGGGTGCAGCTGCGGCGCATGGGTAGCCCCGAAGGCCATACCGACGAGCTGACGGTGCAGAGCCGCCGGCTGCGGCGCGGCTCCGAGGGGCAGGCGCCGACGGTTGCCGACGGCATCGGCACGAAGCGGCGGCTGCTCTCCACGGTGGAGGTG
Source organism: Rhodospirillaceae bacterium (assembly GCA_029265995.1). Classification (GTDB taxonomy): domain Bacteria; phylum Pseudomonadota; class Alphaproteobacteria; order Kiloniellales; family DSM-21159; genus Aquibaculum. The sequence continues at coordinate 1,608 of JAJUFM010000189.1, read as the reverse complement.
ATCTGGGCCGAGGACATCACCCTTACCTTCCTGGAGGACAACATCGAGAAGCAGGAGGCGGAAAGCGCCATCGCCCGCCTGCTCGCCACCGCCTTCGGCAACGACCTCGACGACCTGGCCTGGAACGGGGACGAGGGCGAGAGCGATCCCTTCCTCTCCATCAACGACGGCTGGCTGGCCATCGCGGCGGAGGATCCCGAGGCCAACGAGCTCGATCTTTCCGATAGCGTTTTCGCCGAGGCAAGCGCGCGGGAGGTGCTGGGGGCCGCGCTGCGGCAGATGCCCCAGCGCTTCAAGGGGCGCACGGACCAGGCCTTCTTCGTGCCGGTTGCGCTCGCCGAGCGCTATGCGGAGGAGACGGCCGATCGCCAGACCGGCCTTGGCGACCAGGTGCTGGTGGGCGGCTTCCCGGCCTTGCGCTACTTCGGCATTCCGGTGGTGCCGGAACCGCACCTGACGGGCGACAGCTTCCTGCTGAGCCCCACCGGCAACCTCTTCTTCGGGGTGCAGAGGCAGATGACCGTGGACGGCCAGTGGCAGCCGCGCCGTCGGGTGGTGGAGTACACCCTGACCGCCCGGGTCGACTTCGAGTATGCCACCGGCAAGGCACTGGTGGTGGCAAGCGGGCTGCCGGAACACCTGCAGTAAGCCTCATAGGGCCCTCCACCGGATTTCTGGCGGAGGGCCCTTCCTTTTGAAGGAAAAGGTCATGTCCCTGCTGAGTGAGGAGGAGCTGGCGGCCTTCGCCGGCGTTGCGGCGAGCCATCCGCGGCTGGGGGCGGCCCTCGTGCTTTCCGAGGCGCTCGTGGCGACCTGGATCGGCGCCGAAGAGCTCGGCCGCCGCGAGCTTTCCTGGGAGCTCTCGGTGCCGCGCTTCCGGCGCACCCTGGAGCTGCCGCAAGGGCCCGCGAGCGAGCTGCTGTCGGTGAGCGAGGAGGGGGAGGCGCTGGCGGTGGAGGACTTCGCCCTGCGCCCCTGGTCCCTCGCGCGGCCCGACGGCTTCCGGCCCGGCCGCAGCTTCCAGATCACCGCCACCCTCGGCTGGGCGCGGGACGAGGAGCCGCCGCTGCCCGGGCCGCTGCGCCAGGCGCTGCTGCTGACCGCAGCAGAGCGCCTGGAGCGGCCCGCGAGCCGGCTGCTGAGCGAGCGCCTGGGGGATCACGCGGTGACCTATGCCCCGCCGGACGCGCTGCCGGCCGAAGTCGCCGCGCTTCTGCAACCCTGGAGGCGGCCGTGATCCCCAGCCTGCTGCGCCACTTCCTGCGCCTCGAACGCCTGCAGGGCAGCCCCGACGGGCGCGGCGGCTGGATCGAGGACTGGAGCTTGGTGGCGGAGAGCCCGGGGCGGCTGCAGCCCCTGACCGGTCGCAGCCTCGAGCTGGCGGGGCGCCTGCACGCGGAAGCCCGCTTCGCCCTCTACCTGCCGCCCGATCTGGAGGCGCGCCGCGGCGACCGGGTGCGCCTGGGCAGCCGCCGCTTCCAGGTGCTGGTCACCGGCCTTGGCCACCCCGGCCGCTACGAGAAGCTGCTGCTGCGCGAGCTTTCGTGATCGTGCCGGAGGAGGCACGGCGATTGCCGCCAGGGCCTCAGCAGGCTCGTCATCCTCAGC
>JAJUFM010000199.1 GCA_029265995.1 Rhodospirillaceae bacterium | reverse complement strand
GTGGCCGCGGCCACCAGCGCGAGCAGCCGCAGCCCCACGATCAGCGCTTCGTTCCAGGAGACCAGCAGGCCGTTGGCGATCACCAGGAAAGCGAGCAGCAAGAGGGTGACCGCGAGCTGCCGCAGCAGGAGAGCAGGCGGAAGCCGCAGATGCCAAAGCAGCAAGACCGCGCCCAGGGCCGCAGCCGCGAGCACCAGCGGCTCGCGGGTCAAGAAGATCAGCACTCCGAACAGCGACAAGGCCAGCAGTTTGCCGCCGGCCGGGAGGCGGTGCAGCAGGCTTTGCCCTGGCTGGTAGAGGGATAGCATGGCGACTACCGCATCAAGCGCAGGCGGCGACGTAGCGGGCGACGGCCTGTGCGGGCGGGCCGTCGAAGACGAGCTGCCCCTCGTCCAGCAATAGCACGCGGTCGAAATCATCCAGTAGCTCGAGATCGTGCGTCACGACGATCACCTGGGCCGGCAGCGCGCGCAAACGCGCCCGCAGGCGGTTCCGGTGGCGCAGGTCAAGCTGATTGGTCGGTTCATCGAAGAGAATCAGCTCAGGCTTGGTGATCAGCACCGCGGCGAGCGCCACCAGTTGCCGTTCACCCCCACTCAGGCTGTGGGCCGTGCGTTCGGCCAGCTCCCAAAGGTCGAGCCGGCGCAGCAGCTCCTCGGCTTCCGCGCGGGCCTGCTTGCCGGAAAACCCGCGCAGCTGCAGCCCGAAGGCCACATCCTCGAGGACGATCGGCTGAATGATCTGGGCTTCGGGAAACTGGAAGACCATCCCCACCCGCCGCCGAACCTCCGCCACTTCCTTGCGGGTGTCCAGCCCCTCAACCAGCACCCTTCCTGTATCGGGTAGCACCAGGCCGTTGCAAAGGCGCGCCAGCGTGGTCTTGCCCGAGCCGTTGGCGCCGATGATGCCAATCCGTCGCTCCTCGAGGGAGAGAGACAGGCTGTCAAGAAGGTTTCGACCGTCTCGGGTGACGCAAACCTGCTGGAAATCGATGCGCATGGCAGCATCACTTGCCGCCGGCTGTCCCAGGTGTCAACGCGACCTTTCCAAGCCGGTGCAGAGGTCGGATGATGCGGCCGCTAGCCGGTGGCGTAGCCTTTCCCTAACGTCCCAAAATGTTCTAGACAGATTCATCCAATGAAAAGGACGAGATCATGAGCCTAGCTCCCGCACAGCCTACCCTGTTGATCGAGAACGACCGTGTCCGCGTCACGCGCTGGGATTTCCCGCCGAAGAGCGAAACGGGTCACCATGTGCATGAGTACGACTATGTCGTGGTGCCGGTGATCGCGGGGCAGCTGATCCTGACCGACGATGAGGGCAATCGCACAGAGAACCAGCTGACCGTCGGCGGCGCCTACAATCGTTCCGTCGGCGTGTCGCACAACGTCATCAACGAGAGCGACGCGCCGGTCGCTTTCATCGAAATCGAGTTGAAGTAAGTTGAAGCACCGCCGCCCGAGCCGGTGGCTGGCGGCGGTGTATCATGGCTCGCGAGCTTGCATTCGGGGGAGGCGTCTTGCGACCAGAACAGCACCGCTTCGGGCGACCTGCTTTTCCTTTCCCCAGCGATCGCTTTTCCTTGGCTTCCTGTCCTGATCTTCCTTCAGGAAGGGGCAGGGGCTGAATGCGGCGACCGCAGAGCATCGTCTATTGGACCGATGAGGTGCCGCCGGCGCGCTTCGCGCTCGGGCTCGCCCTACAGCAAGCGGCCTTTCTCGGCGCACTGCTGGCCGTGCCTGCGGTTATCGCGCACGAACTGGGCATGGATCATGAGCAGTTTCTCGCGCTAGCGGCCTGTTGCCTGCTCTACTCTGCTCTTGCCCTGATCCTGCAAGCCTGGGGCCGCTTCGGCATCGGCGCGGGCATCTTTCTTCCCGTTCAGGGGTCCAGTTCGATTCTGCCCCTCCTGACCCTCGCGGCCGCGACCGGCGGGCTCGGGGGTGGCTTCGGCATGTTCGCGATCAGCGGCCTGTCGATGATCCTCTTTTCCTTCATCATCCGCCGCCTCAAAGCCATCTTCACGGTGGAGGTGGCGGGGCTGGCCATGCTCCTGGTCGGCTCCGGGGTCGGCGTGATCGGTCTGCGCCTGATCTTCCGCGTTGGCGAGGCTACGCAGACGACGCCGCTGCACATGGGGGTGGCCCTTGCCACCCTTTCGGTGATGGTGATCTGCAATGTATGGGTGAAGAGCCGCCTTCGACTTTTCGCGCCCTTGTTGGGGCTGAGCGTCGGACTTCTTCTCAGCCTCCTTGCCGGGCTGCTCCCACCCGAACACCTGGCGGCCTTCAGAGAGGCGAGCCTCTTCCAGTTGCCCCGGGTGCAGCAGTTCGGTTGGACCTTCGCACCGGATCTCCTGATCCCGGCCATGGTGACAGGCTTTTCGCTCTCGCTCATTTCCATGGGT
>JAJUFM010000035.1 GCA_029265995.1 Rhodospirillaceae bacterium | reverse complement strand
TGCCGTAATCGGCACCAGGACGACGAATGAAATGACAAGGGCAACCACGAACAGGATCAGGCTGGCGATCCAGAATGGCTTTCGATTGATGCGGCCCTCAAACGAGGTGTAGAGATACCGAAAATCCACGCCTTTCCCCCCTAGAGTATCCGTGTTGATCAAGCGAGATTATTGAGGGGCTTCTCCAGACAATGCGGCTCCATCTTCGCCCATTGGGCGTCTGTCAGTACGTATCGATCCATCCAAAGCTTGAACCACAAACCAGCCTCCGATGGAATCCCGAACCTCAACAGGCCTTAAAGCCGCAGTCACACATCTCGACACTTCCGGGACCGGAAGCCTCCCAATGAGTCGCCAAAGTTTCACTCCGAGCCAAGGCTAACCGATCGCGAAATTCGGTGCCCCCTTCGTTTCGACGGGGAAAGGTGATCACAGTGGAGGAAAAGAAAGGGGGTCAGGTGATTGTGCAGGATCGTCCTCGACCATCCATGCGACCACAGGCACCTGCGTCTCCATCCTCCTTTCCGCGCTTGGTCCCACGCGCCCTGGTACATCAGTCACGGACTATGCCGAACGCCACCTCAGCGATACGAACCTCTGGGGGCAGTGCTTCTAAACTGGTTATAGATAAATGCCCGTCAATCATTTCCAATCCATGACGAATTCAAGCCACGGTTGACAGAAAGGATGACGGCTGGCTCGGATGATCACACCATCTTGTCAAGGTGCCTGGAGCCAATTTCTATGTGCATCGGCAGCCAACGCGCTTTCCTGTTCCTATTCCTTCTCGCTCTTCTTGCCGGCCTTGGTCCGGGGGTACCAACCAGCCTGGACGGATACCGAAGGGGGAACCAATTGGGATCTAGCTTGGATCGCCACGGCCGGAACTGCTCTACGCGTTGCGCCGAATAGTTTGATCGAACTTTCTTACCGCTACAGCGACTATGGCAAGGTAAAGACTCCGAAGGGAAAGATGCGAGTAGCCCGCGGTGGCCCCAGCTTCCAACCGGACGTTATCGCAGGAGGCACGGAAGCTAGGCTGCGCAGCCACGGCCTCTATATCGGGTTCCGGCAGGAATTCTAGTTGAGGAAGGCAGCCTGGGCGAGAAACCATCGCAGGTCCGCTGGTCGCTGCAAAGCTGCCCGACACATTTTGAACAACTCAGCGGAGGACATCTGGAGTAGGTGTAAGGGGTTCTTCACCATTGGGAGCATCCCGCCGCTTGTCCTCCTCCCCACCCAGCCCAAGGGATCAATCCAAAAAGCGGAGCTACTTTGAGCTCATTCTGATCCTGGGTGCCCTCACCGCCTTCGCGCCCCTGTCCATCGACATGTACCTGCCGGCCTTCCCGGCTCTGCAGCAAGCCTTTCAAACCAGCGCCGGACAGGTCCAGCTTACGCTCTCCTCCTTCTTCATCGCCTTCGCCAGCGGCCAAATTCTTTATGGTCCGCTAGCTGACCGCTATGGCCGAAAGCCGCCGGTCTACGCGGGTCTGGGACTCTTCGTTCTGGCGTCCATTGGCTGCGCTTTTGCGCAGGAAGTAGAGCAGCTCATCTTCCTGCGGTTCCTGCAAGCGTTGGGTGCAGGTGGTGGGGTGGTTGTTGCCCGCGCGATGGTGCGAGATCTCTTCCCGCCAGCGGACGCGGTAACTGTCTTCTCGCGCCTGATGCTTGTCATCGGCGTTGCGCCGATGCTCGCACCGCTTCTAGGCGGCTACTTGCTGGTTTGGTTCAACTGGCAGGCGATCTTTCACTTCCTGACACTGTGCGGCCTGCTTTGCCTGCTCGCAGTATGGCTACGCTTGCCCGAGAGTCTTCCGCCGCAAGAGCGGCCTCGGCTCTCCTTTCGTCGCATCATCATCGGCTATGCGCACCTCATGATCGACAGGCGCTTCATAGGCCCGGCGCTGGTGGGTGGCCTCTGCATCTGCGGCATGTTTGTCTACATCACCGCCTCTCCTTTCGTTTTCATCGAGGTACTGGGTCTCACACCAGCCGCCTACGGCTGGGTCTTCGGGCTCAATGCCTTTGGTTTCATCGCGACTTCTCAGGTGAACGCGCGGATCGGGCGGCGCTACGGGCCGGGCACCACCCTCTCTGCCTCTGTGCCGGCACTGGTCATAGTCGCTGTCTTGCTGATCCTGGGGGGCGTCTTTGGAGTGGGCGGCAGCCTTGGCGTCTATCTACCGGTTTTCGCCTATGTCGCCTGCCTGGGTTTCATCATGCCGAACACGGCGGCTCTGGCCATGGCGCCCTTTGGCCGCAACGCTGGGGCGGCCTCTGCCCTGCTCGGCACCTTGCAGTTCGCTCTCGCAGGCGCAGCCTCGGCCGTCGCCGGTGGTTTCAACCACGAAGATGCAATTCCCTTGGCACTGATGGTTGCGGCGCTCGCCTTCAGCGGTGCCGCCGCCTACTTGCTTCTATGTCGCAACCTGCCGCCGTTGAAGAGCGAGCGCGCCCGCTAGCTTGCACGAGAGTCAGGCTATGGAAGGCTGGAACCGGGCGAGGCGTTCAAGGGCCTCGTCCAGTACGGCATCTCTTTTGGCGAAGCAGAAGCGCACCGCGGTCTTCACCTTGTCCTCGGCGTAGAAGGCGCTCACAGGGATCGCAGCAACCCCTGCTTCACGCACCAAGCGCTCGCAGAAGGCGACGTCGTCATCTAGTCCGAGCGGAGCGATGTCGATATTCAGGAAGTAGGTCGCTCGACAGGGCATCACCCTAAAGCCGAGCGCTGAGAGGCCACTGGAAAAGCAATCGCGCTGAGCCTGCAGGCGCGCACGCTGATCGACGAAAAAGCTTTCCTCCTTGCCCAACCCGTAGGCTACAGCGGCCTGGAGGTTGGGTGGCGTGGTAAAGGTCAGATACTGGTGCGCACGCGAAACCACCTTCATGAGGTGAGGGGCCGCAGCCACAAGCCCCACTTTCCAGCCGGTCAACGAAAAGATCTTTCCAGCCGAGCCGATCTTGACAGTCCGCTCCCGCAGCTTGGGGATGGAAAGCAGGCTCGTATGCGTCGCTTCATCGAAGACGATGTGCTCCCACACCTCATCACAGATCACGGTCGCGTCGTAGCGCTCCACGAAATCCGCCAGCAGTTCGAGATCCTCCCGCGACACGACGCTCCCTGCGGGATTGAGCGGCGTATTCAACAACACAACGCGCGTTTTGGAGCTGAATACGCGCTCCAGTTGCTGGGCGCCAAAACGCCAATGGGGTGGTTGCAACGTTACAAAACGCGCAACACCACCTGCCCGCTGTACCAGTGGCAGATAGGCGTCGTACATAGGCTGAAAGAGAACCACCTCGTCCCCCGGCTCGATCAATGCGAGAAGCGAGGCGGCGAGCGCTTCCGTCGCGCCTGAGGTGACCAGCACCTCCTTCTGCCAATCCAGATTCACCTGGTGGAATCGGCCATAGTGCTCTGCAATTGCCTGGCGTAGCTCCGGCAGGCCCGGCATCGGCGGATACTGGTTCCAGCCGTCGACCACTGCTCTGGCCGCTGCCTCGCGGACATCCTGCGGCCCGGGGTCATCGGGAAATCCCTGGCCGAGGTTGACAGCCTCATGCTCTCGCGCGAGCTGAGACATGGTTTCAAAAACGGTGGTTGGCAGCGAGGCAAAGAGCGAATTCATGGATCCCGTCCTGGTAAGCGAAGTCTCACGGAGCATGGATTAACGCTCTTGATAATCAAGCCCTGGACCCATCCCTACTGTACGGGTTTCTGTTCCGGCTCTTCACCCAGGCTGCCGCTTTCACCCTGAGTTGGTCCCGCATGATGATGCAGAAGTCGCCAATGCCCCGCTTCCTTGCAGAAGACGTTGGTGGCGAGCAAAAGTGCATCTCCAACCTGCTCATAGCAGAGCACGATGGCATGCGCTGGACCCAACGGAACGACACGCGGCTCCCGACAGCGCAGATCCTGCGGGATACCACCGCCTTCAAAGATCGCTTGCCAGCTCTCCATCACTTCATCGCGCCCCTGGAGCGGAGCCCAGCCAGGATGGGCACAGAAGATCGGCGTCTCTCGAGCCCAGAGAGCCTCCATGGCTGATAGATCTCCCGCCTTGAAGGCTTCGTAGAAGGCGTCGTTGGCGAAGAGAATCATCGCTTGCTCGCGCATTGTCATGCTCCTGCTCTGGCTCTTGGGCCAATCTAGGGTTACACCCTAGGACGCTTTGGGTTCGGATGTATCCCCGTTGAATAGGGTAACGACAGCGTAGCGCTGGATCAGCATCCGGGATCGATGGTTAGTGCCTTATCCGAACGACCTGGACCGGCAACCTGGCCGGCGCGAGCCGTCCTTTTCCTTGACGGAATGTTCCGACTGGCGCTTTGTTCACAACCTTACTACTCAGTGGATGGCTCATGCTCGATACACACGCAGCTCTTGTCTACACCATGGTGCTCGCCTCAGTCGCCGACGAGGAGATGAACGACCGGGAAATCCAGATGATGAGCGAAATGATTCGCTTGCTGCCGGTCTTCCGAAACTATGAGCTCGACAAGCTCAGCGCGACCACCAGCGCCTGTGTAGAGATGCTACGCGTTACCGACGGGCTTGATGACGCCCTGAATGCGGTCAAGGAGTCACTTCCGGAAGCACTACGTGAAACGGCCTATGCACTTGCTTGTGATGTTGTGGCCGCGGATGGCACGGCCTCTCAGGAAGAGCTCCGCTTCCTCGAGATCTTCCGACATCATATGGATATTGGCCGACTTGAAGCCGCCGCCATCGAACGTGGTGCGGGCGCGCGTTTCCGGACTCTCTAGCAGAAAGCTAGCAGCCACCTGGAGCAACGGCTGCTAATTATCTGATTTATCACAGTTTTCAGTTGATGCCAGCAACTTCTCGCGGCATCCTTACCTGATAGGTCCTGTGGTTCGATCTATCAGGAGGCGTAGTGCATGTCTGAGTTGGGCTTACAGTTGAGGGGGCATCGTCTGACGACTGCGGAGATCCTCTATCACATGCCCGATCATCCGCATCTGCTTCAGTCCTACATCTGGCAGGACTATGATCTCTGGCCTCAGTTTCCGCAGTTGCGACGCTTCCTCGATTTTTGGAGCCACAACCTGGATGGCAAGCTCCATAGCGTGAAGGTTGCCAGCCGCAACCTGATAGCAGATCCCGAAGTCGAGCGGGCCGACTGCCTGCTGACGCTGCATTAGGAGAGGCACGGCAGCGGTCGGCTTCGCTGCCGTTGCACGAACGGCTCGCGACCACCCATTCCTGGCCGACGGCGGGTGATGATTATCAAGCGCATCCGCCGCGTCATCCCGTCGCGCCTGCCTCTTTTGCGGCAACTTGCCCGGGCGGGCGCGGCGAGTAGACTGCCGCTCATGGCGATTGCAGGCAGTTCCCCCTCTACATCCACAAGCACGGCGAAGGCTAAACGAGCGGCGCAACCCCGCGCTGTGGCGATCTGGCTGTTCCTCTGCGCAGCCGCGGTCTTCGCGATGGCGGTGATTGGCGCCATCACCCGGCTGACCGGCTCTGGCCTGTCGATCATGGAATGGGCGCCTATCACGGGAACCCTGCCCCCCTTGTCACAGGCCGAGTGGAACAGAGTCTTCGACCTCTACCGGCAGATTCCGCAGTACCAGTTGCTCAACCACGGCATGTCCCTGGCGGAGTTCAAGACCATCTTCTGGTGGGAATGGGTGCATCGTCTATGGGGCCGAATGATCGGCCTTGTGTTTCTTCTTCCCTTCCTCTGGTTTTGGCTCCGTGGAAGCCTGCCTGCCTGGCTCAAACCGCACGGCTTTGCGCTTTTGGGCTTGGGAGCGCTGCAGGGAGTCATGGGATGGTACATGGTCACCAGCGGCTTTGCCGATCGCACAGAGGTCAGTCAGTACCGCCTGGTGCTCCACCTGAGCCTGGCCGTTTTAATCTACGCCTACATGCTGTGGCTGGCGATCCGACTGGTTTGGCCTGAGCCGCTTCAAAGCCCCCGAGCATCCGCATCGTTGCGGCGAGGGCTGATCGGGTTGCTGGTGCTGCTCGGCATCACCCTGGCTTCTGGTGGCTTTGTAGCGGGCCTGAGGGCGGGCTTCAGTTACAACACCTTCCCCCTCATGGACGGCTACCTGATCCCGAAAGGTTACGGGTTGCTTCAGCCTTGGATCTCGAACCTCTTTGAAAATCACGCTGCCGTTCAATTCAATCATCGCCTGCTGGCAAGCCTGACGGTGATCGGGTGTCTCGGGATCTGGCTCTGGTCTCGTGGTCAGGAGCTTACTGCTGCAGCACGGCGCGCAATCGACGCTGTTGCCCTCATGGCACTCGTCCAGTTCGGCCTGGGGATCGCGACGCTGCTTCTTGTCGTGCCAGTGTCCCTCGGCGCACTCCACCAGGCAGGGGCACTGGTGCTTCTAGGGCTGGTTCTGACGGCCCTCTATTTTCTGCGGCCACGGTACAGCTGACACGACGAGAAGACGTGGCTTTGCGTCGGATTATTCGGCAGCCTGACGCAAGGCCAGCGGATCATAGGCGAGGTTTGAGGCCAGCCACCGCTCAGCTTCCTCGACCGCCCAGCCCTTCCGCGCGGCATAGTCTTCAACTTGATCCCGCTCGATCCGACCAACTCCGAAGTACTGGCTCTCGGGGTGTGAGAAGTACCAGCCCGATACGCTGGATGCCGGCTGCATGGCGCAACTATCGGTCAGTCTGATGCCGCAGAGCTTTTCAGAGTCGAGAAGCCCAAGCAGGGTCCACTTTTCGGTGTGGTCAGGACAGGCGGGATAACCCGGGGCTGGGCGTATTCCGCGGTACTTCTCCGCAATCAGCTCCTCGTTCGTCAGCCTTTCTTCCGGGGCATAGCCCCAGAACTCGGTGCGCACCCTCTGATGCATGCGTTCGGCGAAGGCTTCGGCGAGACGATCCCCGAGAGCCTGAATCATGATGGCTTCATAATCGTCCTGCCGCGCCTTGGCCTCGGCCACGCGCTCTTCGATTTCCGGGCCTGCGGTGACGCAAAAGCCGCCGATCCAGTCCGCTGGCCCGCCCACCGGCGCGACGAAATCCGCTAAGGCGAGATGCGGCCGTTCCCGCCCCTTGCGCCGGGCGATCTGTTGGCGCAATCCGTAGCACCGGGTCATCTCCTCGCGGGTACCCGGCTTGAAAAGAATGATGTCATCTCCCGCGGAGGCCGCCGGCCAAAAGCCGACCACGGCCTTGGGCCCCGGCCAGCATTCGGCGACCATCCGCTCCAGGATCTTCTGAGCGTCCGCGAACACCGAGCGTGCTGCCTCGCCGACCTTTTCGTCCTCAAGGATGGTGGGATAGCGCCCGTGCAACTCCCAGGTGGAGAAGAAGGGCGTCCAGTCGATGCAGGCTATGAGCTCTTCCAGGTCATAGCCCTGGAACGCGCGCAAGCCTTCAAAGGTCGGCCGCGGAGGTTGGTAGCTTGACCAATCGAACTGGAAGGCGTTGGCACGGACTTCCGCGAGGGGAAGTCGTTCCCGCCCCCCCTTCTTGGCTGCATGCGACTCCCGCATGCGTTCATAGTCCTGCTCGATCTCGCTGACGAAATCGTTGCGCAAGGTGGGCGAGGCCAGGCGGCTTGCAACCCCGACCGCTCGGCTCGCATCCACCACGTGGATTACCGGCCCCTGATACTGAGGGGCAATCTTCACCGCCGTGTGAATCTTGCTGGTGGTTGCGCCGCCGATCAGCAGAGGAACCTCGAAGCCTTCCCGCTGCATTTCAGCCGCGACATAGGCCATTTCCTCGAGGCTGGGAGTGATCAGTCCGGAAAGGCCGATCATGTCCGCCTTCTCTGCCCTCGCCGTTTCCAGGATCCGGGCTGAGGGCACCATCACGCCGAGGTCAATCACCTCGTAGTTGTTACACTGCAGGACGACGCCGACGATGTTCTTGCCGATATCATGAACGTCGCCCTTCACCGTGGCCATCACGATGCGGCCTTTCGTGTCCTTGTCCCCTTCCTGCTTCCCTGCCTCGATGAAGGGGAGCAGGTGCGCAACTGCCTTCTTCATCACCCGCGCGGACTTTACCACCTGTGGCAGGAACATCTTGCCCGAGCCAAAGAGGTCGCCGACCACGTTCATGCCGTCCATCAGCGGCCCTTCGATGACCTCCAGTGGCTTGTCGTGGTTCAGGCGCGCTTCCTCGGTATCCTCAACGATCCACTTGTCGATACCATGCACAAGAGCGTGGCTCAGGCGGTCATTAACCGGCAGTTCTCGCCACTTGAGATCGGCTTCCCGCGAGGCGGTGCCCTTCTCCGCGCGGTAGCTCTCGGCAATCTCGAGCAGGCGCTCGGAGGCCTCCGGTGAGCAGTTGAGGATGACGTCTTCACACGCATCTCGGAGATCCCGAGGTATGTCTTCATAGACCGTAATCTGACCCGCATTGACGATGCCCATGTCCATGCCGGCGCGGATGGCATGGTAGAGAAAGACCGAGTGCATGGCCTGCCGCACCGGTTCATTTCCCCGGAAGGAGAAGGAGACATTCGAAAGGCCTCCTGACACATGGGCGTGCGGCAACTTCTTGCGGATCATGCGGGCTGCCTCGATGAAGGCGCGCGCGTAGTCGTTGTGCTCCTCGATGCCGGTGGCGATCGCAAAGATGTTGGGATCGAAAATGATATCTTCCGGCGGAAGGCCGACCTTCTCGACCAGTAGTCTATAGGCGCGCTCACAAATGCGAACCTTGTGATCGGCCGTCGCAGCCTGTCCCTCCTCATCGAAGGCCATCACCACCACCGCGGCCCCATAGCGCTTGAGCAGGCGCGCCTGTTTCAAGAAGGGCCCCTCTCCTTCCTTCAAGGAAATGGAGTTTACGATCGGCTTGCCCTGGACGCACTTCAGCCCTGCTTCGATCACCTCCCACTTGGAGCTGTCGATCATGATGGGTACCCGCGCCACGTCGGGCTCCACGGCGATCATGTTCAGGAAACGCGTCATGCACTCGACGGCGTCGAGCATGGCGTCGTCCATGTTCACGTCTAGAATCTGCGCCCCGTTCTCCACCTGCTGGCGCGCCACCTCTACGGCGGCCGCGTAGTCTTCGGCAGCGATCAACTTCTTGAAGCGAGCGGAGCCGGCGACATTGCAGCGCTCGCCGACATTGACAAAGCGTCCGGTGGTCATGCGGCTTCCTCTTCTTCGTCACGCGGCAGAACAAACGGCTCCAGGCCGGACAGGCGCATCCAGGGCCTGACACACGGCACCTTCCGCGGGGACTTTCCCTCCACTGCTGCCGCGATGGCACTCAGGTGATCGGGCGTTGTGCCGCAGCAACCGCCCACGATGTTGATCAGGCCTTCGCTCGCCCACTCCCCAAGGTGTTCCGCCATGGCATCCGGGCTGAGGTCGTAGCCGCCGAATTGATTGGGAAGACCAGCATTGGGATGAGCTGAAACAAGTGTGTCGGCGAAGCGGCTGAGCTCGGCAACGTGGGGGCGCAACTCCTTGGGTCCCAGCGCGCAATTCAGCCCCACGGAGAAGGGCTGAGCGTGGCGCACGGAGTACCAGAAGGCCTCGGGCGTCTGACCTGAAAGCGTTCTGCCGGAAAGGTCCGTAATGGTACCCGATATCATGATCGGCAGCCTTTCCCCCAGGTCCTCGAAAAGTGCATCGATGGCAAAAAGCGCTGCCCGCGCGTTCAAGGTATCGAAGATGGTCTCCACGAGGATCAGGTCGGCGCCGCCCTGAATCAGTCCCTCTGCAGCTTCGCGGTAGTTCCGGACCAATTCGTCAAAGGTGACGTTCCGGAACCCCGGATCCTCCACATCGGGGGAGAGCGAAGCAGTGCGTGATGTCGGCCCCAGAACCCCTGCAACGAATCTCGTCTTGTCAGGAGTGATCTTCGTAAAGGAGTCGGCGGCCTCTCGCGCAAGTCGCGTTGCTGCTTCATTGAGTTCGCGAACATGCGCCTCCAGCCCATAATCCATCTGGCTGATGGCCGTGGCATTGAAGGTGTTCGTTTCCAGTATGTCCGCGCCCGCCTCCAAGTTGCCCACATGGATCTGCCGCACAACGTCCGGACAGGTGAGGCTCAGCAGATCGTTGTCACCCTTGAGGTCGGTTGGATGATCGGCGAAGCGGGATCCTCGGAAGTCTTCCTCGCCCAACCCAAAGGCCTGGATGGCGGTCCCCATTGCAGTATCGAGCAAAAGGATACGTTCTGCCGCCGCTCGCCGCAGCTCCTTCTGGCGTTCTTTTCGTTCCAGCATTAGCTAGTGCAACTCCGTAACTGAAGGGTCGACGCGCAGGGCAGACGAGGGAATCACCGTTTCCTCAAGCCGCGCTCCGGCCGCGCGCGCCGCCATATGGAGAGGACGGAGGCCGTCTTCGGCGAGCAGGCGAAGGTGGTAGTCAAGTTCAGCCGTATCTTCGGGACTGTCTCCGCCTCCGATAAGGGTCGCGCCCTCCTGCTCGATCGCTCGAGCCAGCCAATCCCCTCGGCCACGGCCGCCGGAGGCGAAGTGAATCACACCGTCAACCTGCTCTAGAAGGTGTGCGGAATAGGCAGGGCATCCCTTTGCGCTTTGCAGATAGACGGGCGTTGCGGATGAGAGGTTGCGGCGTGCCTTGATCGCGCCTCGCAGGAAAAGCGGGGCACGCCCTAAACCCGGCATCACATCCAGGGCGATACCATCGACGCCCCCTGCAATAAGTGCTTCCACCTGCAGGGTGACCGCCCGCTCGACCTCTGCTGGCGATGCGTGCCAGCCCCGATCCCGGACCTGCCCCAGCACAAAACGCCGCCGGCCGCGACCGGGCACCGCATCAACCGCCTCGCAAGCCAGTTCCGCCGCAGCATAGTTGAGATAGAAAGCCTCCTCCTCCAGGCCCACTTCGGCCAGGGAGAGGGGTGAGGCTTCCAAGGTATGTGTCCTGATGAGGTCCGCGCCGGCCCGCAGATAGGCTTCATGAAGTCCGCGCACCCAATCAGGCCGGCTCAAACAGAGCAACTCCAGCTGCTCTTCGTGTCCTCCAAGGTCACGGCAAAGATCCACAGGCTTGCGCCGCAGTTGTCGCCTGAAGGCGCCGTCGGCGAGAAGGACCCGCGCTGCCAAAGCTTCTTCCAGGCGGCGCATGTCAAGCCGCCACCTGAACCGGCGCGCCCAACCCAAGCAAGCGACAGATGGCCAGGGTCGTAGAGGCACGGTTCAACGTGTAGAAATGAAAATGCTTTACCCCTTCTGCGCGGAGCGCCCGACAGAGATCCGCGGCGATCACCGCCCCCACCTGCCCCCGGGTTTCCGGATCGTCTTCCAGGCCGCGGTAGCGCTCTTCCATCCACTGCGGTACGCGCGCTCCGCATTTTGCAGCGAAGGATTTGATCTTGGCCAGGTCGTGAACCGGTACGATCCCGGGAACAAGCGGTTGGGTAATACCCGCTTTCACCGCTCGGTCTCGGAAACGCAGGAAATCGTCGATCTCAAAGAAGAACTGGCTAATGGCCCGATCCGCACCCGCTTCGAGCTTGCGCTTCAAGTGAGCGAGGTCCGCTTCCCATGAAGCAGACTCAGGATGAACCTCCGGGTAACACCCGACGGAAATGTCTTCGGCGCCCATGCTTCGCAGGGCTGCTACCAATTCCGCGGCGTCCTTATAGCCTTCAGGATGCGCCTCGTATGGCCTCCGCATATCCGGCATGTCCCCGCGCAGAGCAACGAAACGCCGCACGCCGAGGTCCAACCAGGATCGCAGCTGTGCATCCACTTTCTCACGCGGCTGGCCCACGATGGTGATGTGGGCTGTGGGATCTATGCCCGGGGTTGCCAGCAGCATCTTCAGGCCACGATCACTCGCTTCGCAGCCGGAGCCACCAGCGCCGTACGTCATGGAGCCAAAGAGAGGCTGCAAGGACGCCAGACGGGCGATCGTCTCTGCGAGCTGTTCTTCGCCTGCAGGGGTACGTACTGGGAAAAACTCAAAGGAGAATTGCATCAGTTCCCTCCCCTTGCCGTGGTTGATTGATCAGCCTCTTCCGTGTCGTTCGCCGGTCTTCGGCCGAGCCAGAGCGCAACCGTCAGGGCATCTCCGCCTAGATGGCGTGGCGGGTCCGCGACCAGACCGGCAGCCACGAGAAAATCCGCGATGGCGGCATCCGAGAAGCCCAGCCAGCGATGCGCGTGGTCGCTGCGAAGTTCCTCCCGTTCATGCGGCAAGAAATCCACGACAACCAGCCGACCACCCGGCCGGAGCACGCGTGCTGCTTCGCGGATGGCGGCGCCTGGGCGCTGCGCGTAATGCAGCACCATGTGGAGTGTCACCGCGTCGAAGTGAGCCGCTGGGAAGGGAAGTGCGGTCATCTCCGCCTGGCGTACCTGGCAATGTCGCAGTCCGCCGCGGAAGAGGTTGGCGCGGGCGACCGTGAGCATGTCCCGCGAAAGGTCGATCCCTACGGCATTCTCTACCTGTGCGCCCAGCAGCTGAAGGATGTGTCCAGCGCCCGTGCCGACATCCAGAAGGTTTTCCGCGGGCTCGCGCTCGAATAGCTGCCTGAGCGCGGTATCCACCTTGTCCGTGTTGGCGTGAAGCGCCCGCAGTCGCGACCAATTGGCAGCATTCCGACGAAAGTAGGAGGCGGCTTTCACGGCCCAGACATCCTGCACCTGCTGCAGCCGCTCCAGATCTGCTGCGTGCAGAGGATCCTCGGGTGGCAGCAGATCGACGATCTGACGGGCCAGATCTGCCCCAGCTCCGCGATCCGCTAGACGATAATAGGCAAAACTCCCCTCCTGATGCCGCAGCAGGAGGCCGGCATCGACCAGGAGCTTGAGGTGCCGCGATACCCGAGGCTGGCTTTGCCCCAATATCTCCACGAGGTCGCTGACTGTCAGCTCCGCATGCGCGCAGAGAGCCAGGATCCTGAGCCTCGTCGGCTCCGCTGCAGCCCGCAGTCCCTGCAGAAGATCATCCATCACGCCGCGACCTCTTAGACATAAGGATATCTTTATACCCTTATTCTAATCGACGCAAGCGCCTGCCCGGGCGGCCTGCCCAAGTTCCGTCTTCTGAGATTGCTGCAAGGTTGCGTCGTCCGGTCCGATGGTCGATATCAAGGACGTAGCGCAGGAGTGGTGAATGATAGAGAAGCGTGCCGGTTCGGCCGTCTCAGTCGAGGAAGATTCCGAAGTCGATCGTCAGGACCTCCGCGACGCCTTGGGCAGCTTTGCTACCGGTGTCGCCATCATGACCAGCATCGATGACAGCGGCACGCCAGTCGGCGTGACGGTCAATTCCTTTTCCTCCGTTTCAATGAACCCGCCACTCGTGCTCTTCTGTTTGGATCGCAAAGCCTTCAGCTTGCCGACTTTCCTGGCCGCGAGTTATTTCGCGATCAACATCCTGGCTGTGGAGCAGGCAGAACTCTCCCGTCGCTTCGCAATCCCCATGGCCGACAAGTGGGCGGGATTGCGCTGGGTAGCCGGTATTGGCGGGATTCCGCTCCTGCCCGGCTGCGTCGCCCAACTCGAATGTCGCCTTCATGATGTCATGGAGGGGGGTGATCACCTTATCATCATAGGTGAGGTGATGACCGCGCAGAGCGAGCCAGATCGAGAGGCTCTTTTGTACAAGCGTGGCCTCTACGGGCGCTTCAACAGCGATCCCACCTAAGCCGATGCGGCTCCTGCGACACACCTCCTCCACCCCCAGCGAATGCCAAGGCGCCGTCATCGCCA
This sequence comes from Rhodospirillaceae bacterium, assembly GCA_029265995.1. GTDB lineage: Bacteria > Pseudomonadota > Alphaproteobacteria > Kiloniellales > DSM-21159 > Aquibaculum. Next base: position 13,535 of record JAJUFM010000035.1, on the reverse strand, counting down.
TCGGCAATCTGGACGGCATTCACCGCGGTCATCGCTCTCTGCTCGACAAGGCCAGGCAGATCGCGGAGGAGATCGAGGCACCCTGGGGAGTGGTCACTTTCGAACCTCATCCTCGGCGTTACTTCGCACCTCACCTTCCACCATTCCGACTGACGCCGCTGCGCCTGAAGGCTCAGCTTCTTCAGACCCTCGGCCTGGATGTCTTGTGGATCCTGCGCTTCGACCAGAAGCTTGCCAGCCTGTCCCCAGAAGCCTTCGCCCATGACATTCTGGCGAAGGGCCTGTCCCTGTCGCACGTTGTCGCCGGAGACAACTTTCGCTTCGGCAACAAGCGCGCGGGAGATGTGGACGATCTCGAAAAATTCGGCAAAGACTTTGGTTTCGGCGTTACTCGAATGCAGATGGTCGCCGCGCCCGGTCAATCTCAGGAAGTTTACTCCTCAAGCCTGGTTCGCGAGTACCTGGCTGCGGGAAATCCAACGCGGGCAGCCCTTCTGCTCGGGCGCTATTGGGAGATCACCGGACGCGTGCAGCACGGCGCCAAGCGAGGCCGCGAGCTGGGTATGCCTACCGCGAACATTCGGCTTGGCCGCGATACACTGCGGCCCGCCTTTGGGATCTATGCGGTGAGGGTTGCCATACAGGATGGCGATCAGATGCACTGGCTCCCCGGGGTCGCAAACATCGGCATCAGCCCGATGTTCAATTACGAGGAGCCGCTACTGGAAGTCCATCTCATCGACTTCAGCGGCGATCTCTACGGTCGTTATCTGCGCGTCGCCCTGATCGATTATCTGCGGCCCGAACAGAACTTCGACAGTCTGGAGACCTTGAAGCAGCAAATGAACGAGGATCTGCGACGCGCTCGAGCGACAGTGGCCTGGGATGAATGGCAGGGGCCGTGGCCGGCCAGCTCCTTCCTGCCTCTTCATCCAAAGGAGCAGTGAAAGGCCGGCATGGCGTTACCTGGACAAGCTTCGCAGCAACGCTAGACGCAGCGTCCTCCATCCACCGGCAACTCCACACCGGTTATGAACTCGGCCTCTTCAGACGCCAGCCATAGCGCGGCGCGCGCGATATCTAGTGGCTTGCTCATGCGCCCGAGCGGGATGGTGGCAACAAAGCGCGCGCGATTTTCCGGCGTGTCGGGAACACCCATGAAATGCTCCAGAAGGCCGGTTTCTCCCATCACCGGGCAGATGGCGTTTACCCTGATGTTGTCAGGCGCCAGTTCCACCGCCATCGACTTGGAAATGACGTTCGCGGCTCCCTTGGAGCCATTGTACCAGACAAGACCGGGTCGGGGCCGCAGGCCGGCCGTGGAGCCAATGTTGATGATAGAGCCCCCGCCTTTGGCCCGCATCGCCGGCACCGTGGCCTTCGCCATCAAAAACAGGGATTTCACATTCACGGCGTAGATCTCGTCGAAGGTCTCTTCATCCACCTCCAGCATTGGCTGGTTTCGGTGAGTCACCCCAGCATTGTTGACAACGATATCCGCCTCTCCGAAAGCGTCTCGGGTCGCGCTCACGATCGCTTCGATCCCGGCAGTGGTAGAGACGTCGCCAGCCGCAGCCACAGCAGCATTGCCGATCTCTGAGGCTACCCTTTCTGCCTGGTCCGCGCGTATATCGGCGACACAGACTTTAGCGCCCTCTTCTGCAAAAAGCTTGGCGATCCCTTCACCGAAACCTCCACCAGCCCCTGTAACGATCGCGATCTTGTTCTCTAATCTCATTGACCCCTAGGCCTCCCTACTTTCGTACCGAATCATTGCCAAGCCCCTGAGGTAAGACAAGCATGTTTGCTCTCCCGCGGGACGTTGAGCCAGTCAACCAATCTCCCTGTCCGTTCCCGCTTGGCGAGCGATCCGGTCAAGGCTTCTACGATCAAGCCGAGGCGAAAGCACCAGATTGGCGCCGCCATGAAGGCCGGACAGGCAACGCGCCAATACGGTCGGTTCTGCTAAAGATCGCCCTACCAACCAGCGCTCTCCGGATCGAACTGGGCCTGGCGCTGCCGTCACCTGCTGCTGCAGCGCTCCTGGGTTGACTGTCTCCTGCATGAACTCGAGGCTGCCTCGCGCCGAAGCCTCCCTACGCTGTTCCTGGGCACCTCGAACGAAATCTCCATAGCGAATGAAGCGAGGATCGGGAGGTAAGGTTGCAATGCCACCTCCTCTCAACAGGGGAGCCAGCAGGTTCCGCGGGAAAGGCAACAGGTCAGTAAAGCGCTCTATCACTACTGGAATGCCGGAAGGGCAAACAGGGAGAAGCCGGAGAACCTTGTCGAAAAGTAGCGCTGGATTGGAAGTGAGTAGAAGCTCCGGACGAAAGGTCAGCAGGCGATCTTCAAGCGCATCTAGCTCGGCCCGCGGGTCTAGCACCAGGGCCCGCAAGTCCAGCATGAAGGTGGCGTGGAGTGCAATCAGAAGTGTTGGCGTGTTTGGCAGCAGCAGGACGAGACGTCGGCCTGCCGTGAACCCACGGGACGCCAAGGCGCCGGCAAGGCGCCGGCCAGCATCTGCAAGCTGAGGAGCGCCACGGCTCGCACCCAGAAAATCTACCGTCCCCCGCCCTTGCTCCAGAAGAGCGAGGAGATCGCCGGCTTGTGCCTCGCGACCGCTCTCGCTCCTCACAGGTCGAGCAGCAAGCGCTCGGGATCTTCGATAGCTTCCTTCACCTTGACGAGGAAGGTAACGGCCTCTCGGCCATCGACGAGGCGATGGTCGTAGGAGTGCGCCAGATACATCATCGGACGTATCTTGGCCTTGCCGTCTATGGCCACGGGCCGTTCCTGAATCTTGTGCAGGCCCAGAATTCCGGACTGTGGTGCATTGAGGATCGGCGTGGACAGCAGCGAGCCAAACACCCCGCCATTCGTGATGGTAAAGCTGCCGCCTTGCATCTCTTCAAGCTTCAGTTTCCCGTCTCGAGCCCGTGACGCCACATCCGCCAGCGCAATCTCGATCTCGGCAAAAGACTTCTTGTCACAGTCTTTGATGATCGGAACCATCAGCCCCTGCGGTGTCGAAACCGCCATGCCGATATCGAAAAACTTGTTGTAGACGATGTGGTCGTCTTCAATGCGCGCATTGACGGCAGGCACCTCTCGCAAGGCCGCGACCACCGCCTTGGCAAAGAAGGAGGTGAAGCCCAGGCGGACGCCGTGCTTCTTCTCGAAGGCGTCCCGATGCTTCGAGCGCAGCTCCATGACCGCGCTCATGTCCGCCTCGTTGAAGGTGGTCAGCATCGCAGCGGTATTCTGAGCCTCCTTCAGGCGACGCGCGATCGTCTGGCGGAGCCGGCTCATGGGCACCCGCTCCTCGCGCTCGCCTTCGGCGACCGGCCCTGTGCCGCCGCTCTGAGCGCCCGCGCCTGCCGCGGCGGGTGCCGGTGCCGGCTCCGCCGTCTCGACACGGGGCTTCGGCAAAAGCTCCTTCTTGCCTTCCACAACAGCAAGAACGTCGCCCTTGGTCAGACGCCCCTTGGGACCCGTGGCGGGTATACGCGCCACATCCAGGCCATGCTCCGTCACAAGATTGAGGACGGCCGGCGACAGGGTCATTGCCGAACTCGAGCTGGCGCTCTCGAGGAACCGCTTCAAATCGTCTGCGGTGATCGTGCCGCCTTCGCCGCTCCGGGTGACCTTCTTCGGATCTAGATCGGCCTCTTCCGGCTCAGCAGCCCTGTCCCGAGGTTGTTCAGTGGCTGCGGGTGCGTGGCTTTCTGCTGGAGTAGCGGCAGGCGCCCCTTCTTTCACGGCAGTGGCGGGCGCTTCTCCAGGCTGCAGCCGCCCGAGCAGTGCACCGACCTCTACGTTCTGCCCTTCTTGCACTTCAATCTTGCCAAGGATGCCGGCACCTGGGGCATTGACCTCCAGCGTGACCTTATCGGTTTCCAACTCCACCAGCGGCTCATCTGCGGCCACCCGGTCGCCTTCGCGTTTCAGCCACTTGGCAACCGTTGCCTCGGCGACCGACTCGCCGAGCGTTGGAACCGTTATGTCGAGAGCTTCGCCAGAGCTATCACCAGTTTCCGCCGAAGCGGCCGCCTCCTGTTCCGCGGAGGCAGGTGCCGCTTCCTGCGCCGGCGCCTTATTGTCAGCAGTCGCTTGAGCAGCCCCCTCGCCTTCCCCAATACGGCCGAGGAGCGCGCCGACCTCAACATCCTCGCCTTCCTGGACGAGAACTTCCGTTAGAACGCCAGCTTGCGGCGCATTAACCTCAAGCGTGACCTTGTCGGTTTCAAGCTCAACCAAAGGTTCGTCTGCCGAAACAGCATCACCTTTGTTCTTCAACCACTTGGCAACGGTCGCTTCGGTTACGCTCTCGCCCAATGTCGGCACTTGGATGTCGATAGACATATTCTGGTTTCGCCCTCGTCCGTTGCCTGCAAATGGCTAACTTACTGTGCAGCCGTCTTCGCTGCCTTTGCCGCCGTCTGTTCAGCCTCTTCCGCGCGCCTCGTTGCGATGCGCCCAACCCGCGGCAAGCCTACAGTCAGGGCCTCTTCCACAAGCTTTGCCTGCTCACGAACATGTCGTTGGAAGCTCCCGGTCGCTGGCGAGGCTGCCGAGCGCCGACCTGCGAACCGCGGCCGCGGGTTCTTGAAGCCGATCTCGCTCGCCGCTTCTTCGATCAGCTCCTCGATATAGGACCAGGCGCCCATGTTGCGGGGTTCTTCCTGGCACCAGACCAATTCGCAGTGCGTGTATTCCTTCAGGTGCCGCTGCACGGAATCCCAGGGGAAGGGATAAAGCTGCTCAAAGCGGATCAGGTGGACATCGCGAATCTCGCGCTTCTCCTGCTCTTCCAGGAGATCGAAATAGACCTTGCCGCTGCAGAGAACGACCTGACGTGCCTCCTCGGGCGCGCTGGGCAGCTCCGGCTGACGCATCAGGCGCCTGAAAGCGCTTTCGCCAGTCAAATCAACCAAGTTGGACACTGCACGCTTGTGGCGCAGAAGCGACTTTGGCGTCATCACCACCAGAGGCTTGCGAATATCCCGATGTACCTGTCGACGCAGGGCGTGGAAGTAGTTCGCCGGAGTGGTGCAGTTGACGACCTGAATGTTGTCTTCCGCCGCCAATTGCAGGAACCGCTCGAGGCGCGCCGACGAGTGCTCTGGCCCCTGCCCCTCATAGCCGTGTGGAAGCAGCATCACCAATCCAGACATCCGCAGCCACTTGGACTCGGAGGAGACTATGAATTGGTCGATGATGATCTGGGCACCGTTCACAAAATCGCCGAACTGCGCTTCCCAGACGGTAAGCGCACGAGGCTCAGCCAGGGAATAGCCATACTCATACCCTAGCACCGCGGCTTCAGAGAGCGGGCTGTCCACGATCTCGCACTTGGCTTGATCTTCGCGGATGTGCTCGAGCGGCTTGTAGGTTTCCTCCGTCTTCTGGTCGATCAGGGCTGCGTGACGTTGAGAGAAGGTTCCTCGATTGCTGTCCTGCCCCGACATCCGGACGGGATGCCCCTCGATCAACAGCGTCCCAAACGCCAAGGCTTCTGCGGTCGACCAGTCAATTCCTTTGCCGGTCTCGAACATCTGCCGCCGATTTTCGAGCTGGCGCGCGATCTTCCGGTTGATATTGAAACCTTCCGGATAGCGACAGAGCGCCTCGCCGACTTCCTTAAGCTGTGCTTCAGACACGTAGGTACGGCCGCGCCGCGGATCGTAACCGCGCGCAGCCTTGAATCCTGTCCAGGCGCCCTCCAGCCAATCCGCCTTGTTCGGCTTGTAGCTCTTTGAAGCCTCAAAAGCTTCCTCCAGCCGCCCAAACCACTCATCGACCATGCCTTGGGGCTCATCGCGCGCAATGACGCCCTCGCGAACCAGCTTGTCAGAATAGATGGTGCGGGTGGTGGGATGCGTCTTGATCCGCTCGTACATCAGCGGCTGTGTGAAAGCCGGCTCGTCGCCTTCGTTGTGACCAAAGCGGCGGTAGCAGAACATGTCGATGACGACATCTTTCTTAAAGGTCTGACGGAACTCCGTCGCAATCCGCGCGACATGAACTACCGCCTCCGGATCGTCGCCATTCACATGAAAGATCGGTGCCTGGATGATCTTGGCTACATCAGAGCAATAGGGGCCTGAGCGCGAATTTACCGGATTGGTCGTGAAGCCGATCTGGTTGTTGACGATGAAGTGAATCGTCCCGCCGATGCGATAGCCCTTGAGCTCGGATAGATCGAGCGTCTCTGCGACCAGCCCCTGACCAGCAAAGGCGGCATCACCATGCAGCAGCAGGGCCATCACCTTGGTTCTATCAACATCGTCCTTCTGATGCTGCTTAGCTCTGACCTTGCCGCAAACAACCGGATTGACCGCCTCCAGGTGCGAGGGATTGGCCGTCAGCGATAGATGGACGCTGTTGCCGTCGAACTCCCGATCGGCTGACGTACCCAAATGGTACTTCACGTCGCCGGAGCCGCCGATTTCTTCGGGGTGCGCGGCGCCGCCCTGGAATTCGCTGAAAATCGCCTGGAAAGGTTTACCCATGAAGTTCGCGAGGACGTTCAATCGCCCGCGGTGCGGCATACCGATCACGATTTCCTCGAGACCGAGCTGCCCACCGCGCTTCAGGATCTGTTCCAGCGCGGGGATCATCGCTTCGGCGCCGTCCAGCCCGAAGCGCTTTGTCCCCGTATACTTCCGATCCAGGAACTTCTCGAAGCATTCGGCGGCGGTAAGGCGCTCCAGGATGGCCCGCTTGCCGCGCGTGGTAAAATCTGTGCGGTTATGGGCGCCCGTTTCAATCCGCTCCTGAATCCACCGCTTCTGGTCAGGATCCTGGATGTGCATGAACTCGACGCCTACGGCCCCGCAGTAGGTCTGCCGCAACGCCTCGATAATCTCCCGCAGCGTCGCGGTTTCCATGCCTAGGACGTTGTCAATGAAGATCGGCCGGTCCATATCGGCCGCGGTAAAGCCGTAGGTAACGGGATCCAGCTCCGGATGTGGCTCCATCTTTGCCAAACCCAACGGATCCAGTTGAGCCTCCAGGTGACCTCTCACGCGGTAGGCACGGATCAGCATTAAGGCGCGGATGGAATCAATCGCTGCGGCGCGAACTCGAGGATCCGAAATGTCCGCCGGTTGCGTCCCCGGCGGCAGTGCCGCCTGACTTCCAGCCGGGCTGCGGGTATAGCCATCCGTGCAGGGAGCTGCCCCAGGCGTCGCCGCCTTCGCCCCGAAAGCCTGCTCTACCGCTTCGTCGAGGACGGTGCGTGCATCATCAGCCAGGGAGTTGAAAAAATCTTTCCAGTCCGGGCCCACAGCATCCGGAGAGCCGAGATAGGTTGCATAGAGCTGCGCCAACTTTGGCGCGTGGGGGCCCATCAAGTACACGTCACCAAAAGCCTGCTTTTGCGCCATTAACCCCGTTTCCGGCCGGATCCGCCACGGCGTCCCGGGCCGCCTCCTTCAGATTGATTGCTGCGCCTACCTCTATAAAGGCATATCCAGACCGATTTACACCCTTTGCCCTACTTCCCAGCGGCCTCCATCGCTTTCACCATCGTGCTCCCGAGGCTCGCAGGGGATTCGGCAACAAATATACCGGCCTCTTCTAGTGCCTTGATCTTGAAGTCCGCCGTGTCATTACCCCCGGAGATGACCGCGCCCGCATGCCCCATACGGCGACCCGGCGGAGCGGTTTTCCCGGCGATGAATCCGCAGACCGGCTTCTTCTTATCTGACGCGGCTATGAACTCAGCTGCCTTAACCTCTGCATCACCGCCGATTTCGCCGATCATGATGATGCCTTCGGTTTCCTCATCATCGAGAAACATCTGGAGACAATCGACGAAGTCGGTGCCGTTTACCGGATCGCCGCCAATGCCGATGCAGGTAGTCTGACCCAGGCCGGCCGCAGTGGTCTGCGCCACCGCCTCGTAGGTCAGCGTGCCGGAGCGAGAGACAATCCCGATCCGCCCGCGCTGGTGGATGTGACCCGGCATGATTCCGATCTTGCACTCATCCGGTGTGATGATACCCGGGCAGTTCGGGCCGATCAGCCGTGTCTTGCTGCCCTTAAGCACGCGCTTCACCTTCACCATGTCGAGCACGGGAATGCCCTCGGTGATGCAGACTACCAGCTCCAGCTCGGCGTCAATCGCCTCGAGGATGGCTTCCGCGGCAAACGGTGGCGGCACATAGATGACGCTTGCGTTGGCGCCCGTTTCCTCGACTGCCCGCTCTACCGTATTGAAGACCGGCAGGTCCAGATGCTTGGTTCCGCCTTTCCCAGGCGTCACGCCCCCAACCATCTTCGTGCCGTAGGCGATCGCCTGCTCCGAATGGAAGGTTCCTTGAGCGCCGGTGAAGCCCTGGCAGATGACCCGGGTATTGCTGTCAACCAGGACTGCCATTACTTCGCCTCCTTCACTGCGCTCACGATCTTCTCGGCTGCATCGGCCAGATTGTCGGCTGACACGATTGGCAGACCGGATTCTTCCAGGATCTTCTTGCCCAAATCCACGTTGGTGCCCTCGAGGCGCACGACCAGCGGCACATGCAGGCTTACCTCGCGCGCCGCCGCAACAACGCCGTCTGCGATGACATCACAGCGCATTATGCCGCCGAAGATGTTGATCAGAATGCCTTCAACGTTGGGGTCAGAAAGAATGATCTTGAAGGCAGCGGTCACCCGCTCCTTGGTCGCGCCGCCGCCGACATCGAGAAAGTTGGCGGGATCGCCCCCATAGAGCTTGATGATGTCCATGGTCGCCATGGCCAGGCCGGCGCCGTTGACCATGCAGCCGATATTGCCGTCGAGCTTGATATAGTTGAGCTCATGGCGGCCAGCCTCGAGCTCCATGGGATCTTCCTCATCCTCGTCGCGCAACTCGACCACATCCGGATGGCGGAAAAGGGCGTTGTCGTCAAAGCCCATCTTGGCGTCGAGCGCGATGACCTCGCCGCTTCCCGTGACCACCAGCGGATTGATCTCAAGCAGGGAGACGTCCATTTCTGTGAAGGCCTTGTACATGGCCGTCATGAACTTCGTCGCCGCCTTGACCTGGTTTCCTTCCAGACCAAGGCCGAAAGCAATCTTCCGAGCCTGGAAGGGGAGAAATCCGATAGCCGGGTCAACGGCTTCCTTAATGATCTTCTCCGGATGCGAAGCCGCGACCTCCTCGATCTCCATACCGCCTTCAGTGGAAGCCACCACTGTCACCCGGCTGGTCGCGCGATCGACGAGCACGGAGAGGTAAAGCTCTCGCGCGATATCGCAGCCCTCTTCAATGTAGAGGCGCTTTACTTCCTTGCCCGACGGGCCAGTTTGCTTTGTCACCAGCACCTTGCCGAGCATGGCTTTGGCGTTATCGCGAACTTCCTCGATCGACTGGCTTACACGGACGCCGCCCTTGCCCTCGGGATCGTTCTGGAAGCGGCCGGCTCCGCGCCCACCCGCGTGGATCTGCGATTTTACGACCCAGAGAGACCCGCCCAGTTCCTTGGCTGCCGCTTCGGCTTCGTCCGGCGTGTAGGCGACGCGCCCGCGCGGCACAGCAACCCCGAACTTTGCCAGCAAGCTCTTTGCCTGATACTCATGGATGTTCATGCTGTTGCTCGTTCTTAATTGAAAGAAGCTCGGGATAGGTGCTGTCAGAAGTGTCCTGACCGCACTCTAGCACCCCGCTGGGACTGCGCAACCTAGGCGCTAGATGCTGCCTGGCTTCCCTTGTCACGCCGCGGACAGGTTACGGCAGGCTTCCATCAGCCCCTGGACGGCCTGAACCGAGTGATCAAAGCCCGCCCGTTCGGTCTCGTTCAGATCGAGCTCGACAATCCGCTCGACGCCGCCCGCACCAATGACAACAGGAACTCCCACGTAAAGGTCCTGGACGCCGTACTGGCCGGAGAGGTGCGCCGCACAAGGCAGCACGCGCTTTTTGTCCTTGATGTAGCTTTCCGCCATCGCAATGGCCGAGGAGGCAGGTGCGTAGAAGGCCGAGCCTGTCTTCAACAGCCCAACGATTTCAGCGCCCCCCGTGCGGGTACGCTCGACGATTGCATCCAGCTTTTCTTGTGACAGCCACCCCATCTTGACCAGATCCGGGAGAGGGATGCCCGCAACCGTGGAATGGCGCACCATTGGCACCATGGTGTCTCCATGGCCGCCGAGCACAAAGGCGGTGACGTCTTCCACAGAGACCTGCACTTCTTCCGCAATGAAGTGGCGAAAGCGCGCCGAGTCCAGTACGCCCGCCATCCCCACTACCTTGTTGTGAGGCAAGCCGCAGGCTTCACGCAGAACTGCCACCATGGCATCAAGCGGATTGGTGATGCAGATCACAAAAGCGTTTGGGGCGTGGGATTTGATGCCCTCGCCTACCGCTTGCATGACCTTCATATTCGTGGACAGCAAGTCATCGCGGCTCATACCCGGCTTGCGCGCGATGCCAGCCGTAACGATCACCACATCTGCGCCTTCGATCGCCGCATAGTCGCTGCCGCCCAGCAGCTTGGCGTCGAACCCTTCCACGGGGGCCGCTTGAGCGATATCCAGCGCCTTGCCCTGGGGCACGCCGTCGACGATGTCGAACAGCACTACGTCACCCAACTCTTTCAATCCCGCCAGCAGCGCCAGCGTGCCGCCGATGTTACCTGCACCGATCAATGCGATCTTGTTGCGAGCCATGGAGAACTCCCGGGTCAGCTGCGCGAATATGTCGCCGGCTGTTTACGACCTTTGTCGGACCGATACAAGGAGGGGTCGCTTATCGGATGGCTGGAACGCTGGCCCGAGAGCCGATTGAACACGATGGTAGATCTTCGCGCTCATTCCAAATCCCGGAATCACGCTCGACGACGCACCTAGCTGGGCAGGGAGCCGAGCGATTCGACGAAACTGGACGCCTGCTCGAATTGAAGGGCTGCCAGACGGCGATAGAGTCCCTCTTCCTCACTCATCAGCTCTTCGTGCGTACCGCTCGCCACCATCCGACCGCGATCGATCACGACGATTCGGTCCGCTCGTTGCACGGTGGCGAGGCGGTGAGCGATGACCAGAGTAGAGCGCCCCTCGGACAAGCGCTCCAAGGCAGCCTGCACCATCCGCTCGCTCTCCGAATCCAGGGCAGAGGTGGCTTCATCCAAAAGCAGAACCGCCGGATCGCGGAGGATTGCGCGCGCGATAGCGATGCGTTGTCGCTGTCCGCCCGAAAGACGCACCCCTCGCTCACCAAGGAAGGTGTCGAAGCCTTCCGGAAGAGCATCCAGGAACTCGATGCAACCCGCGGCACGTGCAGCCTCCCTGACCTCCTCATCCAAGGCATCTGGCCGGCCATAGCGGATGTTTTCCCAGGCGTTCGTCGAGAAGATGATCGGATCCTGCGAAACCAGCCCAATGCGCCGCCGCAAATCCTGCGGGTCCACCTCACGCACATCGGTGTCGTCGAGCAGGATGCGCCCCGCCTGGGGATCATAGAAGCGAAGGAGCAACTGAAAGACGGTGGACTTTCCCGCCCCGGAAGGCCCCACCAGTGCGACGGTGCTACCGGGCTCGACATCCAGATCGAACTCAACCAAGGCAGGCGCATCGGGCCGTGCGGGATAGCGGAAGGACACCCTTTCGAAGCGAAGCTTGCCGCGTGCCGGCTCCGGCAGTGGAACAGGATTGGCCGGTGCGGCGATGTCTGATTTGGTGCGCAAAAGCTCGATCAATCTTTCCGTTGCACCGGCAGCGCGCTGAAGGTCCCCGATAACTTCGCCGATGGCTCCGAAGGCACCCGCCACCACCACGGCATAGAAGACGAAGGCCGCAAGCTCCCCACCGCTGATCCTGCCGGCGAGAACATCGCGACCGCCAATCCACAGCACGGTCGAGACAGCCCCGAAGACGAGGAGAATGACCAGCGCAGTCAGCCACGCACGGGCGCGAATTCGGTCCACAGCAGTCCGAAATGCCTCTTCCACCCGCTCAGCAAAGAGACGGCGATCATGCTCTTCATGGGTAAAGGCTTGGACGGTTCGGATCGCGGCCAGGGATTCGTCCACATAGACGCCTACATCGGCAACACGGTCCTGACTGTGCCGGGACAGCCGCCTGACCCGTCGGCCGAACACGAGAATAGGTACCACCACCAGCGGCGTTACCAGCAGCACAAGCCCCGTCAGCTTCGGAGAGGTAAACAGCAGCATGGCCAGACCACCGACCAGCAGCAGCAAATTGCGCAAGGCGATGGATACCGACGTGCCAACCACCGTCTGAAGCACCGTGGTATCGGAGGTCAGTCGCGAGAGAACCTCTCCTGTACGCGTCGTTTCATAGTAGGCCGGGGACAGGCCGATCACATGACTGTAAACCGTCTTGCGGATATCGGCGATGACCCGCTCGCCAATCCAGGTCACCAGGTAGTAGCGGCTGTAGGAGGCAAGCGCGAGCAAGACGACAATGCCGAAAAGAGCCATCACCGAACGATCAAGTCGCGCAGTGTCGCCGGCGGCAAATCCTTCGTCGACCAGGCCCCTCAACCCTGTCCCGATCACGAGCAAGCTTCCCGCTGCCACGATGAGTGCGACCATCGCGCCCGCGACCTGAAGCTTATAGGGGCGCACAAAGCGCCAGAGGTATGTCAGCACACGAAAATCGCGGCTGGTGGGGCGATCGACCTGCTGGCGCGCGTCCGCCGTCGCAGGTTCCTGAATGCGAGCCATAGACGCCCTGATCAACCTGAGAGAAAAACTGAACGATGTGGCTTTGCTAGATTGCACGCCCCATGGGATGGAACAAGACGCGCTCTTGCATTGCTGCGCCCCCTCCGTTACAAGGCGCGCGACTTACGGAGGTGCGCGATGAAGCAAGATATTCATCCTGACTATCACGAGATAACCGTCGTCATGACGGACGGTAGCGAATTTACGACCCGCTCCACTTACGGGAAGCCGGGTGACACGCTGCGCCTCGACATTGACCCGAAGACGCACCCGGCCTGGACCGGCGTTCACCGGGTAGTGGACAGCGGTGGCCAGGTTGCGAAGTTCAACAAGCGCTTTGCCGGCTTTGGCCTTAAGTCATAAGAACAAAGCTAGCGCTTTATAAGAAAGGCGGCCTTTGGCCGCCTTTTTTATCTTTCCAGCAAATTCCGCGCCTCGATCCCGGCACGTAGTGGCCAATCAAATGCGATTGGTTCTGCGTCGCCACGGAAAAGCAGTCTCTAGCTGCCTTCAACGCTGACATCTGCGGCAATGCGAATGTCCCTCAGCGGCCGAACGAGTTGCGTCGTTTCCGCATAGGTAGGATGCGCTTTATAGGCCTGGAGCGCAGCCTCATCCTCGAACTCCCCATAGACGACAAGGTCCACTTCAGAGGAGTGCTGGTCGCGTCTAATGTTTCGCCGGACCTCCAGGTGCTGGGCGGCGGGAATAGTTGCGAGCTGTGAGAGGAGTTCTTGCACCCGCTCCGTATCCGCGGGGTTCTTGACCGAAAAGAAAACGATGTGGCGTAGCATTACCCGTCTCTGGCTAATGATAGGTAGTGGAGAGTACGATGAAGAGATCAGCCTAGCGGCG
>JAJUFM010000086.1 GCA_029265995.1 Rhodospirillaceae bacterium | reverse complement strand
CCAGAACGTCATAAACCTCGTTGACCGGCACACCGTCCGCTTGAAGGGCGAATTCAAGGGAATACTGGGGGCCGCGACGTAGCGCACGCTTGCCCGGGAACTTCTCCACGTCCCAGAAATCCGCCCAGCTGGCCGGGCCCTCACTGAGGACATCCCCATCATACGCCAGAACCGTCGACCAGACGATCGTGCCCGCACCGCACTCATGTTCCGCGCCGGGGATCAGCTTTCCAGATAGGCCGAGCTGGTCCCAATCGAGCAGCTCGTAAAGCCCCTCTTCGCAGCCGATAACAAGTTCTTCGACTTCGACCTGAACGACGTCCCAATCGGAGGCTCCGCCTTCGACCTTCGCACGAATCGCTCCGACGCCGCCGTTCCAGACGTCCTCGAACAACTCATTACCGGTTTCTTCCTTGTACGGCTCGAAATAGATCTCGCGCTGCGCGTCCTGATAGTTGCCGCCCCAGGAGGTGACGGTAAAGGGCCGGGCCTCGGCTTCGCCGGGCAAAGCGACGGCCAGGCCGATTGCCAGGATCGTGCCTCCCAGCGCCAGACTGCGGCCAGTAAACCTACGCATCCTCGTTGCTCCCTGACTGAAATTCTTAGTAAAGGCTGTCACCGCTCGAAGGCGGCGCGAAATCATATCTTGCGGCCCCGGCATGTCCACGCCGAAACGCTTGCACTCTCGCTTGAAAGAAAGTTTTCAGAAACCCGAAAAGGGAGCTTCTTCAGCTAGATGCCGAGGCGCTCGGCCAGTCCGCGATACCACGCCAGGCGGTTGCGGGTCTGCTCCACCTCAAGGTCGAGCCACGCCCCAAGGTTGCCGCTGTCCGCACTGTGATGATCTCTGAGATCCTGCAGGCGGGCGAGGTCGCGCTCAAGGATTTCCATCATCAGCTCGGCCTGAATCCGCTGCTCCTCCTCCGGTAGGAGGTGCAAAAAGCGGATCTTGAGCGCGATGATCAACTTGTTGAGGTCGTTGATTTGCGGGCGGAGATTGGATTTCAGAAGGGTCTGTAGCGCTGCCTTTCCGGCGGACGTCAGCCGCAGGCATACGCTTTCTGCGGGCGCCTTGGCATCTACCGCCTCTACGAGACCTTCAACCCTCAGCAGTTCGAGGGGCTGGGCAATCAGTTCCAGGGAGGGTCCTACCAGACGCTCGGTAAAATGCCGGACGGCAGAAGCCAGATCAGCATAGGTCCTCTCGCCTTCTGTCAGTATGCCGAGCGCCAGGAGGCGGATCGCCTCATTCGGCATCAGGCTATTGTCGCGGTACATGACGCCAAAAGCTCCTGCCGTTTTGGACCGACCCCTTAGATGGTGTCGGTGTGACCAATGCCTGAACGTTAATTCGCCGCCGCCGGCTTGTCCAGCCAGTTGCGATTCATTATCAAGTCCCTGGGTTGATCAGGCGGCCGCCGCGTCGAGGGCGCGGCAATCTTCCGTCGACCAGGCAATCCTGACTTTTTCGCCGCGGTCAATGCGCGCCTGGGCGTGGGCGTTGGGAATCTTGACGATGAAGTCGTCGTTGCCGCAGACGCTGACCCGCGTGCGAATGTGGTCGCCCAGGTAGATGAGTTCCTCTACGCGCGCTTCGAAAACGTTGGGATGATCACCTTCAATCGGTGACACCGCAACCCGCTCCGGCCGGAGCGACAGCGTGGTTCGCTCTCCTACAGCATTCACGTTTACCTTGAGCGCCGAGACGAGGGAGCCGTCATCGAGCCTGACCCTGCAGGTCTTGTCCTGGATGTCTTCCACTTGCCCCAGCAAGCGGTTGTTTTCGCCAATAAAGGACGCAACGAAGGCGTTCTGCGGGCGCTCGTAGAGTTCCGGTGGCGGCGCCAGCTGCTGAATGACGCCGTCGTCAAAGACCGCGATGCGGTTGGACATGGTCAGCGCTTCCGACTGGTCGTGAGTAACATATACCACTGTCACGCCCAGGCTCTCATGGATGTGCTTGATCTCGTATTGCATCTGCTCACGCAGATTCTTGTCGAGGGCGCCCAGGGGCTCGTCCATCAGCACGAGATCGGGATCGAAAACCAGCGCACGGGCCACGGCCACGCGCTGCTGCTGACCACCCGACAGCTGCGCAGGTCGGCGATTGCCCAAATGACCCAGCTGCACCATGTCGAGAGCCCGTTTCACCTTGCTCTGGATTTCAGCCTTGGACAGCTTTCGCACTTCCAGCGGAAAGGCGAGGTTTTCCGCCACCGTCATGTGAGGGAAGAGGGCGTAGTTCTGGAACACCATGCCGATGCCACGGCGGTGGGGCGCCACATTGCTGATGCTGCGCCCATTCAGCCTGATGTCGCCGCTGGTCGGGGTCTCGAAGCCAGCCAGCATCATCAGGCAGGTGGTCTTGCCGGAGCCCGAGGGCCCCAGCATGGTCAGGAACTCACCCTTCGCGATGTCGAGGTTCAAGTTCTTAACGACCAGTGTCTCGCCGTCGTAGCTCTTCTGTACATTCGAGAAGCGTACAAAGGCTTCATTCAGCTGGCTCATCTATCCCCCCTGTCGAAAGCGCCCGGTGGCAGTGGCTGACGAGTGTTATATCCCATTGCAAGGGAGATCTACCACCTGTCGGATCGTTTGATCAGACAGTTTCACGCCCGGTGCCTCACGTACTCGCCACGCTGGAAGCTCTGCGGTCGCGCGGCAGTTCGAGACCGTCCCAGACCTGCACAACCGCATCGATCAGCGTCTGGACGTCCGCGCCGGTATGAAGCGGGGAGGGCGTGATGCGCAGCCGTTCCTCGCCTCGCGGTACAGTGGGATAGTTGATCGGCTGAACATAGAGACCGAAGTCGTTGAGCAGGCGCTCGCTGGCGGCGCGGCACCTTTCCGCATCTCGCACCATGAGCGGCACGATGTGGCTGGGACCGGGCAGCACCGGAAGGCCAACATCTGCCATGCGTGCCTTTACCTTGGCCACGATCAGCTGATGCCGGTCACGCAGGCTGTTGTCGCTTTTCAAGAGGCGCACGCTGGTGAGTGCGCCGGCCGCAATGGCGGGCGGGAGAGACGTGGTGAAGATAAAGCCGCTGGCGAAGGAACGGACGAAATCCACCAGCTTTGCACTGCCGGCGATATAGCCTCCAATCAAGCCAACCGCCTTTCCGAGCGTCGCTTGCACTATGTCGAGCCGGTTGAGGAGGCCGTCACGATCAGCAACCCCAGCGCCAGAGGGACCATAGAGCCCGACGGCGTGGACCTCGTCCAGATAGGTAAGCGCGCCGGCGGCCTGCGCGACGTCACACAACTCGGCTATCGGAGCGATATCACCGTCCATCGAGTAGACCGACTCAAAGGCCACCAGCTTTGGCCGCGCTGGATCGAAATCCGCAAGCTGGCGCTCAAGATCTTTCGGATCGTTATGCCGAAAGATCCGCTTTTCGGCGCGGGAGTGGCGGATACCCTCGATCATCGAGGCATGGTTCTTCTCGTCGGAGAAGACGACACACCCCGGCAGTTGGGAGGCGAGGGTGCCCAGCGTCGTCCAGTTGGCGACGTAGCCGGAGGTGAAGAGAAGGGCGGCTTCCTTCTGGTGCCAAGACGCCAGCTCCTGCTCCAGAAGCACGTGGTAGTGGTTCGTGCCTGAGATATTCCGCGTTCCACCGGCGCCGGCGCCGCAGCGGTCAAGCGCCTCGTGCATCGCCTGCAGAACGTTTGGATGTTGGCCGAGGCCCAGATAGTCGTTGGAGCACCAGACGGTGACGGGAAGTTGCTTGCCATCCACATGACGCACCGCTTGAGGAAAGTGGCCGGCGCGTCGTTCGAGATGGGCGAAGACCCGATAGCGTCCTTCTTCCTTCAAGGTCGCCAGGCGGTCACCAAAAAATGCTTCGTAATCCATGGCGCGAAAGTGCCGCTGCTGCCCCAAAAGAGCAAGGCCGGCAGGGGCGGATGACCCGCCGCCTGCCGGCCTCGATCAAGCACCGGGCTAAGCTTACTCGGCCGCAATGCTCCGGCTGTTCATCCACTCCTGGGTTTCGTCCAGAGCCTTGCCGAAGCGCTCGAGGAGCGCGTCGATCTCCTGCTCGCTGATGATCAGCGGCGGGCAGAAGGCGATGGCATCACCCAGGTTGCGCACGATCAGGCCATTGGCCTGGCAGCGCTCGAAGAGGTGGAGGCCCACACTGCCGACCGGATCGAAGCCGGCCTTGGTCGCCTTGTCGGAGACCAGTTCTACCGCGGCGATCAGCCCAACGCCGCGCACCTCGCCCACCAGAGGATGATCGGCGAAGCGGCGCAGACCGTCCTGGAAGCGCGGAGCTACCGCAGCGGCGTGCTCGATCAGCTTCCGCTCTTCGATGATCTTCAGGTTCTCAAGTCCGACCGCGGTCGCCACCGGATGCGCGCTGGTGGTGTAGCCGTGGCCAAAGGTGCCGAGCTCCTTCGTGTAGTTGGCGAGCGCCTGGTAGATCTCGTCGGTGATCATGATGGCGGCCAGCGGCATGTAGGAGCTGGTCAGCTGCTTCGAGGTCACCAGCACGTCCGGCTTGATGTCGAAGGTTTCGCAGGCCCAGAGGTTGCCGGTGCGTCCGAAGCCGTTGATGACTTCGTCGGCCACCAGCAGGATGTCGTACTTGCGCAACACCTGCTGCACCTTCTGCCAATAGGTGCGCGGTGGAACGATCACGCCGCCGGCGCCCATGACCGGCTCGCCGATGAAGGCGGCGATCGTTTCCGGCCCCTCGCGCAGGATCAGTTCCTCGAGCTGACCGGCCAGGCGGCTGGCGAACTCTTCCTCACTCTCCCCTTCATAGGCAAAGCGATAGTGGTGCGGGCAGGCGGTGTGTACGAAGCGATCCAGCGGCAGGTCGAAGCCCTTCTGATTCGCCGGCAGACCTGTAAGGCTCGCTGAAGCCAGGGTAATGCCGTGATAGGCCTTGATGCGGCTGATAAATTTCTTCTTCTCCGGCCGGCCCTTGGCGTTGTTGTAGAACCACAGCATCTTGATGACGGTGTCGTTCGCTTCCGAACCTGAGTTCGTGAAGAACACCTTCGAGAAATCCCGCGGCGCCATTTCGAGCAGCTTCTCAGCCAGCAGGATCGAAGGCTCGTGCGACTTGTGCGCAAAGGAATGGTAGTAGGGCAGCTGCTGCAGTTGGCGTGTTGCGGCCTCTACCAGCCGCTCCTCCCCGAAGCCGACGGCAACGCTCCAGAGGCCGGCAAGACCCTCGATGTATTCCTTGCCCTGATCGTCATAAACGTAGACACCCTTGCCACGCTCGATGATCATCGGACCGATTTCTTCATGACGGCGGGCGTTGGTGTAAGGGTGCAGGACATAGGCAATGTCCTTGGCGGCGGGCGAATTGGGGCGCGTGGCCATGACAGACTCCAGCTCAAGACGTGAAAGGACGCTTCCTTATAGAGCGAAGCTATACTGCCACCGGCTCCGCGCTCAAGTGGGACCTGCCCCCATCAGCCCCTATTGTCGGCCTGTTTGCCGTAGCGCAGGTTGATCGCGGTCGCCAGCGGCCTCACCGGGCCAAGGCATTATTGGTGATTTGAAGGCTTCTATCTGGAAAGAGGTATGCAGATGACGAGAGTCTGTATTGCAGGGGCAACGGGCTGGGCCGGACGTGCGGTCGCTGAGGCTGCGCTGGCGGCGAGCGATCTGGAAGTAACCGGTGCGGTAGCGCGCCGTGCAGCTGGGGATGATCTGGGGCACCTGCTGGGCCAAAGGCGAGCTGATATTCGGGTCAGCGCTTCTGTCGAGGAAGCTTTGGATGCAGCCCCGGCAGATGTGCTGATCGACTACACCCATCCTTCTGTCGTGAAGGATCATATCCTGGCGGCATTGAAGCGCGGTACGGCGGTCGTCGTCGGTACCTCGGGGTTGACCGCGGAAGACTACGCGGAACTGGATGCCGCGGCTCGCCGTGCCGTGAAAGGCGTGGTCGCGTCAGGTAATTTCGCCATTACCTCCGCACTCCTGTCGCACTTCGCGTTGATTGCCGCGCGCCATATCCCGCACTTTGAAATCATCGACTACGCGAAATCCGCCAAACCCGATGCGCCCAGCGGCACCGCACGAGAGCTGGCGGAGCGCTTGGGGGACGTGCGCAAGCCACAGGTCGACTATCCAATCGACGATATCATGGGACCATCCGAAACCCGCGGCGGTACCATCAACGGTGTGCAGGTACATGCGGTCCGCCTGCCCAGCTACGCAGCCTCCATCGACGCTCTTTTCACGGTGCGCGGCTCTCGCTTGATCTTGAAGCACGACGCCGGGACGGATGCTTCCGTCTATGCAGAAGGTACTCTTGTGGCTGCCCGCAAAGTCGGCTCCATCACGGGTCTGGTACGGGGGCTCGATCGATTGATCTTCGGCGAAGAATGAGGGTGTTGGTGCGTTAAGCTCTCGCCTCCCGCCGTGTGCCGCCGATACTGAAGGCGGGTAGGCGAGTACAGGCTGTGGAGGCAAGCTATGCGCCGAATGCTGAATTGCCTGGGCTTTCTTCTCTTCTTTGCGGCGTTTCCCAGCGTCGCCGAGGAGGAGAAGGAACAGACCGCCTACGCTGCAGAACGGGCGGCTATGGTGGATATCGTTGAGGCCGAGGCGCGTTTATCCGCGTCGGAGACCGGCGTGCGAGCCGTGAGCCCTGCCGTCCTGGAAGCGATGCGGGCGGTGCCACGGCACCTTTTTCTGCCACCGGCCTTACAGGTCGCAGGCTACCTGAACATGCCGCTTCCGGCCATGCCGGGGGCGACGGTCTCGCAGCCGCTGATCGTCGCGCTGATGCTGCATGAGGCCGATGTCCAGGCCGAGGAGGAGGCGCTCGTAGTCGGAGTCGGTGCGGGCTACCTTACCAGTTTGCTGGTGGAACTGGGCGCTTCTGTCCGGGCGCTCGAATACGATGAAGCAATCGCCAGCTACGCGACAGCCCGCTTCGAGGAACTGGGTTACAGCAGCGTAAACCTTAAAATCGGCGATGGCTACTACGGCTGGCCGGACGGCGAGCAGAGCTTCGACGCCATCATCGTTCGTCTGGCAGTTCCAGAGATCCCGCCCCCACTGCTGGCGCAGCTTGCCCCCGGTGGGCGACTTGTGGCGCCAGTCGGCCAGCCGGAGGGACGCCAATGGCTCACCGTCGTGGAACGAGATGAGGAAGGTGAACTGCGTCAGCGGCGCCTTCTGGAGGTGCGCTTCACACCTTTGCCGGGAGGCATTCGGCTCTAAAAGGATTGGGGGGAGGGCCGCCCGCACGCCCTCTAAGAAGAACAGCTTCAAGAGGGTTCCATCAGAAATTGATGGCATTCGTTCGTAAAAGTTAGGCGCCTCTTGCGCGCGCCGTCGCGCGCCATACCTCTGCCTCTGCAGATCAATTTGTACAGGAGACTCAGTATGCGCGCTCTATTTGCCACGACTGCTTGTGCCTTCCTTCTCGCGTCCCCGGCCTTGGCCGACGATGACCGGGCTCCTCCCGCCGACGCCAAGCCTCTTTCCGAGATTCTTCAGACGCTCGAGCAAGAAAGCGGTTTCTCCCACTTCGAAGACATCGAATGGGATGACGGTCGTTGGGAGATCGACTACCGCGCCAACGACCGGCGGGTAGAGGTCAAGGTCGATCCAGTTAGCGGCGAGGCTCGCTAGCTCTCAGTTCACCCTGAAGCGCAGGCTGCGTGAGCCTGCGCTTCAGGGGCACTCACCAGTTTACCCGTCCGCGCATGCAAAGTGCGCCCTCGGGATCGGCGACCCAAAGATCGGCGCCTCGATCATCGGGCTCTCCGCCCACCAGAATTTTCTCCCCACAGAAAACCGGCCGGATGGCTTGGAACTGAAAACTTAGGAGACGCTTCTCCGGGACGCTTCTTCGCGCCAAGTCGACCATCAAGGTCGCCAACAAGGGGCCGTGAACGACGAGGCCAGGATAGCCCTCTTCGCCTGTTACATAGGGCTGGTCGTAGTGGATGCGGTGGCCGTTGAAGGTGAGGGCGGAATAGCGAAAGAGCAGGATGGGGTCGGGCGTCAGGTGCCGCTTCCAGGCGCCTTCCGGAGCCGCTTCGCCTGAGCTGCGGGCAGGCGCTCCCGACATAGGCGCCTCGCGGTAAACGATGTCGTGCTCTTCTCGGATCGCGAGGCCTGCCGGTCCTGCCAACTCATGTTGGACGGTGACGAACACCAGCTGCCCGGAGCGCCCCTGTTTTTCCTCGATGGACTTGATCGTGGAGGTCTTGCGAACCAGGTCTCCCAGCCGCAGCGGCGCGAGCCATTGGAAGCGACTGCCGGCCCACATGCGGCGCGGGAGCGGAACGGGCGGCAGGAAGCCGCCGCGGGCGGCATGCCCGTCATGGCCTAACTCGGAAAGTGGTGCGTAGTCCCAGAAATAGGCCCAATGCCAGAGCTCAGGCAGCGCCGTACCTACTTCCGCCGGCGCATCCTCGCTTTCCAACGTAACGCGCAAGGCTTCCGCGCGGGAAGGCTCAAGCTGCTCTTCTCGGGTTTCGCTTCGTCCTATCCAGTCCTTCAAGCGGTGCATCGCTTCCTCCCCTGATGTGTCCGACTTTACTCACTCCCCTGCTTCATGCCAGAGCGCTTGCCCCCATTCGAAGAAGGTGACATCTGGAAAGGGGGCGAAAGAGGAGCTGAGGATGGCCAATCTACCGCGGCGCAGGCACCTGGAGGTTTTGAGTGAGCTGGTTTCCCCAGAGGGAAAGAGCGCGCTGGATATCGGCTGTGGAGACGGGGCATTGCTGCGTGCGCTGATGCGGCGGGGCTTGGCGGAGGGAGTGGGCCTGGAACCTGCCGACCAGCAGCTGCAGCGCGCGACGGCCGGCGAACCGCTGCCCAATCTTCGCTTCCTGCCCGGGCGGGGCGAAGCCCTGGACTTCCCCGATGAAAGCTTCGATCTGGTCATCTACTTCAATTCCCTGCACCACCTGAACGAAAGCGTGATTGATCGGGCTTTGACTGAGGCTGGCCGGGTGCTGCGAGAAGGTGGCTTCCTTTACGTCGCTGAGCCCGTAGCAGAGGGATCGCACTTTTCCCTGCTCCAACCGGTCGAGGATGAAACCGAAGTGCGTCGCGT
This sequence comes from Rhodospirillaceae bacterium, assembly GCA_029265995.1. Classification (GTDB taxonomy): domain Bacteria; phylum Pseudomonadota; class Alphaproteobacteria; order Kiloniellales; family DSM-21159; genus Aquibaculum. The sequence goes on along the minus strand of JAJUFM010000086.1, from coordinate 4,763 downwards.
CGCCTTCGAGCGGCTTTGCGCCGCTGCCGAGGGACCCTTCGAGCAGTTACGCGAAGTACGCTACGACGCACCGGTGCGCTATGCAGACTTCGAAGCGTTCCGGCAGCAAGCGGTCGCTGTGGATCCCAGGCGCGCAGTCGTTTTTGAGGGACTAGTTGAGGGGCTGCGGCAAAAGTTCGAGGAGCTGAGCGAGACGGATGAGAAGGGCTACCTTTTTAGCCAGCCCATGCGGGTCAATCTCTTGCGGCCCGTGTGAATCATGACCCTGCACTACGCCTCGCCCCTGCATAGTGAGGAGGATCCTGGCGGCCTGATCGGCGAGGCCTTCGCTATGGGAGCCGAGTTTCCAGGGCCGGCCCAGGACCTTCTACTGTCCTGGATGCTGCGCTTGCCCGAAGGACTCGATGCCCGCGACGCCGCGAAACGGCTGCTGGAACGCTACGGCACCGAGGCGTCTGCGTCTGCCAACGAGCATTGCAGCCGCCTGGTCGAGCTTCTGCGCGAGACCGCCGAGGCGCCTGCTGGTGTGCGCAAGGGCGGTCGGCGTCGCAGGGAAGTCAGTTCATCTGGTCAAAGAGCTGGTTGAAGCGTTCCAGAAAGCTACTCTTTGCTTCCGCTGGCGGTAGCGGTCGTAGGGGAAAGCGGTCGGCGTCAAGCAGCAGACCCCGCGGACGCTTGAAGTAGCGTCGTGCCTCCGCATCGCTGAAGCCCGCAAGCTGGGTCGCTTCCAGGAAGGCGGCTGCCTGATCCCCCCGCTTGATGAGCCTGGTGAGCTGTTGCGGCAGTTCCGCCGGGAGAGAAAAGCGCAGCAGGATCGCCGAAAAGAGGCGCGTCTCCAGCGCCTTGTAGTCCAGCCCGACGGCGGCCTTGAAGGGAGAGATGAGGTCGCCCACCACATACTCCGGCGCATCGTGCAGGAGGGCAGCCAGGCGCCAGCCCGTCGGCAGGCCGGGCTTCAGCTGGCCCGCGATCTCCTCCACCAGAAGACAATGCTGCGCCACGGAAAAGGGCCAATCGCCCTGGGTCTGCCCGTTCCAACGGGCGACTCGGGAAAGACCGTGGGCAATGTCCTCGATCTCGACGTCGAGGGGCGAGGGGTCCAGCAGGTCCAGGCGGCGGCCAGACAGCATCCGTTGCCATGCCCGGGGCGCAGGCTCTGCCAAGCGATTTCTCCTTTCGTCGCAGCGGCTTTGGTCGAAGGAAGCTAGTCGGCCGCTGCCCTCATCGCAACGGACCGCCCTTCGGCATGTCACATCCCTTCCGGCTGTCTCGTCTTGTGATCGTTGACCAACAAGAATGGAGAGGTCAGTTCATGCAAAACCGGATCGATGCAAGGCAGGTGGCCCCCGAGTTGATGGAGGCGATGCTCTCCCTTGAGCAACGGGTGGCGGAGGCAGGGTTGGAGCCGGGGCTTCGGCATCTGGTCAAAATCCGCGCGTCCCAGATCAACGGCTGTGCCTATTGCGTCCATATGCACACCCGCGAAGCCCGCAAGGACGGGGAAAGCGAGGAACGCCTGTATCTCCTGAGCGCCTGGCGGGAGTCGCCCCTCTATAGCGAGCGCGAGCGAGCGGCCTTGGCCTGGACCGAGGCGGTGACCAAGATTGCCGAAACGGGAGCACCGGATGCAGACTATGAAACCCTGCGCATGCACTTCACCGAGAAGGAGGCAGCCGCTCTGACCTTCTTGATCTCGACCATCAACGCCTGGAATCGCCTGGCCATCGCTTTCCGTACAATCCACCCGATGAAGTTGAAGGCAGCCTGACGTGGCGGTGACGGAGCCGGGGGATAGGCTGGCCGAGCCTGAAGCCATCGAGGGGTTTCTCGCCACTCGACCGCAGCTTTTCGGCCTGGCCTACCGCATGCTCGGCTCCGTTGCTGAGGCCGAGGATGTGGTGCAGGAGGCTTTCCTGCGATGGCAGGCGGTGGATCGCGCGGCCGTGAAGAACGCCCGTGCTTTCCTTGTGCGTGTGGTCACCCGCCTTTGCCTTGACCATCTGAAGTCGGCTCGAGTGCGGCGGGAGGAATACGTCGGGCCATGGTTGCCAGAACCTCTTGTCACCTTCGTCGAAGAGGGAGAGGAAGCGGCTTTCGCCCAGGATCATTCGACTGCGCTTCTTCTGGCGCTGGAGCGCCTGTCGCCGCTCGAGCGCGCCGCCTTCCTGCTGCACGACATTTTCGAGATGGATTTCGTGGAGATTGCTGATCTGCTCGATCGCAGTCCGGCCGCCTGCCGGCAGCTGGCGGTACGTGCCCGGAGCAATCTGCGACATGAAAAGCGCCGCTTCCCGGTGCCGCCAGCAGAAGCAGCAGCGATCGTGGCGGCCTTCAACCGCGCCTCGCGGGAGGGGGATCTTCAGGCGCTGCGCGACCTCCTTGCGGAGGACGTGGTGCTTCATACTGACGGCGGCGGTCGCCGTGCGTCGGCCCTCAATCTGCTGACGGGATGGAAGAAGGTCGCACGCTTCTATGAGGGCCTCGCGCGCAAGGGCCTGATCTCGCAGCCTGTGACCGAGCGCTTCGCCTGGATCAATGGCAATCCCGGCCTCTTGACGCTTGAGAAGGACGGCCTTCCGCAAAGCATCGGCCTGGATGTTCGCGGCGGACGCATTCACGCGATCTATGTGGTGCGCAACCCTGAAAAGCTCGGGCATGTTGTGCTTGCACCGATTCAAGGGGCTTGCTGAGCTTACTCCTCTTCTTCCGGATCAACCTGCTCGGTAGCTTCGACGCCTTCCGCTCCACCCGGCAGTAGGGGCAAACGTTCTTCTCCATCTTTCTCTTCCGGAGGGCGGATGAAGATGGTGGCGCTGGCTGCCCGGTCGCAGATTTCGGCTGCTCTGGCGGGGCTTCCGCCGGGCAGAACCTGTGCGAAAAGGCGGCAGGTGTTGCGACCGGCCACGTCGCGAATGCCGTCGGGCGTCATCGGCGGTGTATGACGCCGCATGATCGCGGTGAGGACGGATAGATGCCCGACCTCGACCAGCGGCGCTACCGAGCCGTCGTAGTCCGAGCCGAAGGCGGTGTAGCGGCTCCTTGGCAAGTTCAGGCTCTCCGCGATCTCTCCGATGTAAGCCATAATCTCGACGATCCGCCAGACGCTGGGGCCCACCGCCTGGGGCCAAAAGCCGACCCCGACCAAGCCACCCGCCTGGACGATCATCTCGAGCTCTTCGTCGCTAAGGTTGCGCGCCTGGCGGCAAGGGGGCTCGCATTCCGCTCGAATGCCGGTGTGGGAAACGGTGAAAGGCTCCTCCAGCAGATCGAGAGCCTCGCGGATGCCAGCCTGCGACAAATGCGCCAGGTCGACCACCATCCCGAGAGCCTCGGCCTCGCGGAGGGCGACTCTTCCCTGCGGTGTCAGCCCGTAGCGCTCACAGCCCTCGTTGGAGCCCGCCAGTCCATTGTCGAAACGATGCACCGGCGCGAAGAGACGGACGCCGGCGTCGTAAAGGTCCTGCACTTCCCGCTGAACCTCTTCGGGCTCGGCATCTGCCGCGATCCAGTGCGCGCCTTCCACGGCGAGAATGCCGCCCACCACGTCTTGACCTGCCAGCCGATCGTCCACCAGGCGCTCCAGATCGTCGGCGGTTCTGATGAGGCGCAGTTCCGGACCCTCGACCACCAGGGAACGAGCAGAGGCCTCGATGAAACGTTCGATCCTGGCAAAAGCCCGATCGCGCACGTCGAACACCGGACGACCGTGCAGCAAGGCGAGCAGCGCCGCGCGATCCGGGGCATGGGGCGTGACGCAATTCATCCAGGGCAGGACGACCGGGCTGCGGGTGACGATGGAAAAGACCTGGAGCGCCACGTTCCCGTCCAGCAGGCGCGGCACGTCCACGTGGCCGAAGAGCGAACGCTCCAGCGGATCACGCGCCCAGTTCAGGGTGTCGGCATGCAAGTCGGCGATAAAGAGGCTTTCATGGAAGGCCCGGTCCTCAGCGCTTGGCTCCGGCGCGTCTGGATCTACCCCATAGGGGTTCATCATCTGGTCGTAACGACCCGCCCAATAGTAGAGCCACGCGGCGTAATCCCGGTAAACGAGCGAGGCGGCCCAGGCCGCCCAGCAGATCGCCACTATCCATAGGAGCTTTCGCAGTGGTTCTTGCCCCACGCCGCTTGCAAAGAGGCCCTGCAGGTAGCGATCCCGCTCCCCTTCTGTAAAGGCTTTCGCTTGATCAATGGCGTGTCAGTACGACGACCAAAACGAGAAGCGATAGCTCGTAGCCAGGCAGCGACTTTGGGGTCGCCGTCCCGGAGGGCTGTGGGGGCACCCGAAGGTGCCCCCAGCGTACTAGATGATCCGGCGTACTAGATGATTACGCGAAGGCGTCGGGCATGGAGGCCTTTTTCTTGGTGATGAATTCTTTCAGCGCCTCGTCGATGCTCGGGTCCAGCGGCGGCGCTTCATAGTCCGCCAGCCACTGCTTCCACTGCTTGTTTGCCCGCTGGGTGGCGTCCAGCCCGCCCTCGCTCTGCCACTGTTCATAGGAGTTGTTGTCGGCGACGGAAGAGCGCCAGAAGGCGGTCTGGAAGTTGGCCTGGGTGTGGCTGCAGCCGAGGAAGTGCTTGCCAGGCCCGACCTCCCGGATGGCGTCCATGGCCTGGCCGTTCTCGCTCATGTCGACCCCTCCCGCCAGGGCGTGGAGCATGGAGAGCTGATCCGCATCCAGCATGAACTTCTCGTAGGAGGAAACCAGTCCGCCCTCTAGCCAGCCCGCGCCGTGGAGCACGAAGTTCACGCCACCCAGAAGGGT
>JAJUFM010000073.1 GCA_029265995.1 Rhodospirillaceae bacterium | reverse complement strand
CCTGTGACCATTGCTGGGCAGGAGGGATAGGGCTGCAGAAGCCTTCGTAGAACTTTGGGAGAGGACCAGCGGTCGGCGGCTCAAGAGCCGGGCAGCCGACACGTAGTTCAGGCTTAACAGGCTGAAGGCCCCAAGTGGGTTTTTCCCGGAGGTACAGCATGAAGACACTGATTCCCCTCGCGGCCGCCTTGCTGATTGCAGCGGCCCCCAGCCCCTCCTCCGCCGCCATGCCCACCCTCAGTGGATCCGCTCTTGAGGCGGCGCAGCGCGATCTGATGCACGAGATCAAGCACAACAAGCATTGGCGCGGGCACAAGCACGCACATAAGCGGCGGGGCGGCCCCCCGTCTCATAGCCGCTACAAGGGCCCGCCGTGGCACAGCTACTACTCCGGACCGCCCCCACACGCGCGAGCGATGAAGAAGCGGCACAATCACCGCCACTATCATTCCCCGAGGCAACACTACCGCCTGCCCGCCCCGGGCGGACTGCACCTTCACTTCTCCTTTCCAGATTAGAGCGCAGCGGAACGCTCCAGCCGATGCTAAAGCGCGACATCTGTGCCACGCGGTGATCATGTTGGGGCGTTAAGTAGGAACCTATTGCAATCTGTGAGGGTTGAGCCGCAGATAGTGTTGGTTGCTGCTACTTCGGTAGAGCAAACGACTTCGGTCGCCTGCACTATCGATGGACCAGCAAAGCAACTTGAACCAACCCAAAAAAGGGGGTCGCCATGAAAACCATTGCACGTAAGTTTGGCATCTTTGGTCTCTTGACCGCGTCCGCAATCGGCCTGGCTGCCTGTCAGTCAGGTATGAACTCGGAAGATCGCGCCTTGATGGAGCAGGTACGCACCTCCGCCGATCGCGCGGAAGCGGCGGCCCGCAGCGCCGAACAGGCGGCCCGCTCGGCGGAAGCTTCAGCGCAGCGCGCCGAAAGTGCCGCCTCTCGCTCCGAGCGGTCGTTCGGTGCCTCCGTTCGGAAGTAGTGTTAGAGCGGGTCGCGCCTGAGCTGTATCGCAGAGCAAGCGCGTAGATCCGCTCTCCTTCAAGGGATCAGGCGGATCTCGGCCTCGAAGAATGTCCCCTTGGGCACGATTTGAGGCTGTCCACACTGAGACTCTTGCTGAACCCGATCTGGCGGACGATTAGGTCGTCCGCCAGATCGGCCAGCTCCCCCAGGAGCGGCATTAATAGTTTGGCTGATGGCGCGCACGGGTGTGCTCCTTAGCCACAAGTAAGGCCCAGCCTGCCGGACTGGGCCTTACTTGTTTCCGTCCGGACTGTTTGGGCGCGATATACTTATCAAATATCAAATCATGCGGTCAGCAAGCCGTCCCTGAATTCAACATTTACTTGCGCTCCAACAACCAATTCACCCCTTGGAGCCGGCGCTTCTATTTACAGACCTATAAATTTCAGGGAAGGTAGAACAGGCAGAGCGCGCAAAGCTTAAAGCGTGAGCTCCGACGTGTAGCATCAGCAACGCGGGGGATGAGCGCATGAGCCACTTTCTCGACCGGCTGACTTACTTTCGTCGCAGGCGCGATTCCTTCGCTGAAGGGCATGGGATTACCACGGACGAAAGCCGCGAGTGGGAAGACGCCTATCGCAAGCGCTGGGCGAGCGACAAGATCGTCCGCTCGACCCACGGGGTGAACTGCACCGGTTCCTGCTCCTGGAAGATCTATGTGAAGGGCGGGATCGTCACCTGGGAAACCCAGCAGACCGACTATCCCCGCACCCGCCCCGACCTGCCGAACCACGAACCGCGCGGCTGCCCCCGGGGCGCCAGCTACAGCTGGTATCTCTACTCCGGAACGCGCATTAAGTATCCCCTGGTCCGCAAGCGACTCATCAAGGCATGGCGCGAGGCACGCGCGACGATGACTCCCGTCGCCGCCTGGCGCTCCATCGTCCAGGATCCGGAAAAGCGGTCCTCCTGGGTGACGCGGCGGGGCCGCGGCGGCTTCGTGCGAGTTGGCTGGGACGAAATCACCGAGCTTATCGCCGCGGCAAACGCCTACACCATCCGGGAGTACGGTCCCGACCGCATCGCCGGCTTCTCTCCGATCCCGGCCATGTCGATGATCTCCTATGCCGCCGGCAGTCGCTACCTCTCACTGCTTGGAGGCACGCTGCTCAGCTTTTATGACTGGTACTGTGACCTGCCGCCCTCCTCCCCACAGACCTGGGGGGAGCAGACCGACGTGCCCGAAAGCGCCGACTGGTACAACGCGGGCTTCCTGCTCGTTTGGGGTTCAAATATCCCGCAGACCCGCTCGCCGGACGCCCACTTCTATACCGAGAGCCGCTATCGCGGCACCAAGAGCGTGGTCATTACGCCCGACTACAGTGAAGCATCGAAGTTCGCCGATCTCTGGCTGCACCCCAAGCAGGGGACCGATGCCGCTGTGGCTCTCGCGCTCGGCCATGTCGTTCTGCGCGAATACCACGTGGCGCGAGAGGTGCCTTATTTTGCCGACTACGCGCGCCGCTTCACCGACCTCCCCTTCCTGGTGAAGTTGGTAGAACGTGACGGAAGGCTCGTTCCCGATCGGATGTTGCGCGCGGCGGACTTTGCCGATGCTCTTGGGGAAGTGGAGAATGCCGACTGGAAGCCGGTGGCAGTCGATGAGATCACCAACGACATCGTCTGCCCTCTGGGGTCGGCCGGATTCCGTTGGGGAAGCGGCGGCAAGTGGAACCTCGAGGAGAAGGATGGCCAGGGACGAGATGTCCGATTGCGGCTGAGCCTGGCGGAGACCGAGGCCGCTGTCCGCGCGGTCGCCTTCCCCTACTTCGGCAGCGTGGCGCCCGAGACTTTCGTGGCAACCGAGCATGATGAGATTCTGCTGCGCAACGTCCCGGTGCGTGAACTCGACCTGGCGGAAGGGATGGCCTATGCCGCCTCCGTCTACGATCTTTTCCTGGCCAACTATGGCATCGATCGCGGGTTCGGCGGCGAGAACGTGGCCAGCAGCTATGACCAGGACATCCCCTTCACGCCTGCCTGGGCGGAAAGGGTGTGCGGCGTTCCGCGCAGCGCCATCATCCAGGTAGCGCGGGAGTTCGCCACCAATGCCGAGCTGACCGGGGGCCGCTCCATGGTCATCCTCGGGGCCGGCCTCAACCACTGGTACCACATGGACATGAGCTACCGCGGCATCATCGCCCTGCTCGTGATGTGCGGTTGCGTTGGTCAGTCGGGCGGTGGCTGGGCTCACTATGTCGGCCAGGAAAAGCTGCGGCCCCAAACCGGCTGGCTACCGCTTGCCTTTGCCTCGGATTGGGTGCGCCCCCCGCGGCAGATGAACGGGACCTCCTTCTTCTATGCGCACAGCAATCAGTGGCGCTACGAAACCCTGAAGATCTCGGACATCCTCTCGCCCCTTGCCCCCGCCGGCCAGTGGTCGGGCGCCATGCTGGACTTCAACGTCCGCGCGGAAAGGATGGGCTGGCTGCCCTCTGCGCCGCAGCTCGAGAACAACCCCCTCGACGTGGGCCGCCAGCTCTTCGAAAAGGGAGAGGAGCCCAATACTGCAGTGCCGGAAGGCTTGAAGTCCGGCACCCTCAAGCTCGCCTGTCACGATCCTGATAACGCGCGCAACTGGCCCCGCAACATGTTCTTCTGGCGCTCGAACGTGCTCGGCGCCAGCGGCAAGGGGCATGAATATTTTCTCAAGCACCTGATCGGTTCGCTGCACGGGGTGGTGGGAACCGACGACGAGCGGGGCGGCATCCAGAAACCCGAGGAGGTGGTCTGGCACGAGACCGCACCGGCCGGAAAACTCGACCTCATGGTCAACATCGACTTCCGCATGTCGACCACCAGTCTCTATGCCGACATCGTGCTGCCGACTGCCACCTGGTACGAGAAGCACGACCTCAATACCTCCGACATGCATCCCTTCATCCATCCACTGACGGCGGCGGTGGATCCGGTGTGGGAGTGCAAGAGCGACTGGAACATCTTCCGGTCGATCGCCCAGAAATTCTCGGAGGTTTCCCCCGAAGTACTCGGTGTCGAGCACGATCTGGTGCTGACGCCGATCCAGCACGACACCAAAGGCGAGCTCGCACAGCCCTACGGGCCGCTGGACTGGAAGAAGGGCGAGTGCGAGCCCATTCCCGGCAAGACGATGAGCAGCGTCAGCATCGTCACCCGCGACTATCCCGCGACCTACGCCCGCTACACCTCCCTCGGTCCCGCGTTGGAAGAGCTGGGGAATGGGGGCAAGGGCCTGACGTGGGACACGAAGCACGAGGTGGAACTGCTTGCGGCCCTCAACGGCGTGGCCACGGACGGTCCCGCGGCCGGACGCCCCCGAATACTGTCGGACATCGACGCCTGCGAGACCATCCTGATGCTCGCCCCGGAAACCAACGGGGAAGTGGCGGTAAAGGCCTGGGAGGCGCTATCCAAAACCACCGGCCGCGACCACGTCCATCTGGCCGAGGGCAAGGAAGAGGAAAAGATCCGCTTTCGCGACGTGGTTTCACAGCCGCGCAAGATCATCTCTTCTCCTACCTGGTCCGGGTTGGAAAGCGAGAAGGTCTGCTACAACGCCGGCTACACCAACGTCCACGAGCTGATCCCCTGGCGCACGCTCACCGGACGCCAGCACCTCTACATGGATCACCAGTGGATGCTGGCTTTCGGGGAAGGCTTCGTGACCTGGCGGCCGCCCATTGATACCCGCTCCGTCAAGCAGGTGCTGGGCAAGCTGCCCAACGGCAATCCGGAGATCCAGCTCAACATCCTGACCCCTCACCAAAAATGGGGGATCCACTCTACCTATACCGAAAACCTCATCATGCTGAGCCTCAACCGGGGTGGGCCCACGGTCTGGATCAGCGAGGCGGATGCAGCACAGGCGGGCATTCAGGACAACGACTGGATCGAGGCCTTTAACGTGAACGGTGCGCTGACCGCTCGGGCGATCGTCTCGCAGCGCATCATGCCGGGTTCGGCGATCATGTATCACGCCCAGGAGAAGATGGTGAACACCATCGGCTCGGAAATCACCGGACAGCGCGGCGGCGTCCACAACTCGGTGACCCGGGTGAACATGAAGCCGACACACATGATCGGCGGCTACGTCCAGTTCGCCTACGGCTTCAACTACTACGGCACGGTAGGCGCCAACCGGGACCAGTTCGTGATCATCCGAAAGATGAGCGAGATCAACTGGTTCGACAAGGCGGCCGACGACCGCGCGAGCGGCGATGTCACTGCCGACTGGGGTACCGGCGGCAGCCAACCCGACCGCAGAGAGGTGGCCGAATGAAAGTCCGTGCCCAGATCGCCATGGTGCTCAACCTCGACAAGTGCATCGGGTGCCACACCTGCTCGATCACCTGCAAGAACGTCTGGACCAACCGAGAAGGCGTCGAATACGTCTGGTTCAACAACGTGGAGTCCAAGCCTGGGGTCGGCTATCCGAAGGACTGGGAGAACCAGAACCGGTGGAAAGGCGGTTGGGTTCGGCGGAAAAACGGCAAGATCGAGCCGCGTCAGGGTTCGAAGTGGCGCATTCTTTCGAAGATCTTCGCCAACCCCGACCTGCCCGAAATCGACGACTTCTACGAGCCCTACACCTTCGAATACGAGTGGCTGCAGAAGGCACCGGAACTGGAAGCTCAGCCTTCGGCAAAGCCGCGGTCCTTGGTCACCGGCGAGGTCCTGACCAAGATCGAGTGGAGCGGGAACTGGGAAGACGATCTCGGCGGCGAGTTCGCCAAACGCTCCCGCGACTACAACTTCGACGGCGTCGAGAAGGAGATCTACGGGCAGTTCGAGCAGACCTTCCTGATGTACCTCCCAAGGCTCTGTGAACACTGCCTCAACCCCTCCTGCCTGGCTTCCTGTCCGTCCGGCGCGATCTACAAGCGCGAGGAGGACGGGATCGTCCTCATCGACCAGGAGAAGTGCCGGGGCTGGCGCATGTGCGTTTCGGGCTGCCCCTACAAGAAGGTCTACTACAACTGGTCTACCGGAAAGTCGGAGAAGTGCATCTTCTGCTACCCGCGCATCGAGACTGGTCAGCCGACGGTTTGCTCGGAAACCTGCGTCGGTCGCATCCGCTATCTCGGCGTCGTTCTCTACGACGCCGACCGGATCCAGGAGGCCGCCTCGGTCGAGGATCCCCAGAACCTCTATCCGGCACAGCTCGGCGTGTTCCTCGATCCCTATGATGTCGCCGTGCAGGATCAGGCGCGCCGGGACGGCGTGCCCGACACCTGGATCGAGGCGGCGGCACGTTCGCCCGTCTACAAGATGGCGATGGAGTGGAAGGTCGCCTTCCCGCTGCATCCCGAATACCGCACGCTGCCGATGGTCTGGTACGTGCCGCCGCTGTCGCCGATCCAGTCGGCGGCAGAGGCCGGCAAGATGTCGGTCAACAACGGCATGCCCGATGTCCGCTCCCTGCGCATCCCGGTGCGCTACCTGGCAAACCTTCTGACCGCCGGAGCGGAGGAGCCGATCGTCATGGCTCTGGAACGGATGCTGGCAATGCGCGGCTACATGCGCGCAAAGAGCATCGAAGGGCGCATCAACGAGAGCATCGCCGAAAGGGTTGGCCTGACGGGACCGGTGATCGAGGAAATGTACCGCTACATGGCGCTTGCCGCCTATGAGGATCGCTACGTTATCCCGACGACCCGCCGGGAGATCCACGAAGACGCCTACCACCTGCGCGGTTCCACCGGGTTTGGCTTTAAGGAACCCACGGATGGGTCGAGCAAGCTCAACCTCTTTGGCGGGTCAAAACGCACGCCACGCAAGCCCTACATGGACATCCCCACATGATGGCCGACATGAGGCTGACATTGCGCGCCCTCTCCGCCTTGCTGAGCTATCCCTCAGCAGAGCTCAAGGAGAACATCCGAGAGGTACGCGATGCCCTGCAGTCAGAAGGGGCCTTGTCTGGCAGGACACTCGCCCGCCTGGAACCGCTTCTGCAAGCCTTCGAAAGCCAAGAGCTGCTTGACCTGCAGGCGGACTACAGCGAGCTCTTCGACCGCTCCCGCTCGCTTTCGCTGCATCTCTTTGAGCATGTCCATGGCGATAGCCGAGAGCGGGGCCAGGCGATGATCGATCTTGGCCAGCACTACCTCGCCCGCGGGTTCGCCATTGAAAGCGCGGAACTGCCCGATTTCCTCCCGCTCTTCCTGGAATTCCTTTCCTGCTCCAATCCAGTGGAGGCGCGCGCCTGGCTGGCAGAGCCCGCGCACGTCCTCCAGGCACTGGAAGAGCGCCTGGAGGAGCGAGGCTCAGCCTATGGCGCGATATTCCAGGCGCTCTTGGCGCTCGCTCGCGCGAAGCCCGACCGGCAGGCGCTGGCTGAACTGCAGCAACGCTATCACGAAGAACAGAACAGGACGCTCGACGAAGAGTGGGAGGATGCGCCTGTCGACTTTGGTGCGCCGCTGCATCCTGGCGGCGGCCCCACCGGCGTGATCGCAAAGATACGCGCGGCACGCCGCGCCGTCAGCCGAGCGACGAAAGGCTGAGGGAGGGAGCGATGCATGAATTCATCAACTATCTGCTCTTCGGCTGGTACCCCTATCTCGCGATCACCGTACTGATCGTCGGCAGCATCCTGCGCTTCGACAAGGGGCAGTACACCTGGCGGTCCCAGTCATCCCAATTCCTGCGTCGCCGCCAGATGATCCTGGGGTCCAATCTCTTTCACCTGGGTGTCCTCATCCTCTTCGTGGGGCACTTCATGGGCCTGCTCGTTCCCGAGGCCATCTACGCCTTCGCCGGGATCGGCCACAGCTTCAAGCAGATGATGGCCCTTATCGTGGGTGGTATTGCGGGCATCGCTGCCTTCATCGGCTGCTCGCTGCTGCTGCACCGCCGACTGTTCGATCCTCGTGTCCGCCGATCTTCCTCAATCGGGGACATTCTTGTGCTGATCCTGCTGTGGCTGCAGATCGCGCTCGGACTGGCCACGGCCTTCTGGACGATCAGAGCGCTGGACGGCCACGAGATGGTGCTCTTCATGAACTGGGCAAGCGGCCTGACGCGCCTGGATCCGGGCGCCTCGGCGCTGATCATCGATACGGCGCTGGTCTACCGCGTTCACATCGTGCTCGGCCTGACGCTCTTCCTTATCACGCCCTTCACCCGCCTGGTGCACATCTGGAGCGCCCCCATCTGGTACCTCTTCCGCCCGGGGTACCAGATCGTGCGCTCCCGAGCGAAGACGGGTGCGACAACAACCCCAACCATGGGACCGGCTGGGGCCGCACCCAGCTTCGGCGGTGACGCCATCCCACGCGCGCACAGCGAGTCCTCGCAATGAACAGGCAGGTGGGAAGCAGCACAACCGTCTGGGACCAGGAGCAAGCGCAGCAGCGCCCTGAGCCCGTGATGCCGAGCGCCTGCGAGCGTGGCGGCTGCGGCGGCCCGTCTTCCAATCCGCGGCTGCAGCCTGCTCCCCCGAGCTTCGGCATCGTGCGCGTCAACGGGGTCGAGATCGAACCGGAGGCGATTGCGGAGGAGACCCAGCATCATCCCGCGGAAAGCGGTGAAGCCGCCTGGCAGCAGGCCGCACGCGCCCTCGCTGTCCGGGAGCTGCTGCTTCAGGAAGCACGGCGCCGCGCCATCACCGCAGATCCCGAAACAGATGAAAGCGGCCGCAGCGAAGTTGAGGAAGAAGCGGTCATTCGAGCCTTGCTGGAAAAACTGGTAGAGCCGCCTGCGGCCAGCGAGGAAGAGTGCCGCCGCTACTATGACGCCAACAGCCACCACTTCCGCACGCCGGATCTCTTTGAGCCGTCCCACATCCTGATCGAACCCGAAGGCGACGACGCGGCCGGCTGGGCAGCGGCGGAAGCGGAAGCGCGCGCCATCGCCTTCGAAGTCGGCAACAATCCAGAGGCCTTTGCCGCCGCGGCACGGGAGTTCTCGCGATGTCCGACCGCGCACCAGAATGGTTCTCTCGGTCAGATCCGTCGCGGCGAACTGGTGCCGTCGGTACAGGAAGCCATTGAAAAGCTGGCCGAGGGCACCACCGCCCGCGATCCGGTCCGCTCCCGCTTCGGCTGGCATGTGATCCGGCTGGAGCGACGCATAGAAGGACAAACATTGCCGTTCGAGGTCGTAAAGGACCGGATTGCCGACATGCTCGATGCGCGGGCCTGGGCCGTCGCCGCGGCGCGCTTTACCGCCGAATTGGCACGCTCCGCGGAGATCGAGGGGATTCAGGTTGATCCAGAGTCCCTAGGGGTCAATTGATGGTGACCCTTGGCGACATTCTCGCGTCGGCGCGTCGCTCCACCGCGGGTTTTCGACACTGGCTAGAGGAGGCCGATCCAGACCTCGCCGAGCAGTTGAGGGCCACTCTTGGCACCGACGCCGATCGACCACACGCCGCTGACGCCGCCATCTGCAGCTTCGCCCGCCTTGCCGTGGCTGATTTTGCTCGCCACGCCAGCGAAGAAGAGTGGGCGCAGCTGACCCGGGTCATCCGCGACCATGAGGATCCAGGCGCGGCCTGCCTGGCGACGATGGTCCGCTGGCGGCTGGCGGCAGCGACCTGTTCCGATCACTCCCCAGCACTGCCAGTGGAGGGCAGACGATGAGTAAGGTGCCGCCAGCAGAGCCTCGCCCTTCCTCGGATGATGCACCACTCAACCCGGCGATGAAGCAGGTGCGCGACCAAAGCTACGGACCGGATGCGCAGGGTACCGATCCCATGGACACCATCTCGGTCAAGAAGGACGAGGGGAGACACTGGCCCGCAATCTGGGCCGCCAGCGCCATCATAGGTGTGATCGTCGTGATCCTGCTGCTCGTTTTGTAAGCCGACGCAGGAAATAGCGGCAATGAACGCCTTGGGAGCAACAACCGAAGGTTAACGTCGGCGGGGGACAGCTATGCCCGGCACCGGAAACCTGCCTGTACTTTTCGTTACCACCTTCGCCTTCACCATCTGCTTTGCAGTCTGGATGATGTTTGGCGTGGTCGGCATTCCAATCCAGACTCAATTGGGACTTGGATCCGCCGAATTCGGCCTGCTGACTGCGACGCCCGTCTTGACGGGTGCGCTCTTCAGGCTGCCGCTGGGCCTCTGGACCGACCGTTTCGGCGGCCACCGGGTCATGATGATTCTGCTGATCGTCTGTGCAATACCGGTCTGGTTCGCAGCCACGGCTACCGCCCTCTGGCAGTTCCTGCTGCTAGGCTTGGCCCTCGGGATCCTAGGCGCTTCCTTCAGTGTCGGCACGCCCTACGTGGCGCGCTTCTTCCCGGCGGAAAAGCGCGGATTTGCAATGGGCTTCTTCGGCGCAGGCACCGTAGGTGCCGCCCTGAACATGTTTGTCGCCCCCTCTCTGATCAACGCCTTCGGGTGGGAAATGGTCCCGCGGGTTTATGCGATCGCGCTGCTCGCGACAGCAGTGCTGTTCTGGGTCTTTGCCGCGCCCGATCCTGGGAGAGAAGGGCCCGCCCCCTCGATCGCGAAGCAGCTGGCCGTGTTACGTGATCCCAGAGTGTGGAAGTACTGCCAATACTATTCGATCGTCTTCGGCGGCTTCACTGCCCTGTCGATCTGGATGCCCAAGTACTACACGACCGAATACGGCTTCGGGATCACCCAAGCGGCGCTACTGGCGGCCGCCTTTGCCCTTCCAGGCGGCGCCTTCCGAGCGCTAGGCGGCTGGCTCTCAGATCGCTTTGGTGCCCATGCGGTGACCTGGTGGGTCCTGTGGATCTCCTGGATCTGCCTCTTCCTGCTCTCCTACCCTCAGACCGAACTGGTGGTGCATACCCTCGAGGGAAGCCGTCGCTTCACCCTAGCTTTGCCGGTCTGGCTATTCACCGCGCTACTCTTTGTATTGGGCATCGCCTTCGCCTGCGGTATGGCCTCCACCTTCAAGTACATCGGCGACGAATTCCCGGACGACATGGGGGCGGTGTCGGGCATCGTCGGCATGACCGGCGGCCTCGGCGGCTTCCTCCTGCCAATCATGTTCGGCGTCCTCCTCGACTGGCTCTCCATCAACTCGAGCATCTTCATGCTGATGTATGGCGTCGTCGCGGTGTCGCTGATGCTCAACTACATCACGGAGGTCCGCCGGGCGCCGGTGATGGGAGAAGAGCGCGAGTAGCAGTGAGCGACAGCTCTAGACAGTGATCCGGATCGGGTAGCCAAGCCGCTGGCGGCCAGCCCGCTCGATCGCGGCCCAATCGAGGCGGCCTGCCTGAGCCCCCGCCTTCTCCAGCACCAGATCGATCATGCCTTCCGGCATGACGGGTTCGAAGTAGCCCGAGATCTCGATCTGATCGGCCTGCTCCTGAGAGGGAGATACCTCTACATAAAGTTCGCCGTCGTCGAGCCAGGCGATCTTCACCTCCTGATCCACAACGGTCACCGGTGTGCCCACGGGAACCTGAGGATAAAGGGTCTCCACATCCTCGTTGTACATGCGGATGCAGCCAGCACTCACCCGTCGCCCAACGCCGAACGGCATGGAGGTGCCGTGTATGAGGTAAGCCGGCCATCCGAGATAGAGCGCGCGAGTGCCAAGGGGGTTTTCAGGACCTGGCGGCACGACGCTCGGCAACTCCGGCTTTTCGGCTCGGATCGAGGCGGGTGGGTACCAGGTCGGATGCTCCGTCTTGCGCACGATGCTGGTATTCCCCATCGGGGTCCCGCGACCTTCACGCCCGACCCCCAAGGGAAAAGTCATGGGCCGCGTGCCGCCCTTCGGGAAGTAGTAGAGGCACATCTCGCAGAGATTGATGACGATCCCGCGTGCTGGCGCATCCGGCACAAGTCGTTGCTCCGGCAGCAGGATTTCCGTTCCCTCGCCCGGCAGCCAGACATCCACGCCCGGGTTGGCTGCCTTGACCTCCACGAAGCCAAGCCGATGCATCCGGGCAATATCGACCAGCGTATCGTTGGCGCGAGTCCGATAGCGGCCCATCGTTCCGATCACCTTGGGGAAGTCGCTCCCCTCGACCGTCGCTTGAGCTAGCGCCGGCTTCGACAAGGCGCCCAAAGGTCCGGTAAGTGCCGCGACACCCACGCCAGCCGAGAGGAGCTCGAGAGCCCGTCGGCGGCTCTTGCAAACCTCTGAGTTCATTACCCTGCTCTCCACATCACGTAGGACTTCGTTCGCTCATCCATCTGGCACATATCTGCTGCGCCCGTCGGTCGCAAGATGAGGTCCGGGGACAATTTAATGTACTGCCTATCCCAAGAGTAATGTAGCGGCTTCGGGTAAGGATCCCGCCACGCGCCTTGTAATGCCGCTGACCTGTCTTAGATTGCGGTCTCTACATCTTTGAAGTTATAGCGGATTCACGTGTCGCGCCGGAAACACGAGTGTCCCTGCTCGACGCGATCCGCTATAGACGAGACGCAGAAGCGGAAATGGATCAGAACAATGGGCTACAAGGTAGCGGTGGTCGGTGCGACCGGAAACGTCGGCCGTGAAATGCTGACGACACTGGCGGAACGCGAGTTCCCCGCCGACGAAGTCACGGCCGTGGCCTCCGAACGATCGGCCGGCGCCGAGGTATCCTTTGGCGAGGATGACGTCCTCAGGGTGCAAGATCTGAGCCGCTTCGACTTCTCCACGGTCGACATCGCGCTCTTCTCGGCCGGTTCGAAGATCTCGTCGGAAGTCGCGCCTCGCGCCGCCCGCGCAGGCGCTGTGGTGATCGACAATAGCTCGCATTTCCGCATGGATCCGGACGTGCCCCTGGTCGTACCCGAGGTGAATCCCGACGCGCTGCCCGGCTATGCCCGCAAGCACATCATCGCCAATCCGAACTGCTCAACCATCCAGCTCGTGATGGCGTTGAAGCCACTGCAGGATGTCGCGCCGATCAACCGGGTCGTGGTGGCGACCTATCAATCCACCTCCGGGGCAGGTCGGGAGGCGATGGACGAGCTCTTTACCCAGACTCGCGCCATCTATGTGAACGATCAGATGAACCGTGAGCACTTCACCAAGCAGATCGCCTTTAACGTCATCCCCCACATCGACAGCTTCATGGAAGACGGCACCACTCGAGAAGAGTGGAAGATGATGGTGGAAACTAAAAAGATCCTGGACCCACGCATCCGGCTGCACGCCACCTGCGTGCGGGTACCGGTCTTCATCGGACATGCCGAAGCCGTCAACGTCGAGTTCGACACGCCGATCGATGAAGAGGAAGCGCGCGAAGCCCTGCGGGCCGCTGAAGGAATCACGCTCTTCGATCACCGCATGGATGAGGGCTACGTGACGCCGGCAGAGGTCGCGGGCGAGGACGCGGTTTACGTCAGCCGCCTGCGCACGGATCCCACGGTTGAGAACGGCCTTTCCTTCTGGGTGGTCGCCGACAACCTCCGCAAGGGCGCCGCGCTCAACGCCGTCCAGATCGCTGAAAAATTGGTCGAGGAGTACCTCTAAGGCTGCCTGGAGCGGCCGCCCGACCACTCCCTTTTCCGCTTAGCCTTCCTTTACTGCCTTGGGCGGCAGCGCCAGCTTGAGGTGGAGTTCCTTCAGGCGCTCCGGCGGCACCTCCGCCGGGGCGCTCATCATCAGGTCTTCCGCACGCTGGTTCATCGGGAAGAGGATGACTTCGCGGATGTTCGGCTCGTCAGCGAGCAGCATGACGATGCGGTCGATGCCAGGGGCCGAGCCACCGTGAGGCGGGGCGCCGAAGCGGAAGGCGTTGAAGAGGCCACCGAAGCGCGCCTCCACCTCTTCCCGACCATAGCCCGCGATCTCGAAGGCCTTCACCATCACGTCGGGCAGATGATTCCGGATCGCGCCCGATGAAAGCTCGACGCCGTTGCAGACAATGTCGTACTGCCACGCCTTGATGGTAAGCGGATCCTGAGTCTCCAGCGCTTCCAGGCCGCCCTGGGGCATGGAGAAGGGATTGTGGGAGAACTCGATCTGCCCGGTCTCCTCGTCGAGCTCATACATCGGGAAGTCGACGATCCAGCAGAACTTGAAGACGCCCTGCTCGATCAGATCCAACTCCTCGCCGACGCGGGTGCGCGCCTGGCCGGCGAAGGCAGCAAACTTCTTGGGCAGGCCCGCGACGAAAAAGACCGCGTCACCATCCTTGAGGCCCAACTGAGTGCGAAGGGCTTCGGTTCGTTCCGGCCCGATGTTCTTGGCGATCGGGCCGGCCCCCTCCCCTTCGCGGAAGAAGATGTAGCCCAATCCCGGCTGTCCCGCCCCCTGCGCCCAGCTGTTCATGCGGTCGCAGAAGGCGCGGCTTCCGCCACCGGGGGCGGGGATCGCCCAGACCTCGACCTTGGGATCCCTCTCGATCATGCCAGCGAAGACCTTGAAGCCGGAGCCGGCAAAGTGCTCGGTTACTGCCTGCATCTCGATGGGATTGCGCAGATCCGGTTTGTCGGTGCCGTACTTGCGCATCGCGTCATCGAAGGTGATCCGCGGGAAGGGAGCCGGGGTTACCTTCCGGCCGTCGGCGAATTCCTCGAACACGCCGTGCAGCACCGGCTCCAGGGCCGCAAAGACGTCTTCTTGGGTCACGTAGCTCATCTCGAAGTCGAGCTGGTAAAATTCGCCCGGCGAGCGATCCGCGCGGCTGTCTTCGTCCCGGAAACAGGGCGCAATCTGGAAATAGCGGTCAAAGCCTGCGACCATCACCAGCTGCTTGAACATCTGCGGCGCCTGCGGCAGCGCGTAGAACTTTCCCGGGTGCAGGCGGCTGGGCACCAAGAAGTCCCGCGCGCCCTCGGGGCTGGAGGCGGTCAGGATCGGCGTCTGGAACTCGACGAAGCCCTGATCGACCATCCGCTGGCGGATCGAGTTGATCACCTTGCTGCGCAGCACGATCTTGCGCTGCATCTTTTCCCGCCGGAGATCCAGATAGCGGTAGCGCAGGCGGAATTCCTCACCGGCATCCTCTTCGGAATTAACCTGCAGTGGAAGAAGGTCTGCCTGTGACTGCAGCGTGAATTCCTCGATGCGCAGCTCGATTTCGCCGGTGGGCACCTTGGGGTTGATCGTCTCGTCAGAGCGCTTCACCACCGTTCCGGTGAGGGTCACCACGCTTTCCGGCCGCGCAGCTTCGATCGCCTCAAAAAAGGGCGCCGAAACATCCACCACGCACTGCATCAGCCCATAGTGATCGCGCAGATCGACGAAGAGAAGCTGGCCGTGATCGCGTTTGCGATGGATCCAGCCCGAAAGACGCACGCGTGTCCCGGCGTCGCTTGCGCGCAACTGACCGCAGGTGTGAGTACGATAGGGGTGCATTGGCTTATCCGTTTCGAAGGGGCCCTGAGCCTGACATGCAAGCGTAAGCGAACAGCAGCACGGCCGCTAAATGATCCCGCTCATCCGCGCGTGCCGCCTATGAGTGGCGCAGCGCGCGGAAGGCTGCGGCAAGAGGCAACGAGCGACGGGTATTTGTCAAGGATCGGCAAGCCTCCGGCGGCACGCCCTGGTCATCGTCTCGACCCAAGAAGATGATGTCGCTGGGATGGATAGCGCCAGACAATCGCGCCGAATGGTCGGGATGTGGTAAGAAATGCCAATGAAGAACGGTAATGTCCAAGGCACGAGCTGATCAGTCATGGTTAGATCGCCAACTGCGTCAATGTCTACCAGCGCATGAGTGGCGTTAATCGACGGTTGTGGCTGCTGGCATCGCCAAGCTACAGTTGGATGATGAAAATGGACTGACACACTTCCCGGGAGGTCTTATGAGACATTTTATTCTATCGCTGGCGGCAGGCGTAGCGACCGCCGCCATAGGCACTGCTTTTATCCCCGCGCCAGCGGCTGCCCAGGACACGCAGGAGCTCCGCTGGGCAACCTCTTCCGTAGGCTCTGCAGGTCATCGCGCGCTCGTCAGCCTGTCGCAGGTGCTCAACCGGAACATGGACGAGATCTCCATTACCGTCATGCCGACGCCGGGAGCCGCGGCCAGCGTACGCGGCTTCGCCGCTGGGCAGTTCGACGGCTACTATGGTGCCGACGTTGCTTTCCACGAGATCGCCGGCGACACCGGCCGCTACAAGGGCTTCGAGCAGGGCGAGAACGAGCTGCTGCAGTCCTTCTGGGCCTACACGCTCGAAATGGGCCTGGGTGTTCGGGCCGAGGACATTGGCGAGATGGACGGTTGGCGCTCGCT
>JAJUFM010000052.1 GCA_029265995.1 Rhodospirillaceae bacterium | reverse complement strand
GGTTCAAAGCAGGAGCCCTCGGGATTCTCGAGTTGCGCCAGGGAAGCCTGCGGGACAAGCAGGACTGCGGTAAGGGCGAGGAGGGGAAGGCGCATGCGTTCTCCTATTGAGGGCTTGATCCACTCCGCAGCGGATCGGGTTCACGCCTCGAATTCATTTCGCGTGGTACCCCGATCGAGGCGATCTGCACTAATGGCCATCCTCTACAACGATCTTCGTCTCTGCGAGTTTCATGGAATTTGCGAGCGACTTGAGCCGCTTTTTGATCGTGCTGCCAGTAGGGATGGGCGGATCGAAGGGTATATGGAGCAGCAAACCCTTTCCATTCAGCTCCAATCGGGAGCGCTGTAGCATCTCGGGCGCGCCTCCCGATAGCAGGTAAGCCATTCGCAAGCTTCGGCCCAGTACTTCAGCGTCGCGCGCCCGCCGGGAAGAGAGAAGCGACAAGGGCACCTTCAACGTCTTCTTGTTCTTTTCGCCGCCGTAGCGGTGATAAAGCGCCAGTCCAAGGAAGGCGCGGTCGGGGTGCTCAACATAGAGCTCCTGAGCGCGCAGGATGCGCAACAATATCTGCTCCGCGCGATAGTCTGGATGATAACGCCACCCGACGTCGGATAGGTGGCAAGCCGCCAGCCTCAATCGCCTTTCAGCAGCTTGCTCCTGAGGAAAAAGCGGCCTCGCCCAACGTTCGATTTCTTCGCCCAGGTCGCCAAAGCGGCCATCCACGGCGGCCCAGTCTCGCGCCGCAACAAGCAGGGGATCCCGCTGCTGTTCCACCTCTGGGAGACGGCTGAACAGCCAGCCTTCGCGGAGGCCGCGGGAGGAGAAGACCACGCGTTGCGGACGAAAACGCTTCAAGATGCGCGCCAGCAGCAAGCCTGCGTAAGGTAGAGTTTCAGCACGTCGTTCAGGTACATCCGCAAGCTTGCGGAGAGATTTAGGGCCCATGCGAGCGATCAATCCGGCGATCTGTTCCGCCTCTCCTCGCTCGACCGCATAGCCCTGCACCATGTGGAGGGGGTAGCGGTTCTGCTGCATCTGGATCTGAGCCAGGGCACGCCAGGCGCCGCCGACCGCGTGGAAATCGCCCCCGCGCGCGCTTTCCAACCATGGGAGCGCGGCAAGCTGCTCGTCAATCAAGCGCTTTGCGGCCTTGAGGTTGTCCTCTACCGCGTCCATCAGGCGCAGGGGGCCCAGATGCAGCGATGCCCAGCGCCCGGGCCGCCCTTCTTCCAGTTCGACCAGCTCGAGACTGCCGCCACCTAGGTCGCCGATCACGCCGGTACTCTCCGGACGGCCCGACAGCACCCCTTGAGCGGCTAGCCGCGATTCCTCCTCCCCGGTCAGCACCCGCACCCGGTAACCGGTAGATGCTTCTGCTGCCTGAACGAACTCATCTCCATCCTCGGCGTCCCGAACCGCCGCCGTGGCCAGCAGCTCCAACTCCTGAACCCGCATCGCCTTTGCCAGGCCGGTAAAGCGGGACAGGGTTTCCAGCGCCAGCGTCACGCCATCGGGATTGAGCCGGCCGCTGCTTTGTATTCCTGCCCCCAAGCCACAGAGGACCTTCTCATTGAACAGGGGCAGGGAAGCCCGGCGCACGCCGTCAAAGACCACCAGCCGCACGGAGTTCGAGCCAATATCCACCACCCCCACAGGCGGTGGAGAGTTGCCCCTGCCCAGGGAAACTGCAGCAGTTCTAGTTGTCACGAGCGCGCAGCTCCTCTGCTGCCTTGCGGCTCTGCTCGATCAAGTCGACCCGCCCCTCCTTATGCTTGCGCAAGGCCGATCCCCGCCCCGACAAGCTGGGATTGGTCATGAAGAAGGATTGAGCGGAAAAGGCAGCCTCTCCCGCCTCGATCCTGTGGTACTCGCCATCCGGTTGCATGATCCACGATTGTGCCTCGTCGCGCAGGTTCGCGACCATTACCTGATCCAGTACCTGTTCGTGAACGGTGGGATTCTCGATCGGCACAAGCGTCTCCACGCGACGGTTAAGATTTCGCGGCATCCAATCGGCCGATGAAATGAATACCTTTGCCTCCGGCGAGGGGAGGGCCTTGCCGTTCCCGAAGCATACGATGCGGCTGTGCTCCAGAAAGCGGCCCACGATCGACTTCACCCTTATGTTCTCGCTGAGGCCGGGAACGCCGGGCCGCAGGCAGCAGATGCCGCGAACCACCAGGTCGATCTGCACGCCCGCCTGAGAGGCGCGATAAAGCGCATCGATGATGTCTGCATCTACCAAGGCATTCAGCTTTGCCCAGATGGCGCCCGGCTTGCCCGCCCGTGCGGAGGCAATTTCGGCTTCGATGTTTTCCATCAGGGTTTCCCGCAGGTTGATCGGCGCGATGGCCAACTTCTCCAGCTTGCCGGGGTTGGCGTAGCCGGTCATGAAGTTAAACAGCCGTGCGGCGTCGCGACACAGGATGGGATCTGCGGTAAAGAAGCTGAGGTCGGTATAAATCTTTGCGGTGATGGGGTGGTAGTTGCCCGTGCCATAGTGGAGATAGGAGCGAAGTCCGCCGCCCTCTCGACGGACCACCAGCGCGACCTTCGCGTGGGTCTTCAAGCGAATGAAGCCGTAGACCACCTGAACGCCCGCGCGTTCGAGGTTGCGGGCCCAGCGAATGTTCCTTTCCTCATCGAAGCGGGCTTTGAGTTCGACTAGAGCGGTCACCGACTTACCTGCTTCGGCCGCTTCGACGAGGGCGCGCACGATGGGCGAATCCTCACTGGTGCGATAGAGCGTCTGCTTGATCGCGACGACGTTGGGATCCGCAGCGGCCTGGCGCACGAACTGCACCACGACATCAAAAGATTCGTAGGGATGATGGACGATTATGTCCTTGGCATGAATCGCTCGAAAGCAGTTGCCGTCATAGTCACGGATGCGCTCAGGAAAGCGCGGCGCAAAAGGCTGGAACTGTAAATCTGGCCTGCTATCCACGATCAACTGACTGACATCGGACAAGCCGATCAAGCCGCCCAGGCGGAAAGCATCTTCTGTTGCTGTCCCAAGCTCCGCGACGATGAAGTCATGCATGTCGGCGGACATGTCGGCGTTCACGGCCAGACGGATCACGCTGCCGCGGCGGCGACGCTTTAACGCGGTTTCAAACACCCGGACGAGGTCTTCCGCTTCCTCCTCGATTTCCACATCGCTGTCACGAATAACCCGCATTAC
Source organism: Rhodospirillaceae bacterium (assembly GCA_029265995.1). Lineage (GTDB taxonomy): Bacteria > Pseudomonadota > Alphaproteobacteria > Kiloniellales > DSM-21159 > Aquibaculum. Next base: position 17,116 of record JAJUFM010000052.1, on the reverse strand, counting down.
CCCAAGCTCGGAGATCTGCATGCCCGGGAAAAGGCGGTCGAGGTGCAGGCGGATGATCTGTTCACTGCGGATAAAGCGAAGTTCTTTTCCTGGCAAAGCGACGAAACGCTCCGCTTGTGGCGGTAGTAGGATCAATCCGTTCAGAGGCTCCTCATCGGCTGCGCGCATCAGGCGCATCACCATCGCGAAGCCAAGGTTGGGGATGAAGGGGAAGGGGTGCGCCGGATCGATGGCGATCGGCGTCAGCATGGGGAAGAGCTGCTGTTCGAAGTACTCGGTCAGGAAGCGCATGTCGTCGGCGTTCAACTGGTCGCGGGCCATGACCCCAATGCCAGCCTCCGCCAGTTCCCGGCGCAGCGCTTCCCAACATTGCTGCTGGCGCTGCATCAGGCGCTGGGCGCGGGCATGTATCGCCGCCAGCTGTTCGGCCGGTGTCATGCCCTCTTGGCTGAGATCCTTCACACCGGCACGCACCTGGCCGCGCAAGCCGGCAACGCGCACCATGTAGAATTCGTCCAAATTGTTGGCCGAAATGGACAGAAAGCGCACCCGCTCAAGCAGCGGGTGCCGCTGGTTAAAGGCTTCGTCCAGAACGCGTTCGTTGAAAGCCAGCCAGGAAAGCTCTCGATTGATAAAGCGGTCGGGGCTGTCGGCGGTCGGGTAGGGAACAGCTTCTGTTGTCCGATCTGGAAGATCGTCGCTCAACTCCGTCGGTTGCGATTGAATCGAGAGCTTCGTCAATCCTGCGCCTCCTCTCCGCCGCTGCTAATGTTGAACCCTAAATCGGATTGGGTTCGATCGGAAACGCTTAGGGCCATCACGCTCCACAATGATCAACGCGGCGGAAGCTGACCTGCTCCAGAAAGCAGGCAACTTGGAGCGTTTCCGTTCCGCAGCGCACAATCTGGTACGATCATTTGTAGAATTACCTGTGCAACTACAAGCCGTGAGTGGATGTCGGTGTCCATGAAGACCCTTATGCTGTTGCGTCATGCCAAGCCTTCCTGGGACGATGCCGAACTGGACGATCTCGATCGTCCCCTGACGGCGCGAGGTCGGGCAGATGCTGTGCGCATGGGACAGGAGATTTCTCGCCGCGGCTGGCTGCCGGATCAGACGCTTCTCTCGCCTGCCGAGCGTTGCTGCCAGACCTGGGAGCTAGCCGCCAGCAGTTGGGAGCGAAAGGTGCCGGCGCGCCCTATGTCGGAGCTCTACCTCGCGACGCCCGAGACCCTCTTGCAAACTATCACTCAACTTTCAGGTCCCGTGGAGCGGCTGCTGGTGCTCGGGCACAATCCCGGCCTCCATCGTCTTGCCCTGCAGCTCGCGGGCGACGGTTCGGATCAGAGGGCGGTGGAAGAATTGCGCGGCAAGTTCCCGACCTCTGCTCTTGCCGTTCTGGAGTTCCGCGGAAATTGGGAGCAACTGGCCATGCAGCCCGGCATCTTGACCCACTATCTCAGGGTCAAATCGCTGCCTCTCTGATGCAGAAGGTGGCCGAGACTAATGGATCTCTGGTTCAGGGGTCGCTGCCCCGGCCTGAAGGATGTCGAAGTCGCAGCCCTGATCCGCCTGCCCGATATGTTGCTGGAAGAGGGCGCCCCAACCGCGCTGATAGCGGGGCAGGGGTGGCGTCCAGGCCTCGCGGCGGCGCTGCATCTCCCGCTCGTCCAGCCTGACGTTCAGGCTGCGGGCAGAAACGTCGACTTCGATCTCGTCGCCTGTGCGCACCAGGGCAAGCGGGCCTCCAACCCAGGCTTCCGGCGCTACATGCAGGATGCAGGCGCCATAGGAGGTGCCGCTCATGCGCGCGTCGGAGATGCGCAGCATGTCGCGCACTCCTTGGCGCAGCAGCTTGCGTGGGATCGGCAGCATCCCCCATTCCGGCATGCCCGGGCCACCCTGGGGACCGGCGTTCTGAAGGATCAGGACATGCTCCCGGGTCACCTCAAGGCCCTCGTCTTCTACCGCGCGCGCCATGCTGTCGTAGTCGGGGAACACCAGAGCCGGTCCCCGGTGCTTCAGCAGATCCGGCTGCGCGGCCGCTGGCTTCATGACCGCGCCCGCCGGAGCCAGGTTGCCGGTCAGCACCGCCGTTGCCCCCTCGGCGAACACCGGATCATCCACAGGCCGGATGACATCAGGGTGGTAGACCTCCGCTCCCTGTAGGATGTCATGCCAGCTACGGCCTGCAACCGTCTCAAGATCCAGGTGCAGGTGTTCCCGCAGCCGGCTCATCAGCCCCCGTAGCCCGCCTGCGTACCAGAAGTCTTCCATCAGGTATTTGCCGCTGGGGCGCACGTTGGCGATCACCGGCACCTGGCGAGAGATGGCGTCGAAAGCGTGAAGATCGAGTGGAATGCCGGCGCGCCGTGCGATGGCGATCAGGTGAATGATCACATTGGTGGAGCCGCCCATGGCATTGTGCACCACCAGGGCATTGTGCACCGCCTCGGGCGAAAGTATCTTTTCGGGCGTCAGGTCCTGCCAAACCATTTCCACGATGCGCCGACCGGCGCCGGTGGCCATCCGCGGATGGTTGGCATCCGCCGCGGGAATGGAAGAGGCATTCGGCAGGGTGAATCCCAAGGCCTCCGCCACGGCCATCATGGAGGCAGCCGTTCCCATGGTCATGCAGGTGCCATAGGAGCGCGCTATGCCACCCTCGATCTCTTCCCAATCCGCCTCGGTGATGTTGCCGGCGCGCAGTTCGTCCCAGTATTTCCAGGAGTCCGAGCCGGAACCAAGAACCTCCCCGCGCCAGTTGCCGCGTAGCATGGGGCCCGCGGGAACGAACAGACAGGGCAATCCCATGGAGATCGCGCCCATGAGCAGGCCCGGCGTAGTCTTGTCGCACCCGCCCAGAAGGATGGCGCCATCCACCGGATGACTGCGCAGCAGTTCTTCCACCTCCATCGCCAGGAAGTTGCGATAAAGCATGGTCGTCGGCTTTACGAAAGGCTCCGACAGGCTCATCGCCGGCAGTTCCAGCGGAAAGCCGCCGGCCTGCCAGACGCCGCGCTTCACCTCTTCGGCCCGGATGCGCAGGTGCGCGTGGCACTGGTTGATGTCGGACCAGGTGTTGACGATGGCGATCACCGGCTTGCCGGCGAAGTCGGCCCGGTCATAGCCCATCTGCTGCAGCCGCGAGCGGTGCCCGAAGGCGCGCAGGTCGTGTACCCCCAGCCAGCGATGGCTGCGCAGATCTTCCGGACGTCGCATTCCTGATCCGGTTTTGCTGATTCCCATTACTTGCCCCCGCTCGGCATCTCGGCGCGTTCAGCGGCTTCCGGCTCGATGCTGGGCCCTGCGGCGCGCCTGTAGAGGTAGTCCACCACAATTCCGGCGGCCGCCAAACTGATGCCGGCCACGTCGGTCACGACCCCCGGTTTGATCAGTGTGAAGGCGGCTGCAATGAAGAGCAGTCTCGGCACCCAGGTCATGCGACCAAAGAGGTAGCCCTGCAGTCCGATCGAGAGGAGGGCTACGCCGGCAAAGGCGGTGATGGCTGTTATCACCACCGTCGTCCAGTGACCGATCATCAGCAGGGAAGGGCCAAAGACGAACATGAAGGGAATGATGTAGCCGGTCAGGGCGAGCCGGACCGCCACCATGCTGGTTTCCCAGATCGGGGAGCGGGCGATGCCGCAGGCCGCGAAAACAGCGATCGCTACCGGTGGCGTGATGGCCGAAAGGATCGCGAAATAGAGGACGAACAGGTGAGCGGCCTCCACCTGGACGCCTAGCTTGACCATGGCCGGCACGAGCAGGGCGACCTGAACGATATAGGCCGGCGTGGTGGGCATGCCCATGCCCAGAATGATGCCCGCTATCATGGTAAGGATCAGCGCCAGAAGCAGCGAGTCGGCAGCGAGCGCTCGAACGATCCCGGTGAAGGTCAGGCCAAGGCCGGTCTGTGCAATGACGCCGATCACGATGCCCGCAGTGGCGCAGGCCATCGCGACCACCAGTGCGTTGATGGCACCGGCCGCCAGACCATCGATGATCTTGTGAAGCGTCACTTCCTGCCGCGTGCTCTTCCGTAGCAGCGCCAGCGGCACGATCGAGAGGATGCCGAGAAGGGCGGCGAAGGGGGCCGAGTAGCCGTAGAGAAGCGTGCCGATGATGACGACGAGGGGGCCAAAGAGATGGCCGCGCTCCTTCATTACCTCGCCAAGCCGCGGTAGATCGGCTTTGGGCAATCCCTTCATGCCCTGCTTTCGGGCTTCGAGATGCACGGCGATGAAGACGGCGAAGTAATAGAGCAGGGCGGGCAGGATGGCGAAGGTCGCAACCGTCAGGTAGCTGACGCCCAGAAACTCTGCCATCACGAAGGCGGCCGCCCCCATGATCGGCGGCATGATCTGGCCACCGGTCGAGGCCACCGCTTCCACCGATCCGGCGAATGACGGCCTGTAGCCGATCCTTTTCATCAGCGGGATGGTAAAGGCGCCGGTCGTCATCACGTTCGCGGTCGCCGAACCCGAAATCGAACCGAAGATGCCGGACGAGACAACTGCCACCTTCGCTGGACCGCCCGCGGTGTGGCCGGTCAGGGCGAGTGAAAAATCCATGAAGAGCTTGCCGACGCCCATGCGCTCGCAGAGCGCGCCGAAGACCACGAAGAGAACCACGTAGGTGGCCGAGACCTGGATCGGGATGCCGAAGATGGCGTCCGTCGTCATGTATTGGTACTCGACCAGCCGGATCGGGTTGATCGAGGTGAAGAGGAGCTGATAGCCGAGGAACAGGAGCGCGGTGACCGGCAAGATCAGCCCGATCGTCCGGCGCGTCGCCTCCAGGATCACGACCATCATCAGCACGCCGAAGAAGAGGTCCGTTTGGCTGACCGGCCCGACGTAGGCCATTCGCGTGTTGAAGTAATGCTGCTCGATGATCGGATAGGCTGCTGCCGCGAGGGAAGCGCCAACCATTAGCCAGTCGAAAATGCCCGGACCGCCCTTTCTTCGCTTCAAGACGCCGGGGATCGACAGATAGACGAGGACCAGCGCAATGCCCAGGTGCGAGGAGCGCAGGATGAAGGCATTGGGCGGCCCGAAGTAGGCGATATAGAGATGGAACAGGCTCATGCCGACGGCGAGAGCCGTCACAAGACGTCTAGTCCAGATGACATAGGCGGATTCCGCCGGGGCGAGATCTGATGCCATGATGAGCCTGCTCCGCTTGCTCTACCGGGAAAACGCGAGGAGGCGCGACGTCACGCACCCCCTCGCGAAGAGGCCTTTGGCCTACATGGCGCCATTTTCCTCGTAGAAGCGGCGAGCGCCCTCGTGCATCGGGACGCCGTTGTCGCGCGCCATTTCCTCGATGGTCATGTTGCGCATCGCGCTGGCGATCGAGATCAACTCGTCGCGGTTCTCCCAGATCTGCTCCACGATTCCGTAGACGAGGTCTGCATCGAGATCACAACGTGCGACCAGATGAGTGGCATAGCCGGCGGCCAGAACATCCTCGGACTGGCCGGGGTAGGAATCGGCTGGAATGGTGAGCGCTGCGAAACCGGGATTGCGCTCGATCATTTCGTCCATGGTCTCTTCCGTGAGGGGGACCACGAGAACATTACGCGAGTTTGCCAAGTCCATGATGGCGGAGGAGGGTACGGTCGTACCCAGAGTGAAGATATCCGCGTTATTGTCCTGAACCAGCGACACGCCGTCCGAGTAGGAAACGTAATCGACGCCGGACATGTCGTCGTAAGACAGGCCGTTGACGTCGAGCACCATGCGAATCACCTGCTCGGCGGTGTTGCCGACCGGCTGGGTCACCAGCCGCTTGCCCTTGAAGTCTTGCACCGAGGTGATGCCGCTGTCCACGGGGGCAACCATTTGGAAGAACTGAGGATAGAGCGTCGCCATGTTGCAGACGTTGTCTGCCTCGCCTTCAAAAGGCTCGCGCCCGTTGATGGCATCTACCGTCGAGATGGAGTTGCCGAAGGCAAGATCGGCATCGCCGTTCTGGACGCCCTGAATGTTGGCGACACCACCGCCTGGCATGACGATGATGTTCGCTCCCATGGAGTCGGCGGCCATATTCTGGATGGAGCCGCCCAAGGGATACCAGGCGCCACCCTGGGGGCCGGTCATGAAACGAAGTTGTTGGGCATCCGCGGATCCGGCCATTCCCAGGCCAGAGCCGATAAGGATGGTTGCAGCGAGTAGGGTAGACTTCTTCATGCTTTCCTCCCGTTCTTGATCGTTGGCCCAACGCCCGGTCAGGGCGCAGCGGGCCGCTGTGCCTCCGATCCTGCCCGCGCTAGCAGGAAGGGTGCGCCCGCTTCGGACGCGATCTCCCGCAGCCGCTCGACCAGAGCCGAGGGCAACGGAATGCCGTTCTTTTGCCGTTCTTCGGCGCGGCGATGTTCCGGATCGCCGGCAACCTGTACAGGCCTTGTCGCATCGAGCGGTGCGGTGGAACGCAGCGCATCGATAAGAAGATCGAGATCCTCCTCAAACTCTCCTTCCGGTCGGAAAAAGGCTGGGTCGATCGCCAGAAAAAAATGTCCGACACCGTGCGTGACCTGCGTCGCGGGACGGAGGGGCGCGAAGGTAGCGCCGGCGAGCGTTGTCGAAAGAATCTCCACCATGGCCGCCAGGCCATAGCCCTTGTGGCCGCCTTGTTCTTCATCCCCTCCCAGGGGAGACAGCTTGGGATTTGCCAAAGCGGTTTCCGCGTCTCTTGCCCAGTTGCCCGCGTCGTCGAACACCCAGCCGGCAGGCACCGGCTCGTCGTTGAAGAACTTGACCCGCAGTTTGCCGATCGCTGCAGTGGAGGTTGCCATATCCAGCAAGAAAGGACGATTCTTTGCTGCGGGAGCTGCGAAGGCGATGGGATTGGTGCCGAGCATAGGCTGACTTCCGCCCGTCGGCACGATGGCCGGACGCCAGACCGCGGTTGTAGAAATGCCCAAGAGACCCTGCTCTGCGATTCGCTTCGCGTAGAGACCGGCAGCCCCATAGTGGTGGGAGTTCCGGACCGCCGCGGCGCCAATCCCGAAGAGGCGGGCTTTCCGGGCTGCCATCCCGACGGCCTCCAGAGAAACCTGATGGCCGAAGCCGCCACCGCCGTCTAGAACGGCCATGGCGCCTCGATCAATCACGGTAGTGATCTCGGCCCCTGGTACGACAGCGCCGTTGGCAATCTGCTGCGCGTACATGGTGAGCAGGCCGACGCCGTGACTCTCGATCCCCGCGAGGTCGGCCTCTACCAGGATGCGAGCCGAGGCTTGTGCCTGGTCCTCCCGCGATCCCCATGCCAGGAAAATCGCGCGTGCTTGTTCTTCGAGCAGGTTGGCGGAGACAAGAAGATGTCTCATGACCGCGCCTAGGCCGCACTTACCCTGCTGGCATCACCCTCGGCCAACTGCTTGGCAACAGGAGCGACCTTCGCGCGTTCCTCCTCACTGAGGTTTGAAAGCATGGGTAGCATCGGCCCCATGTTGGCGATTCCCGCCAACGTAATGGCGTCATGGAGGATGCGGATCGGGCTGATGCCGTCGCGCAGATCCTCGATCGGGATGTAGCGCTGTCTGATTTCCTCGGCGCCGTCGTAGTCCTCGCGCTTCAGCGCTTGGAGCAGAGCCATGGAACCGCGGGGCGCAAGACAGACCGAGCCGGACGTGAAGGCACTGAGACCGAAGTGGCGGAAGTGATCGATCGCGGGGCGCTCACCAATGCCGCTGATGATTATGGAGCGGTCGATGCGCTCCACCATTTCGGCCAGCAGCGCATCCTCTTTCGGGTCATTTCGCACCACAGCGTACTTGATGGCGCAAACCAGTCCATCATCCACGAGCTTGCCGAGCAGATCGGCCGTCAGATAACCCTCGTTCTTGACGTAGACGATGATTTTCTTGCCGTAGGCCTCCGCGAAGTGACGCAGGCCGGTTGCCACTCCGTCCGGGGTCATCGGAAAGGTGAGCGGCAATACCATTGCCGTCGGAAAGGCCCGGTCCCGCAAGATGGAGACCTGGTCCTGTAGCCGCCCGAATTCTGGCCCGGCGGAGGGGATCACCCAGGTACCCTCGGCCGCCACCTCCTCCAGCATTTCCAGGGCCTCGGCGTATTGCTTCAGACCGATGTGGTAGAAGTTGGCGTTGCCGCCATACATCAAGGTGGAGATGCCGCCGGCTTCCAGGTAGCGGATCAGAGCCTTGTTGGCTTCTGCATTAAGGGAAAGATCATCATGGCGCGCCAGGGGCGGCACGGCGAGGACCGAGCGGGGGAGATCGCCTGGTTGAACAGGGCTTGTCTTCATGTCGGGGTCCTCCTCCTGCGTGAGCGATGCCGCTTCTTCGTCGAGCAACCTGTCAACTCGACTTACAAGTAGATTGCGCCGAGCGCAACCCAGTTCTACTCTCACTTCCATGGTAAGGACGAACGAAGCCGCTCTTCCGCATGCGGGACAGCCTGAAGCGACAGAGGCCGAAAACGCGGCGCCACTGTTTTCGCTGCGTCAGAAGCGTCTGGCAGATCAGGTTTACGAGGTGCTGCTGCTGCAGATTGCCCGAGGGGCTTACCGGGTCGGCCAGCGTCTTCCCTCGGAGCCGCAGCTCTGCAACGAGTTCGGCGTTTCGCGCCCAGTTGTTCGCGAAGCTCTGGCCCGTCTGCGGCTCGACAATATCGTGCGCAGCCGTCGTGGCTCCGGTAGTTGGGTGGAGCGCGAGCCCAGCGACGCCATCGCCACCATCGCTCCCTCAGGCAGTATTGCCGAAATCGTACGGAGCTATGAATTCCGGGCAGGTGTGGAAGCGGAAGCGGCGGCTCTGGCAGCGCAGCGGCGGGAAGGGCGCGACCTTCAGGTGTTGGCGCGTTCCATCGAGGTGCTTGCCGCCGCGCTCAAGCGGAACGAGGTCGGTGCCAAGGCCGATATCGACTTTCACCGTGCGGTAGCCGTCGCCAGCCGCAACAGCCTCTTCATCCAGACCGTCGATATGCTGAGCAATTCTATGCGTGACGGCATAACCGTCGCCCGTCGATTGAAGCAGCAATCAAACAGCGACCGGATCCACCAGGTGCTGGATGAACATGAGCAGGTGTTGCTGGCCATTCGCGAGGAGGATCCGGACCGCGCGCGAGAGGCCATGCATCGCCACATCACCGCTTCTCGGGACCGAATGCTGGGTTTCGTCACCGATTGAAGAGGCGGCAATCTTCGCTTCGGTCAGGACGGTGGCTGCGCCTTCACGATAAGGGCGTCGAGGGCGACGACTCCCTCAGGCAGTACCAGCAGGGGATTGACTTCGGCGCTCTGCGCCCAGTGGGCAGCGGCAGCGAAATCCGAAAAGGCCGCCACGGTCCGGGCAAGCGCGCCGATGTCGAGAGGTTCGCGGCCCCGCGCACCCTGCAGCAGCGGTGCGCCCTGCAAGACATTGATCATCTCGATGGCCTCATCTTCGGAAACCGGCGCAAGGCTGAATACGACATCCTTCAGCACCTCGACGAAAATGCCGCCGAGGCCCAGCATGATGACTGGGCCGAAGACAGGATCGTGCTCCATCCCGAGGATACATTCGACGCCGCCGGCCAACTGGCGGGCGAGCAGGATGCCGTCCAACTTTGCCTGCGGGGCTTTCTCGGCGGCGCGGGAAAGCAGAAGTTCGTAGGCGCGCGCCACCGTGGCTGCATCACGGCAGTCCAGGATGACGCCGCCGATCTCAGTCTTGTGAAGGATGTCAGGTGAGGCGAGTTTGAGAACCACCGGCCCGCCGCCAAAGGCTTCGAAAGCGGCAATTGCCTCCTCTTGCGAGTGCACCAATCGCTCTTCGACAAGCGGTACGCCGGCCCTTGACAGCATCGCCTTCGCCTGCTGCTCCCCCAGCGGTCCTGTAGGTGGGGGGATGGGCCGGCTGATTTGCCTTGGGGCGGCCTTCCGTCGGAGTTGCCGGGCAAAATGCGCTTGGGCCGCTGTTGCGGCGAGCGCACGGCCGGGATCGGCAAAAACCGGCAGACGAAGCGCCTCGCAGGCCCGGCGCATCTCCTCCGGCACCTGGATCGACAGCATCAGGGGCGCCTTCGGGTGGCGTGTCCGGAGGCGGGTGAGCGCCTCCATGAAAGGCTTGCGCAGGAAGCCGGCACCGGGCGCGGACGTCAGATAGGTGATGGCGCTGTCGACAGCGGTTTCGTGGTCGGCTGCAGGCGCGCCGGCACCCTTCTGGCAGTAGCGCAGCAGGACGTCCAGGTTGCTCTCGAAAAGGCTAATGTCGTTGAACACCTGAGCGGTGATGTCGACCGGGTTGCGGGTACCGGCGAAGGGGAGGAGCGCTTTCAGCTCCGCTTGAGCGGCGGCAGGAAGCGGCGGGACCTCGAGTTGCAGATCTTCCGCCATGTCAGCCATCAAGACCCCGATGCCGCCGGAAATGGTGACCAGGCCCACGCGGTTTCCTTGAGGAAGCTCCCCGACCGAAAGCGCGTAGGCTGCGTCCATGGCAGCCTCGATAGAGTGCGCGCGCCAGGCCCCGCACCGCCTCAGGACGGCGTCGAAAACCGCGTCGGAACCGGCGAGTGCGGCGGTGTGGCTGGTGACAGCTTCCGCGCCCACCTCCGAGCGGCCGACCTTGATGAAGATGACCGGCTTGCCGAGTTCACGCGCCCGCTCCAGCGCGCGGATCAGGAGTGGCCCGTCGCCGACTCCTTCGGCATAGGCCAGGATGACGTGGGTGCCCGGATCCTCCGCCAGGTAAAGCAGGCACTCCGCCACCGAGAGGTCGGCCTCGTTACCCGTGGTTATCCAGCGGCGCACGCCCAGCCCAAGTTCGCGAGCGACGAAATAGAGGTGGCTGCCGAAAGCGCCGCTCTGGCTGATGATGGAAAGCTGTCCCTGTTCGGGGAATCCGCGGTCGAGGGTAGTCGAGAAGGTAGCGTAGAAGCGGCTTTGCGTGTCGAAGAGGCCGAGACAGTTCGGACCCAACAGGCGCAGACCCCCGGCCCGGGCTGCAGCGGCAAGCTCCTTTTGCCGGGCGGCACCTTCGGGCCCCGTTTCGGCGAAACCGGAACTGAAGACAACGCAGGCCTTGATGCCGGCCTCGGCCGCCTGTTTGACAGCGTCGACAATGGCCGTGGCGGGCAACGCCAGAATGGCGGTATCCACCGCCTCCGGGAGCGCCGAGATCGAGGGGTAGGCTTTCAATCCCTGCACGCTTTCACGTGTCGGATTGACCGGATAGATCCCGCCGGAAAAGCCTGCCGCCTTCAGGTATGCGATCGGGCGGCCTCCGATCCGGGTCGGCGTGTCGGAGGCGCCGACGACCGCGACGGAGCGCGGAGAGAGGAGGGCGTCCAACGCGTTCCGGCTCACAGAGGTGCCACCCCGATCGACAGCCCGCCGCACACGTAGAGGGTCTGGCCGGTGGTGAAAGCCGCCTCAGCCGACAGGAAGTAGGCGATCGCGGCGGCCACTTCCCGGGGGCTGCCAACCCGCCCGGCAGGTACCGATGCCTCCAGGCGCGATCGGCCCGCTGAGCCGGGAGGGTTGCTGCCCGCGAACAGCTCCGTGTCGATCGGGCCTGGCGCCACGCAGTTCACCGTGATGCCGTCGGGAGCCAGTTCGAGCGCCGCGCTGCGGGTGAAGGCGACGACCGCGCCTTTGGTGGCGCCATAGAGGCTGCGACCCTCCTTGCCGAGGGCCGCGCGGCTGCCAAGATTGATGATCCGTCCATGCCCCGCGCGCCGCATTGCCGGCAGGAAGGCCTTGGTGCAGCGCACGACCGCAGCCAGATTCAGCGACACCATCGACTGCAGCTGGACGTCGGTGATCTCCGCCAGGGTAGCAACCTGGATGAGTCCGGCGTTGTTCACCAGCCCGGTGACATCCCATTGCCCTTTGATCGCTTCCAGTGCCGCGTCGAGTGCATCAGGATCTGCCATGTCGGCGCGCAGGAACTCACCTGGAAAGCGATCCGGCGCGGTCCGCGCCAGGCCGATGACGTTGTACCCGCGCTCGGCCAGCAGCTCGGCAGTGGCCAGCCCTATGCCGCGGCTGGCGCCCGTTACCACGACGCTCGAGCTACCTCCCGTACTCATGGGCGTAACTCCGACAGGGTGGCAAAGGCGCTGATGTGCTCGACAGCGGTTTTGACCGAGACCAGCGCTGCTCCCGGCTCCGCGAGCGCCGCTTTCACCACCGCCGCCGCCTCATCGATGCTTTCGATCGTGAAGCCACGGGCGCCGTAGGCTTCCGCCAGCTTGGCGAAGTCAGGGTTGTAAAGATCGGTCGCGGTGGGGCGGCCGGGATACTGCCGCTCCTGGTGTAGGCGAATCGTTCCGTAGCTCTGATTATCGGAGACGAAAATCTTGACCGGCACGCCGTGCTGCAGTGCCGTTGCCAGCTCTCCGCCGGTCATGAGAAAGCCGCCGTCGCCAATCAGGGTGATGATTTGGCGGTCGGGGCAGCGCAGGCCCGCCGCCACGGCTGCCGGCACGCCGATCCCCATGGCACCGCCCACCGCGCCGATCAGCCGCTGGCGCCCGTTGAAGGGGAAGTGGCGGTGAAGCCAGCCGGAAAAGTTGCCAGCGTCGGTGATGAAGATGGCGTCATCGGTCGCCAGCTCACAGAGCGCCGCCACCACCGGCCCCATGTCCAACAGCCCGTCCGCAGGTCGGTGCCATGGGCGCGCGGCCCGGATCCGGCCGTGCAGCATCTCCACCCAGGCGGCGCGAGCGGCGGGTGGGCGTGACGGATGCTCGGCCAGCGCCCGGAGAAAGCCCGAGGGCTCTGCCGCGACAGCCAACTCGGCTGCAAAAACCTGATTCAGGTGGGCCGGGTCCGGATGGACGTGGATCAGGGGCTGGTGCGGGACCGGCGCCGCGGGCAGGCGGTAGCCCTGGGTGGTCACCTCACCCAGGCGAGTCCCCACCGCCAGCAGAAGGTCAGCCTCCTCGTACACCTCGCGCTGGGCGGCCGGCATTTTGAACCCCAGGTGGCCAGCGTAGAGGGGGTTGCTGTTCGGGAAGATGTCTTGCCGCTTGAAGCTGGTGATGACTGGAATGCCGTGCGTTTGCGCGGCGGCTAGAAGTGCCGCGCGCCCTTCCTCATCATCGAGACAGCCGCCGGCGATCAGCAGTGGACGCTCCGCTTCGGACAGACGCTGCGCTACCTCCCGTGCCGTTTCGCTGCCCGCGGGTTGTCGCTGTCGTGGGAGGGGCTGTGAGGCTTGGCCCGAAACCACTTCTTCGAGCACGTCCTCTGGCAGCACGATCACGACCGGCCCAGGGGTCGGCGCAGAGGCAAGCGACCAGGCTCTGGCCACGATCTCCGGCAGACGGTTGGGGTCATGGACGGTCCAGACTTCCTTGGCCATGTCCGCGAAGGTCTTGCCGTAATCGACCTCCTGAAAGGCGCCGCGCCCCAGTTCGTTCCTCGGAACTTGGCCCACCAGGAGGATGAGGGGAACGGCATCCTGCTCTGCAGTGTGCACCGCGATCGATGCGTTGGTTGCGCCGGGGCCGCGGCTGACGAAGCAGAGGCCGGGACGTTTGGTCAGCTTGGCATCTGCGACTGCCATGAAGCCAGCGCCACTCTCATGTCGACAGGTGATCAACTGGATACGCGCGTGCTGATGCAAGGCATCCAATACCGGCAGATAGCTTTCGCCAGGGACGCAAAAAACGCGGTCCGCGCCGTGGGTCTCGAGTGATTCAACCAGCAGATCGGCGGCACGGCGTGACATGGGGTTACCTCTCCCGTTGCAGCAGACCGGTTACTCCGATCCTTATGGTAAGCTGTTGCGTCGCTGCGCAACCAATCGTTATTCTCTTTCCCGATTATGGAATAGGCAACCATAGCGGCTGCTTTCTGACGCGATATCCCCTGAACAAGAGTCGCAGCAAGGTAGGGGTCAGGAAGACGGCTCGAGCAACCATCTCAACAGGGAGGGAACTTCATGACGGTTTGGAACGCGACGACGCGACCCCTTCAACGGATGCCCGTTCTCGCGGTGGCAAGCTTCGCGGCCTCCCTGCTCTGGCTGGGGAGTCTGTCCGCGCAGGAATTGCCGCGCCAGGTTGCCTGGACGGCCTATGATGTGGGTTCGGCTGGCTACAACCAGGCGGTGGCCATGGGATCCGCGTTGAAGAACAATCTCGGTGTCGACTTGCGCGTTCTGCCTGGGCGCAATGATGTCGCCCGGCAGGTGCCGCTGCGCGATGGCCGCGTTCAGTTTTCCTCCACGGGCGTCGGCGCCAGCTATTTGGCGCAGGAAGGTGTGCAGGAGTTCGGCGCGCCGGAGTGGGGACCGCAGAAGGTTCGCGTGCTGCTTGCCTCGAACGCGGACAGCAACCTTTCGATCGGCGTGGCCGCCGACCTCGGGATCGAGACCATGGCAGATCTCGAAGGAAAGCGGGTCGCCTGGGTGGTCGGTTCACCCTCGCTCAACGAGAACATCACGGCGCTCCTGCACTTTGCCGACTTGACCTGGGACGACGTCGAGAGGGTCGACTTCCCGGGCTTCGGCGCTGCCTGGGAAGGCATCGTCAACGATCAGGTTGATGCCGCCTTCGCCGCCACTACCTCCGGTCAGGCCTACCAGCTCGAATCCTCCCCGCGTGGGCTCTTCTGGCCGCCCACGCCTCACGATGACGAAGAGGGGTGGCAGCGGCTGAAATCGATGGCCCCCTTCTTTGTCCCCAACATGGCGAGCCAGGGCGCGGGCCTCTCGGAGGAGAACCAGCATGAGGGGCCTGCCTATCCCTATCCTGTTCTGATCACCTACGACACGCAGGAGAGCGACCTTGTCTATGCCATGACAAAGGCGCTGGTGGAGCTCTTCCCCGAATACGACGGCGCCTCTCCGGGCATCAACGGCTGGGCGCTGGACCGCCAGGTCTTTGATTGGGTCGTGCCCTATCACGAAGGCGCGATCCGCTACTTCGAGGAGATCGGCGTCTGGAACGAGGAGTTTCAGGCCCACAATGATGCACTCGTCGAAAGACAGGAGGTACTGGCGGCCGCCTGGGAGGAGATGAAGGCGGAGGAGGCGCAGGCGGGCGACGCCTTCCTGGAAGCCTGGATGAGCAAGCGGGCCGAGGCGCTCGAGGCCTCCGGCATGGATCCGGTTTATCGCTGAGCCGGCGAATTCTCCGACCTGAAAGCGGACGACGGCTTTTCGAGGCCGCGCCTACCGCGATTCCGGAGCAGCCATGACGCGATCATCAAGCGCGCGCCAGCAGGAAGGGGGCTTGAAGGGCTCCGGTAGCATCCAGGCGGAAGCGGCAGGCGATCAACTGAGGGAGGAGCTGCGCCGCCGGCTCCTCCGCGGGCCGTTGAAGGTCGTCTTCGTGATCCTCACGCTGGCGGCGGTCCTGCTCGCAGTCAATCAGCTTTTCCTGCTGCGCCCCTTCGGGGTCACGCTGCTCGACACCCAGTATCTCTATCTTCTGGCGGGTGTCTTCCTGGCGCTCAGCTTTCTGGTCTTCCCGGCCTGGCCTTCCGCCCCGCTCGATCGAGTGCCCTGGTATGATCTTGTGCTGGCGCTGCTGGTTATTGGGGTAAGCGGCTACTTCGTCGCGACCGCAGAGCGGGCTCTCCTGCAGGGCTGGGAATATGCGGCGCCTGAACGCGCGACGCTCCTGTCCTACCTTTACTGGGCCCTGATCCTGGAAGGCGCGCGGCGTGCCGGCGGCTTCATCATCTTCTTCGTCTGCCTACTCTTCTCGCTCTATCCCACGATCGCGGACAGCGTGCCCGGGCCGATTTCCGGTTTCCCGCAGCCTATCGACGCCCTGGCAGCGATCCACATCCTGTCCAGTGAAAGTGCCTTCGGCATTCCCATGCGGGCCTTCGGCCAACTGGTGATCGGTTTCATCGTCTTTGGAGCGGCGCTTCAATACGGCGGCGGCGGGCGCTTCTTCAACGACCTGGCGCTGGGATTGGTGGGCGGGCTACGCGGGGGCGCCGCCAAGGTCGCGATCTTTGCCAGCGGCTTTATGGGGTCCATGAGCGGCAGCGTGATCTCGAACGTGCTCACGACCGGAGTCGTGTCGATCCCGGCCATGAAGCGCAGCGGCTTTTCGGCGCGCTATGCCGCCGGCACCGAGGCCTGCGCTTCCACCGGCGGGGTGCTGATGCCCCCGGTGATGGGCGCGACGGCCTTCGTGATGGCATCCTTCCTGGGCAGGCCCTACGTCGAGATCATGGCGGCGGCCGCAATTCCCTCGGCGCTCTACTACTTCGGCCTCTTCGTGCAGCTCGATGCCTACGCCGCCCGGCGGGGATTGAGAGGGCTGCCCCGGCATGAACTGCCCAGCCTGCGCACAACCTTTCGCAACGGCTGGCAGTACCTCGTGGTTTTTGCCGTGCTGATCTTCTTCATGGTGGCTCTGCGGCAGGAAACCCTCGCGCCCTTCTACGCCACGGCCTTGCTTCTCATCATCAACCAGTTGCGACGCACCACACGCCTTTCCTTCCGCGAGTTCATCGACATGATCGCCGGCATCGGTCGCGCGCTCGCCGAACTGGTGGCGATCCTCCTGGGCGTCGGCCTGATCGTAGGTGCCTTCTCCGCCACCGGCCTGGCGGGGACTCTCGTAAACGATCTGGTGTTCATCGCCGGGCGGGAAACCCTGCCGCTGCTGCTCATGGGCGCCCTGACCGCCTTCGTCTTCGGCATGGGGATGACGGTTACTGCCTGCTACATCTTCCTGGCCGTGGTCCTCGCTCCGGCCCTGGTGAGCATCGGCCTCGATCCTCTCGCGGTACACCTTTTCATTCTTTACTGGGGCATGGTCTCCTTCATCACACCCCCGGTTTCGCTGGGTGCTTTTGCGGCCGCGACGCTAGCGGGAACCAGCCCCATGGCGGCCGGTATCGCCGCAATGCGCCTGGGTGCGATCATCTACATCATTCCCTTCTTCTTCGTGCTTAACCCCGCGTTGATCGGCCAGGGTTCATTTTTGGAAGTGGTGACGGTCCTGGCCACCGCGATCATCGGCGTCTGGTTCATCGCTTCGGCGCTGCAGGGATATATTCCCGGGATTGGCCTTATTGGGAGTGGGGTAGCGGGACGTTTAGGCAGTTTCTTGCTGTTCTTGGCGGGAATTGCCTTCGCGGCGCCTGGCGGTACGTTGCTGGGGCTCAGCCATCTGCAACTGGTCCTTGCCGGTTT
>JAJUFM010000020.1 GCA_029265995.1 Rhodospirillaceae bacterium | reverse complement strand
GATTGCTGAGCGGGCGTAGTCACGCCCGCTACGCTAGGGCGCGCCCGAAACGGCTTGCGCAACTATCGACTCTTCCTGCCCTTTACTTTTCTCAGGGTACCGCGGCGCCACAGCCCAAGATCCGGCGGAGCAGGATTGGCACCTCTATCCCAATTTCTGCGACGCGAGCCCCCAAGCGCATTCGCTATGGTCATCACCTGAAAGCGGGCGCTACTGAGGCGCGGCTTTCAGTCATCCTCACCGGCGACGGTCGCCCCGGACGAGGTCGAAGCTGCGGCTAACGCCTCCTAGCGCCCGACGCAATTTATGTCTTGCTGAACTCCGATAACCTCGAGCTGACGAAGATCGAGTCGTGAGCGGGGTCGCGCACCTGAAAAACTGAACACTCCTCAACGAGCAAGGAAATTGTCGATGACCTTTCGCAATGGTTTGGCCTCGCTTCTTCGTCCCAAAGACTCGGTGCTTGTTCTGATTGACCATCAGGCTCAGACGCAGCGTAGATGATTGGCATCGCGGCTTGCTCCGCGATTTTGGCGAGCGCCACCGTGTTTGCCCGCAGTTCACTAACCGGGACGTCGTTGACCGTCTGGAATAGGCCTGTCTGGTGGTCCAGCAACAGGACAACGGCATCACTAGGATCGAAGAGCACCCTCTGCGCCGCTTGGCTAGAGCATGTTGCGTCGCAGACGCTGCCCTGGAGGTGCCGATCTTGCGGGCTCTTGCCGAAGTGAGCGTGCGGCAGGTAGGCAATCTTGCAATTCTTTGCCTCACGCCCAACGAGGGCATAGTGTTGACTTCTGCCCGCGAACGTCGATCTGATCTGAAGGGTAAGCAATCGTTTCACACGCGCGGACCTGGCGACACCGCCGCCGCCCACGTGCATCCCGACCGCTACGATTCAAAAAGGCTGCCTCTGGCGGCCTCTTGTAACCCATTGATTTTCTTGAGGGAAAGTGGTGGGCGCACAAGGACTCGAACCTTGGACCCGCTGATTAAGAGTCAGCTGCTCTACCAACTGAGCTATGCGCCCACAGCCCCCCTATCGGGTGAGGCCGGCTAGATAGCAACTTGCCAGGCGGTTGTCGAGGGGCTTTTCCAGCCTCGAGGAACTGCGGGGAAGATCCTTCAGCACGCCATGCCTGCCGCCTCCTCCCCTTGTCACTCAGGCGTCCTCCCGCAGCCCGCGGCGGGGGATGTAGATCTCTCGGTGCACCCGGACATTGATGATAAGCCCGAGCGAAAGCATCGCCATGATCATCACGGTCCCCCCATAGGAGATCAGGGGCAGCGGCACGCCAACGACGGGAACTAGGCCCATCACCATGGCGATATTGATGAAAACATAGAAAAAGAGGTTGGTGGTGAGCCCGAGAGCCAAGAGGCGTCCGAATTGATTATTTGCCGAGAGGGCAATGGCGAAGCCGTAAAAGAAAACCAAGCTGTACACCCCCAGCAGCGTGAGAGCGCCGATCAGCCCGAACTCCTCCGCGAACATCGTAAAGATGAAGTCGGTCTGTCGCTCCGGCAGGAAGTTGAGGTGGCTTTGAGTACCTTCGAGAAATCCCTTGCCGAAGATACCTCCCGACCCAAGGGCGATCTTGGATTGCATGATGTGGTAGCCGGCGCCGAGCGGATCGGTCGAAGGGTCGAGGAACACGAGCACTCTGCGTCTCTGGTAGTCGTGAAGCAGACTCCAGGCCAAGGGTATGAGAGCGGCGCCACTTCCCAGGACGATAGCGAATTTCCACCAGCGCACTCCCGCCAGGAAGAAGATCGCAAAGGCCGACATCAGTAGCATGCCGCCAGTCCCCAGATCCGGCTGACGCATGACCAGCAGGGCTGGCGCGATCGCCAGCAACAAGGGGGGGACCAGAAGCATAGGTCGGCGCAATTCTCGATAGGGCACGCCGTGAAAATAGCGCGCCAGGGCCAGAACCAGCGCGACCTTCATGACCTCGGACGGCTGTAACTGCATGAAGCCGATGTTGATCCAGCGCTGGGCGCCCATACCGATGGTGCCTTTCAGCTCCACGGCCGCCAGCAAGAGCAGGCAGAAGACGTAGAAGAGATAGGCCAGCCGGAACCAGAAGCGGATGTCTGTTACGGCAACCACAATCAGCAGCGCCAAAGCAGGAACGAAGCGCAAGAGGTGGGGACTTGCCCAAGGTTCGAAGCTGCCGTTCGCCGCAGAGTAGAGCATCGCCGCGCCCGCGCCCGTCAAGGCTACGACGATCAGGATCAGGCCCCAGTTGACGTAGAGCAGTTTGCGACTCATCGGCAGGGCGGGGTTCCGACGCAGGCGCATGTCGTGCAGAGCAGACATATACTTATCCTTCGCCTGCCAGAGCCGCTATCGGTCCAGGAAGCGGGTCATCAGCTGCCGGATCACGCCGCTGGGTTTCCAGGAGGATGTCACGGGCGATCGGCGCGGCGACCGCACTGCCGCCGCCGCCGTGCGCCACGATGACGGAGCAAGCGTAGCGGGGCCGGCCAATGGGGGCAAAGCCGACAAAGAGCGCGTGGTCGCGGCGATGCCATGGCAAATCTTCGTTCCGAAAGACCCCGGCGGCTCGCTCTGCCGCACTGATGCGCCGAACCTGACTGGTGCCTGTCTTTCCCCCCATTTCAAAAGCCTCCACGCCTATGCGTGCACCCCGGGCGGTACCGCGGCTGCTTACCACCACATCCTCCATAGCCTCGACGACAAGCCGTAGGTGGCCGGGGGAGAATCCCATGTCCGCGGGCGGCTCGATCATTGCGACCCTGCCGTTCTGGTCATGCACCGCGCGTGTGAGCTGAGGAACCACGGCGCGGCCTCCATTCACCATGCGGGCGGTCATCACTGCCAACTGTAAAGGAGTCGACAGCATGAAGCCCTGGCCGATCGACGCGATCAGCGTTTCTCCGCCTTGCCAACGCTCTCCAATATTAGCGAGCTTCCAGGCTTCGGTGGGCACCACCCCACCCCTCTCGCCCGGCAAGTCAATCCCTACCGGCGCGCCCAGCCCGAAACGACGCGCCATGGACGCGATGCGCTCCATGCCCAGACGACGAGCGACGTCATAGAAATAAACGTCACAAGACTGGATGATAGAATCCGACATGTTGATGTGACCATGACCGCCCCGCCGCCAGCAGTGGAAACGGTGGCCACCAAACTCGTAGTATCCCGGACAGAACACTCTTTCGCCGCCGCCTATTCCCGCCTCCAATGCGGCCATCGCCACGACCATCTTGATTGTGGAGCCTGGTGCATAGGCACCGGCAATCGCCTTGTTGCTAAGGGGATTGAGAGGATCTTCAAGCAGGGCGCGCCACTGGGCGCCGGAGAGGCCGCGCACAAAGAGTTCGGGGTCGAAAGAAGGGACCGAACCCATAGCGAGGACGCCACCGGTATGAACGTCCAGGACCACTGCCGCCGCGCTGCGTTCGCCCATCAGGCGCTGTTGCACGTAGTTCTGCAGAACCGCATCGATCGTGAGCTCGACCATGCGCCCCCGCTCACCCTCCTGACGTGAAAGCTCCTGCATCACGCGCCCAACCGCGTTCACCTCCAGTTGGCTGGCGCCCGCGTTGCCGCGCAAGTGATGATCCTGGGATCGCTCAATGCCGCTCTTGCCGATCCGCAGCCCCGGGAGCTGCAGCATCGGATCCTCCTGCCCGATGAGGTCCTGCTCCGACACCGGGCCGACGTACCCCACTATATGGGCTAAACTTGCTCCAAAGGGGTAATGGCGGGTCTGACCGACCTCGATACTGATGCCGGGGAGATCTGGCGCATTCACGGCAATGCTGCTCACCTCCTCCCAGGTAAGGCTGTCACGCACGCGCACTGGGACGAAAGACCTAAACCGGCTTACATCGCGCTCAATTCGCGCTCGATCTTCGTCCGTCACCTCGATGAGCTGTGACAGGCGGTCGAGGACCACGCGAAAATCCCTCGCCTGCTCGGCAACGAGAAGCACCTGGTAGTTCTGGCGATTGATCGCCACCGGAATGCCCTGGCGATCAATGATCTCGCCTCTGGGCGGCGCCAGGAGGCGCATGGAAATACGATTGTCCTCGGCCAGCAGACGATAGCGTTCCGCATCCAAGACCTGAAGCTGGTAGAGCCGACCGAGGAGAGCGGTCAGACCAATGGCCATCCCGCCCCCCAGCAGCAGGGAGCGGCGGGTAAAACTCTGGTAGCGCGTCTGCTCCTCGTTATGAGGCCTTTCCACGACCGCTGAACCCTCTCCAAAAACCCACTATACAAACGGACCAGGCCGCCGCACTTACAACAGCAACTGCTGCACTCTGCCGAAAAGCCAGGCCAAACAGGGGTAAGCGCCGACAGTCAAAACATAGTGCAAGAAGAACATCCGCACGTCGGGAAGCTGCCCAACCAGCAGGGATCCGACCGACCACGACAAGAGCAGCGATGCTGCAGCGAACAGCCCGAAGAAGACCCAGAGCATCGTGAAGCTGGGGTTCACGAAAATCTTCCGCTGAGCAGCAACGAAGAAGTGCATGCTCACAAGCAAGATGACGCCCGTACCAAGCGGCGCTCCGGTCAGGAGGTCCTGCAACAGGCCGAGCAGGAACGCAAGCCATGCCGGCAAAAGGTCGGGCCGGAAAACGGCCCAATAGTAGACCGCTGTCAGGCCCAGTGCCGGCGTAAGAGGCGCGACCTCCGGCGCACGCAGCGGGAGTAGGGTCAGGATGATCAAAAAGGAGCTCAGCAACGCCGGAACGAGCGCCTTCCCAGCAGCATCCAGGCGCTGGAAAAACTCCAAGGCCATAAACTCCCTACTCCGCCGACGGGCGCTGCTTATCTATCAGCGGTGCGATGAGCCCGGGCAATTCGTAGTCGACTAGACGCAGGTACTCCAGATCCCGCCAATCCACATAGGGCCGCACCCGCACAGCCTCCTCAGTCACCTGGGCGACAACCCCTATGGGAAGGTCGGGAGGGAAGAGGCCCCCGTGGCCGGAGGTAACGACACGGTCCCCTGCACTCACATGGTGCCCAGGTTGAAGGTAGAGCAAGCGAGGCTCGGCACTGTTGTCGCCCGCCATGACCGCCCGCTCGCCGCTCAGGCCAATGCTGACAGGGATCTGGCTGTTAAGGTCGGTGATCAGCATCACTCGCGCTGCCCGCTCGCCTACATCGGCCACACGCCCGGCCACGCCCTCCCCGGAAAGCGCCACATGCCCTTCCGCAATTCCATCCGCTCGACCTGCCGCGACAAGCAGAGAGCGAGCAAAGGCGCCGCCGGGGTCTCCGATGACGCGCGCGCTTACGTATCTGGCGCCTGCGTCGGGTACCAATGCTAGAAGCGAGCGAAGCCGGAGATTCTCCGCCTCCAGTCGGCGCGCCCGATGGTGCCAGGCAGTCAGCCGCTCGTTTTCCAGCTTCAAGCTTTCATTGATTTGCCGAAGCTCAGCCAGTTCACGAAAACTCTCTGTGGCGCGTTCGATGGCATAAACCGGCTCTGACAGTACTTCCAGCACCGGTGTCGTTGTGTCCATCACGAACACCCGGGCGCGCTCCACCACCCGGGCATCCATTTGGCCGAGGGCAATGGTGGTAGCGGTTGCAATCAACAACAAGGGCAGGCCAAAGCGCTGGGACAGCGCCCTCATGGGCGAAGCAATTCGCGCTACGGTGCCCGCCCGTTTTTGCAAGGCCTACCTCCAGAGAGTCTGACAACCGGCACGTCGTCTCAAAGCCGAGCCAAGGCTAGGTAAGGGACGAAAAAAATGGAAGTCTCGAAAGCAGCGATTGAGCCTGAAATCAACTTCCGGCCAGCTAGTACATGGTGGTCAGGACGTTCCTTAGGGCCACGGTTTCTTCAAGGCATCGACCTGTACCAAGTGCGACACAAGAAAGGGCATCATCGGCGATCGAAACCGGTAATCCCGTGGCCGCGCGCAAGACAAAATCGAGATTCGCCAGCATCGAGCCGCCGCCCGTCAGCACGATCCCCTTGTCGACGATATCCGCCGCCAATTCAGGGGCCGTATGCTCAAGAGCGACCTTGACCGCCTCGATGATCGCACTCACCGGCTCTGCCAGGGCTTCGGCAACCTGTCGCTCGGATATGATCAGCTCTTTCGGCACGCCGTTCATCAGATCGCGCCCTTTAATCTCCATGGTGGCGCCTTCGCCGTCTTCCGGCGGGCAGGCTGACCCGATCTGCTTCTTGATCCGTTCCGCCGACCCCTCTCCAACGAGAAGATTATGATTGCGGCGAATGTAAGCGATGATCGACTCGTCCATCTTGTCGCCGCCTACCCTGACGGAGCGGGAGTAGACGATGCCACCCAACGACAGGACGGCGACCTCAGTCGTACCGCCACCGATGTCGACGATCATGGAGCCCGTCGGCTCCGTTACCGGCAATCCGGCGCCAATGGCCGCGGCCATGGGTTCCTCGATCAGGAAAACGCGACGGGCGCCGGCGGCCTCGGCCGATTCCTGAATGGCCCGCCGCTCGACCGCCGTGGAACCTGAGGGCACGCAAACGATAATTTGGGGGCTGGTAAAGGTCCGGCGGTTATGCACCTTGCGGATGAAATGCTTGATCATCTCTTCCGCAACTTCAAAGTCAGCGATGACCCCGTCCCGAAGCGGACGAATGGCCTGAATGTTCCCGGGCGTGCGGCCAAGCATCAACTTGGCTTCATCGCCAACCGCTAATACCTGCTTCTTGCCCCGGATCTCGGCAATGGCGACGACCGAGGGCTCGTTGAGTACGATGCCCCTTCCCTTCACGTAAACCAGTGTGTTGGCGGTGCCTAGGTCGATTGCCATATCGGCGGAAAGGAAGCCGAGGATACGGGAAAGCATTAGCGACAGGTTTTCCCTTGAAGGGGTGATTGAGAGTGCATTGCGAATAGCCTTCCGTTGCAATGAATGCAAGGGAGGCTTTGATGCGAGTAGGCAGCGACAAGCACAACCGCTAAGCTTTAGGTAGGCGGATTCCGGTAAGGATTACAGCAAGTTGCGTTGATACACGCGAGAAAGGTTCTCCGTCTTTTTGCTTGCTTACCTCGGCTCAGGAACCGTCGATCCAGACAGGTTTAATCCTCAGCTTAAAGGTTCGGCTGGAATCCGCTGTAAGCGCCATGTCCGGAGTCTCGGGCTATAGTTGGCGCGCCGGTACTCCGCCCACTAGAGAGCCCGGTGCCACATCGCGAGTTACGACAGCGCCGGCCGCCACGATGGCATCCGTCCCAATTGTGACGCCTGGCAGGATTACCGCCGCGCCTCCGATCCAGACATTATTTCCGATGGCAATAGGATCTGCTCGTTCCAGTCCCTGTCGGCGCACCGCGGCGTCGCGCGGATGATCCGGCGTCAGGACCTGCACCCCTGGACCGAACTTGCAGTCGGCCCCTATCGTGATCGGCATAACGTCCAGCAGCACACAGCCGAAGTTGAAGAAGCAGCGCGGACCGATGGAGATGTTATAGCCGTAGTCGCAGTAGAAGGGAGGGCGGATCTCACACTTCGCTCCTAACTCCCCTAAGAGTTCATCCAGCAGGCTGGCTGACGCGGGATCATCCGGATGCAGATGGTTGAAGCGGTGGAGCAGACGCGCGGCCTTCTCCCGCTCAGCCACCAACTCGGGATCGCCGGCATCATAGAGTTCCCCTGCCAGCATCCTGGCCTTTTGGCTGGAATAGCCTTGTTCCACCCTTCAATCGTCCCGACGATCGAGCTCAAGCTCAAAAAGGAAAACGCCCCGGAATTGGTTCCGGGGCGCTCCACGCAATCAGCCTGCGTGATGGCTTCTAGTTCTTGCTCTTATCTACCAGCTTGTTGTCCGCGATCCACGGCATCATCCCCCGCAGCTTGGCACCGACTTCCTCGATGGAGTGCTCCGCAGCGCGACGGCGGGTGGCCTTGAAGGACGGCTGGCCGGCCTTGCACTCGAGCACCCAGTCTCGGGTAAAGCGGCCTTCCTGAATGTCCGCGAGCACCCGCTTCATCTCCTTGCGGGTTTCCTCGGTGATGATGCGCGGCCCCGTCTTGTAGTCTCCATACTCAGCGGTATTGGAGATGGAGTAGCGCATATTGGCCAAGCCGCCCTCGTACATGAGGTCGACGATCAGCTTCACTTCGTGCAAGCACTCGAAGTAAGCCATCTCCGGCGCATAGCCCGCGTCAACCAGGGTCTCGTAGCCGGCGGTGATCAACTCGGTCAGGCCGCCACAGAGTACCACCTGCTCACCAAAGAGGTCGGTCTCGCATTCTTCACGGAAGGTCGTTTCGATAACACCGGCCCGTCCCCCACCGATGGCAGAGGCGTAGGAAAGGCCAATTTCCTGGGCGTTGCCGGAAGCGTTCTGGTGCACGGCCAGGAGGCAGGGCACACCGCCGCCACGCACATATTCGCTCCGCACCGTATGGCCCGGCCCCTTTGGCGCGACCATGAAGACGTCGAGATCGGCCCGCGGCTCGATCAGGTTGAAGTGAATGTTCAGGCCGTGCGCGAAGGCAATCGCGGCCCCTTCCTTCATGTTCGGGCCGAGGTCGTCCTTGTAGAGGTCCGCCTGAAGCTCGTCCGGCGTCAATACCATGACCACGTCCGCCCACTTCGCGGCATCGGCTGGTGTCATGACGGTAAAGCCGGCGCCCTCAGCCTTCGGCGCGCTGGCGGAGCCAGCACGCAGAGCGATGTTGACTTCCGCGACACCGCTGTCGCGCAGGTTCATCGCATGGGCGTGGCCCTGGCTGCCGTAGCCGACGATCGCAACCTTTTTTCCCTTGATGAGGTTAACGTCGGCGTCCCGGTCATAGTAAACGCGCATCTTCTAGTCCCTTTTATTGAAACGATCTTGCGAACCCGGCAGCCGGGCCATTGTAGATGTTATAGGGGCGCCTTCTAGCTTGCAGACGCAGGAGGTGCAATGGCCGAAGCCCCCTTCAGAAAATTGGCTAGAGGCCGCCGCTCCCACGAGCAATGGCCACCACGCCGGTCCGGCTAACATCAGCAAGTCCAAGCGGCCGCATCAACTCGATGAAGGCATTCAACTTGCCGCTGTCGCCAGAAACCTCAAAAGTGAAGTGCTCATGACTGCTGTCGACGGCGCGCGCGCGGAAGATGTCGGCGATCCGCAGCGCCTCGACCCGCTTTTCACCGCCACCCACTACCTTGACCAGCGCAAGCTCCCGCGGAACGTGGGGACCTTGCAAAGTCAGGTCCGATACGCGGTGAACCGGCACCAGGCGATCGAGCTGCGCCTTGATCTGCTCGATTACCTGCGCTGTGCCGCTGGTAACGATGGTGATGCGGCTCAGATGTACCGCAGGATCCACCTCCGTCACGGTCAGCGATTCAATGTTGTATCCGCGGCCCGAAAAGAGCCCGATGACGCGGGCAAGTACGCCGGGTTCGTTGTCGACCAGAACTGCAATCGTGCGCCGTTCTATCGGCATCGTTTCAGTCTTGTTGGGCATTTGCCTGATCTCGTGATTAAGGATGTGCGCCAAAAGGCCGCACGGGATCTGTGATGAAGCCTGATGAGCGGCTCAGACCAATACCATCCCCTCCTCCGAGATCGGTCGCTGCGCCTTGTCCTCCGGCCCCAGCAGCATTTCGTAATGTGCTGCGCCCGAGGGGATCATCGGGAAACAGTTTTCTTCCTGAAGTACGCGACAATCAAAGATGACCGGGGATGGGGATTCGATCATTTCGCGGATCCGGTCGTCCAGCTCCTCGGCCTTCTCGCAGACGATGCCCTTGATGCCGTAGGCATCTGCAAGCTTCACGAAATCAGGCAAGCTTGCGCTATAGCTTTCAGAGTAGCGGCTGCCATGCAGAAGCTCCTGCCATTGGCGGACCATTCCCATCCACTGGTTGTTCACGATGAAGATCTTCACCGGTAACCCGTACTGACACAGGGTCGAGAGCTCTTGAATATTCATCAGGATCGAGGCCTCCCCTGCAACATCGATAACCAGGGCATCCGGATGGGCCACCTGAACGCCTAGCGCAGCTGGCAGACCATAACCCATGGTGCCCAGCCCGCCCGACGTCATCCAACGGTTGGGCTGCTCAAACTTGATGTACTGCGCCGCCCACATCTGATGCTGCCCGACCTCGGTCGTGAAATAGACGTCGCGCTCGCGGGTCAGTTCATAGAGGCGCTGGATGGCGTATTGCGGCTTGATGGCTGACCCTTTCTGCTCAAAGGCAAGGCAATTCCGGGTGCGCCAGCCATTGATGCGCTCCCACCAGGCGCCGAGCGCCTTCTGGTCCGCCGAAACCTTCTGCTCTTTCCATTCAGCCAGCATGGCTTCCAGAACCGCGCCGCAATCGCCGACGATCGGCAAGTCGACCATCACGTTCTTGTTGATCGAACTGGGATCGATATCGATATGGATTTTCTTCGAGTTCGGCGAAAAGTCGCTGAGACGTCCGGTGACGCGGTCATCGAAGCGTGCGCCGACGCACACCATGACGTCGCATTCATACATGGCCAGGTTGGCTTCATAGGTGCCATGCATCCCCAGCATCCCGAGGAACCGACCATCAGATGCGGGGAAAGCTCCAAGACCCATCAGGGTGGAGGTGATTGGGGCGCCGGTCAGCTGCACCAACTCCCGCAAGGCGGCCGAGGCCTCTGGGCCGGAGTTGATGACGCCACCGCCGGTATAGAAAATCGGCCGCTTGGCGTCCTTGAGCAAGGCGATGGCCTCGCGCACCCCGTCCAGCTCCGGTTGCCTCTGCGGACGATAGCTGCGATGGACGACAGCTTCCCGCGGCGTGTAGACGCCCCTGTTCTGAACCGTGTCCTTTGGCAGATCCACGACCACTGGCCCCGGGCGCCCCGCCTGCGCAACATAGAAGGCCTCATGTAGCGTTCGGCTGAGCTCGTCCGGGCTCTTCACCAGGTAATTGTGCTTTGTACAGGGGCGGGTGATGCCGGTGGTATCAGCCTCCTGGAAGGCATCATTACCGATCAGATGAGTTGGCACCTGCCCTGTCAGGCAGACCACCGGAATGGAGTCCATCAGGGCATCCGTCAGTCCGGTGACCGCATTGGTCGCGCCTGGACCTGAGGTAACCAGGACGACGCCGACCTTGCCGGTGGAGCGGGCATAGCCCTCTGCCGCATGAACCGCCGCCTGCTCGTGCCGCACCAGGATGTGGCGGATAGAATTCTGCTGGAAGAGAGCGTCATAGATCGGAAGTACGGCGCCGCCGGGATAGCCGAAAATCACCTCTACGCCCTGCTCTACAAGGGCCTTGATGACCATTTGGGCACCGGTCAGCATCTCGGCTTCCGAACTCTTGTCGCGCTCCATCTCCTATAGCCTCACTTCAGCAGTCGAACCCAACTTCGACTAATTAACAGGAAAACCGCCGGACCGGCCAAGCTTGGCCCCCGGCGGCAGCGCACCCTATCGCCTCACCTAGGGAGGGTCAACACAAACTGGAGAACTTTCGGAAAGATAAAGGCTGCGTTATCGTTCGAATATTGCTCCCGTATCTCAAGAAGCGTCTCTTTCCTGCCCAACACCTGCCCGCGAAGCCAGGTAAGCTGACGCTTAGCGTACCTGCGCGTAGCCGCTGCCGCAGCCTCAATGGCCTCCTCAAGGTCCACATCGCCTCGCAGATAGGCCGCAAGTTCCGGAACGCCGACAGCCTTTCCCGCGGTGGCGTTCGCCGGCAATGGCTCCTGCAAAAGTGGCCCCACCTCTTCAAGCGCGCCAGCGGCGACCATCGTCCGAAAACGCCTCTCGATCGCGCAATGCAGTTGCTCGCGCGGCGGCAGGAGAAGAACCCAGGCAAAACGCCAGGGGACGGGGGGTTCAGAAGGCTGACGCTGCCAATAGGAAAGAGGCTGCCCGGTCGCTTGGAGCACTTCCCACGCTCTCAGCAACCGCTGGGTATCGTTGCGATGAAGGCGCGCATGACTCTCGGGGTCTCCTACTGCCAGGTCCTGAAGCAGGCGCTCGCGCTCGCCCTGTGCAAGGAGAGCTTCCGCCTCAACTCTCACTTCTTTTGGCACTGGCGGTATCTGATAAAGGCCTTCCTCTAGCGCCTTGAGGTAGAGGCCCGTCCCTCCCACCAAAATCGGCACCCTTCCCTCGCTGCGCGCTTCCTCCATCGCTTTCAACGCCATGCTCCGCCAGCGGCCCGCCGAGCAGTTTTCGCGAACCGAAAGGATGCCATACAGTCGGTGCGGCACGCGGGCCATGTCCGCCTCGCTCGGACGTGCGGTGACTACGGACAGCTCTCGATACACCTGCAGCGAATCAGCATTGATAACCGTCCCGCTCAGCTCTTCAGCCAGATGCAGCGCGAGCGCAGACTTGCCACTGGCCGTCGGCCCCGCGACTACGAGGGCCAAAGGCTTTGGCTCCGTCTCACCATCTGTATCTGCACGCATAGCCCTGTCCTTTCGCCCCCGCGGCTTCTATAGCTTTGGCTCATGAAGCATGTAGTGACCTTGATCGACGATCCGCAACGCGCGCAACTGCAAGTCCGGCATGTGGAGGCTGTTTGCTCTGCCCTCCGAAGCTCAGGGGCAACGCCTGTTGATGTCGACTGGCTCGCCGAGGGTGTCGCCTGCGACCTACCCTTTTCCTGGCCTGAGCAGGGCGATACAGCATCTCTCGAGCAAGACCTCCGGCAGGCTCTGGGTGACGTCTCCTTGGATCTGGCTGTTCAACCCGCCGCCGGCCGACGCAAGCGCCTTCTGGTGGCAGACCTGGAATCGACCATCATCCAGCAGGAAATGCTGGATGAACTGGGGGAGTTGATCGGCAAGCGCGAGAAAATTGCGACAATCACCGAGCGATCCATGCGAGGGGAACTGAATTTTGAGCAGGCGCTGACGGAACGCGTTGCCCTCCTGGCCGGCCTGTCGGAAGCGGATCTTGCAAGCGTCTCCAAGAGGATGACGCTGATGGCGGGCGCAGTCACGCTCGTGGCCACTCTGCGCCGACACGGCACTTACTGCGCCCTGGTTTCCGGCGGCTTCACTTGTTTCGCCAATCCCATCGGTGAAAGGCTCGGCTTCGATCTCGTTCGGGCAAACGAGCTCAAGTTGGATGATGGGACAGTTTCCGGCGAGGTTGTACCGCCAATTCTGGGCCGCGACGCAAAGCTGGAGATCCTCCTGGAGCTCTGTGACGGGCTGAGCCTTTCGGCGGCTGAGGCAGCAGCAGTGGGCGACGGCGCCAATGATCTGGCGATGCTCAACGAGGCAGGTCTCGGCGTTGCCTTTCGCGGAAAGCCCCTGGTTCGGCGTGCGGCACGCTATAGGCTCGATCATGGCGATCTGACAGGATTGCTGTTCCTGCAAGGCTACCGTTCGAGCGAGTTTGTCATCCCTGACGGCAGCAGTTGAGCGCTTTAAAGGCTCGTGCTGTTTGCTCTATGGTGGCCTCGCGACCGCCACCACTGGCCGGGCCCGGATCATGCAAACGAAGAGGAAGACGCTATGACGGCGCAGATCAACCATTACATCGGCGGCAAGATCGAAGAGGGAAAAAGCGGTCGGCACTCCGACGTCTTCAATCCTGCAACCGGCGAAGTAGCCGCGCACGTCGCCCTTGCCTCTACAAGCGAAGTTGACGCCGCCGTTCGAGCCGCTGCCGAAGCTCTTCCAAGTTGGGCGGGGATGACGCCGCTCAACCGGGCTCGAGTCATGTTCAAGTTCAGGGAACTGGTGGAAGCCAACCGCTCAAAGCTCGCCGAAGCGATCAGTCGCGAACACGGCAAGGTATTGAGCGACGCAGCTGGCGAGGTTACCCGCGGCCTGGAGGTGGTCGAGTTTGCCTGCGGCATCCCGCAACTGCTGAAAGGCGAGTTCACCGAGAATGTCGGCACCAACGTTGATAGCTATTCGGTGCGCCAACCGCTTGGCGTTGTGGCTGGCATTACGCCTTTCAACTTCCCGGCCATGGTCCCCATGTGGATGTTCCCGGTGGCGCTCGCGTGCGGAAACACCTTTGTGCTGAAGCCCTCAGAGCGCGATCCGACCACCCCCATGCTGCTGGCTGAACTGCTAACCGAGGCAGGACTTCCGGCCGGTGCCTTCAACGTAATCAATGGCGACAAGGAAGCCGTCGACGCCATCCTGGATCATCCAGAGATCCAGGCCGTCAGCTTCGTCGGCTCAACCCCCATTGCCGAGTACGTCTATCATCGAGGAACCAGCGCGAATAAGCGGGTTCAGGCGCTGGGTGGTGCCAAGAACCACATGATCGTGATGCCGGACGCCGATATGGATCAAGCGACTGACGCCCTGATGGGCGCCGGCTACGGCTCTGCCGGCGAACGTTGCATGGCAGTGTCAGTGGCCGTTGCAGTCGGCGCCGCAGGAGATGCCTTGATCGAGCGCCTGGTTCCTCGGGTCCGCAGCCTGAAGATTGGCCCCTATTCTGACTCGGAAGCCGAGATGGGCCCCTTGGTCACCAAGCAGCATTACGACAAGGTGAAGGGCTACATCGATCTTGGCATCGAGGAAGGCGCAAAACTCCTGGTCGATGGTCGTGGCTTCACAATGCAAGGCTACGAGAACGGCTACTTTATGGGTGGCACGCTTTTCGACGAGGTGAAACCATCCATGCGGATCTACAAGGAGGAGATCTTCGGGCCGGTCCTCTCAGTTGTCCGCGCCAAGGATTACGATGAAGCGGTCGCCCTGGTGGACAGCCACGAGTATGGAAACGGTACCGCGATCTTTACGCGCGATGGGGATGCAGCCAGGACCTTTGCCAGCCGCGTGAACGTCGGCATGGTCGGCGTCAACGTGCCCATCCCGGTCCCCATGGCCTTCCACTCCTTCGGCGGCTGGAAGCGCTCGCTCTTCGGGGATCACCACATGCATGGCCCGGAGGGCGTGCGCTTCTACACACGTATGAAAACGGTGACCTCTCGCTGGCCCACAGGCATTCGCTCCGGCGCAGAGTTCGTGATGCCAACAATGAAGTAGAGCAATTCCGACTGTGCTGCGAAAAAGGCCCCGGAAAACGGGGCCTTTTCTTATTTGGCAACCGAGCGACGTGGCTACTCGATTTCGGCAATGCCGTCGATCTCCACCGTGACATCCATGGGAAGAGACGGCGCGGCCACGGCGGTGCGGCAGTGGCGGCCGGCATCACCGAAGACTTCGACCATCAGGTCGCTGGCTCCGTTAATTACCTTAGGCTGATCCGTGAAGTCCGGGGTCGATGCCACGAAGCCGCCAAGGCGGACAATACGCTTTACCCGGTCAAGATCGCCGTCGCAGGCAGCCTTTAGCTGCGCAATGATATTGATCGCGCAGTTACGCGCCGCTTCCTGCGCCTCTTCTGCCGTTCGTTCTCCGCCGGCCTTGCCAAGATGACTCGGCTTTCCGTCCTTGATCGGCAACTGGCCCGACAGAAAAACCAGGTTACCAATCTTCACGAAGGGGACGTAGTTGGCTACGGGCGCCGCCGGAGTGGGCAGCGTTATGGATAGTTCCGCCAACCGCGCGTCGATCTTTCCAGCCATAAATCACTCCTCAGACGAATAGATGAAGGGCGCAAGCTAGCTGCCGGCGAAACATTATGCCAGCACGGGCAATCAGGGAACTTCTGCACGAGTTGCTGGCTATATCTCTCCGACAGGAGGCGCTCCGCCCCTGGCGAGCCTTGACGCACTTTGGTCATAGAAAAGGACGTTGGGTGCACGCCATGTCTGTTGCAGACATATCCGACAAGTTGAGAAACATCTCAGGACCCATGACATCTTCTACCGACGTTCCGGACCCGGCCTTCTCTGTGCAGAGCCGCCTCCGGGGCTTGGGTGTGCACACCCCGCGCGACATCGACCGGCTGATCAACCGCCTGAGGCGCCAATCGCGCCCCGGCGAAAGGCTAGAGGAGACTCTGGAGCGGCGGCTATGCGAGTGGCTGAACTATCAACCACTGAGTAATAGCCTCCTGAGTCATCAATCTCGGCGGACGATGGTTGCAGTCGCTGAGGCAGCCGTTGCCTTGAGTGGCGTTGCAGAGCGTTGGCCGTTGACGTTGTTCCACGACGCTACTTTGCCGCCTGAGGCGCTGCGGAGGCTTGATCTTGCGGTACCGGTGGCAGCGCCGCCCGTAGTCCCTGTTCCCATGCCGGTGCAATCCCTCGAACCGGCGGCTGTGCGTGCCAAGCTCCCCACCTCCACGCGCGGCAGGCCCAGCCTGGCGCGTGCGCGCGTGAGGTGATGAATGGGATTGTCTCGTGGAGGCCTTGTTGGCTTCGCAAGCAGGACCGCGGTAATTGGTGGAAGTCTCGCCACTACCGCGATCGCAGCCTGGGCATTTCAAGATCTGCTTAACTGGGGAGGCTTCGGGCTCGCCGATGGCCTCTACGTGGCGCTGTTCGCCTTCCTCACCTTCTGGCTCGCGTTTTCTTTCTGGAACGCAATCGTCGGAGCCTTCGCCGCGCTAAACGCTTGGCGACAACCTGGATTGAGCAAGCCTGACCCCGAGGACCCTCTACCAGATCGCACCGCGATTCTGGTGCCGGTTTACAACGAAGATCCAAACCGGGTCTTTGCGAACATCGCGGCGATGTACGAGGGGCTGGCGCGGCACCCCGAGGGACGCACCTTCGACTTCTTTGTGTTGAGCGATACCACCGACCCCAGAATCTGGGTCGCGGAGGAGGCCGCGTGGTTTGCCGCGCGCAGACTGTTGCAAGGCGCGGGCGCGTTGCACTATCGCCGCCGTACGAAAAATGAAGGCCGTAAGGCTGGAAACATCGCTGACTTCTGTCGGCGGTGGGGCGTCCACTACGAGGCGATGGTCGTACTGGATGCCGATTCCCTTATGGCGCCCGAGACGCTGCTGACAATGGCGCGCACGCTCAAGGCGAACCCGCGCCTGGGGCTGCTGCAAGTTCCACCGACGCTGATCAACCGCTCGACGCTCTTTGCGCGCCTGCAACAGTGGGCGAGCATGATTGCCACGCCCGTTCTGGCCTATGGCCTGGCCTTCTGGGGATTGGGTCAGGGCAACTTCTGGGGCC
Organism: Rhodospirillaceae bacterium; assembly: GCA_029265995.1. GTDB lineage: Bacteria > Pseudomonadota > Alphaproteobacteria > Kiloniellales > DSM-21159 > Aquibaculum. The sequence continues at coordinate 15,855 of JAJUFM010000020.1, read as the reverse complement.
ACAACGCCATCATCCGGACACGCGCCTTCACGGAGGCTTGCGGGCTGCCCGACCTGCCAGGCCGCAAGCCCTTCGGCGGGCATATCATGAGCCACGACTTCGTCGAGGCCGCCCTGCTGGTCCGCGCTGGATGGGAAGTTCGGATGGCGCCCGATCTAGGCGGTTCCTGGGAAGAACCTCCTCCCACAGCGCTGGATCATGCGATGCGAGATCGGCGCTGGTGCCAGGGGAATCTGCAGCATGGCAAGGTCCTTCCTGCGCGAGGCCTCCACTGGGTAAGCCGCCTGCACCTCGCCCAAGGGATCATGGCCTATCTGTCTTCCCCCATCTGGCTGGCCTTTCTGCTGCTGGGGTTAGCAATTGTCGCTGTGCAAAGTCCTGCGGAGGGCGCAGCCTCAGCCGCTGGCGAGCAAAGCGGAACCGCTCTACTGCTCACCGGCTTGATCGCCAGCCTGCTGTTCTTGCCACGGCTGCTAGGGCTGCTCCTGGTGCTAACGTCGCCAGCACAACGACGCCGCGTTGGCGGAGCTTTCCGTGCCACGGTTTCAACCCTCCTGGAGATCTTCGCCTCGATCCTGCTGTCGCCGGTAATGCTGATCTGGCACGTGCGTTTCGTGTTCGAGATTTTCAGCGGCCGGGACGGCGGCTGGAACAGTCAAACGCGCGATGACGGGGCTACGCTGCCCTTCAGCTTCGCCTTCGCCGCGACCCGGGCGCAGTTTCTTGCCGGCGTAGCGTCGGTTGGGCTGCTTGCGTTGCTGCCCAGTGGCTTGGCCTGGTGGTTTTCTCCCATAGCCGTAGGGCTACTGCTGGCGCCCGTCACCCTCTGGCTCGGCTCAAGTCCTGGAATGGGGCAACTCACCCGTGCGGCGGGGCTCTTCCTTATTCCCGAGGAAACGGCTCCTCCCCGTGTCATTCGCCGCGCCAATGAATTGGCAAAGCACCCGCTTGTAGCGATGCCGGACGGAGGCCTTCAGGCACTGCTCCGCGACCGCAGGTTACTGCTTCTCCATCGGGCACTCGTCGCTGCTGCCGATGATCCGCCGGCTCCCGAGTTGCTCCAGCGCGCCTTGGCCAAGCAGGCGAGCGGACAGCCTTTGGAACGGAATGAAGAGGCTGCCCTCCTTTCCGATCCGGAGGCTCTCGCCCGAGTGCTGGTTGAAAGCGGGCAGGCTGCTTAAAGCAGGTCGCCCCCCTGCTCAGTCGATATCTTCCAGCACGTCCTTTAAAATCATCGCGTGGGTGCGCGCACGATCTCGCACGCTGAAAAGCAGGGTCGCAGCCTTTCCATCAACTTCTTCCTGCAATCGCTGAATCGCTTCCTGCTGCGCCGCGAGTTCTTTCCGGTAACGCCGAGTGAATTCCTGCCACTGATCCGCGTTCTTATGAAACCAGCGGCGAAGCTCCGTGGAGGGGGCGAGTTCCTTGCACCAGATGTCGACCTGAGCGCCCTCCTTCGTAAGGCCGCGGGGCCATAGACGATCCACCAGAATCCTTATCCCATCATCCGGCTCTGGCGGATCATAGACGCGCTTCAGTGAGAATTCTGACATCGCACCGACCTCAAACGCCAAGGAAGTCGCGGTTAACCCGACTCAATGTGCGGTTTCGCCAATATCACCTAAAGGACCACCTTGCTTTGGTGGACCCCACTCCGATGGAAGAGCACATTCAGCCAGAGTTGTCTTCTCCAACTCAGCCAGGAACACCTCCTGTGCCGCTGCCAGACGTTGCCTCAGTTTGCAGGAAGGTAACAGGTTGCATTGGCCGCCATCGGTCCGAAAGCACTCCACCAGAGCAGAGCGACTTTCCAGACAGCGCACGACCTCTCCAATACTGATTTGGGAGGCCGGGCGCGCGAGGCAGATACCGCCCCCGGCTCCCTTCCGGGTTTCGACGATGCCTGCTCGAGCCAGTTCACGCACGACCTTAACAAGATGGTTGCGCGAGAGCTTAAGCTCACATGCCAGTTCTTCTGTTGTGAACAGACGGGGTTCGCCGGCCATACGCATCAGGAGCCGCAAGCCAAAGTCGGTAAAGGATGTGAGCCGCATCAAAGAACGTCCGGTTTCTCTCTTGGCCAAAACCTCTTGGAGAGCCCCAGCATGCCATGCTAAATATGCCTTTAGAATGCTTATTTGAGGAAGAAATGCAGGCAGAGCAGCGGCGCCAGCAGATCTTGGCAGAGATCACGGAGCGCACCGGCATTGATGAAGCGATGATCGAACACCTGGTGCGCCGATTCTACGACAAGGTACGCGACGATAGGCTCCTGGGGCCAGTTTTCAACTCGCGCATCAAGAACTGGGATTACCACCTGCAGCAGATGTTTGCCTTCTGGTCTTCCGTAGCCTTGATGAGCGGCCGATACCATGGCCGACCAATGCAAAAGCACGCAAAGCTTCCGGTAGACGGGCGCCATTTTGATCGGTGGCTCGCCCTCTTCGAACGAACGGCGCATGAAGTCTGTCCGCCCGCGGCAGCCCACCATTTCATCGAGCGCGCGCACCGCATCGCAGAAAGCCTTGAGTTGGGAATTGCGATGGAAGCCGGAAGGCTTCTGAACAAGGGCGAGCGGCTAAGGCGGCCGGACGATGAAGTTACCTTGCCCGTAGCTGCAGAATGAAGGGGTAGCCATGAGCAAGCAGAAGCCGTCGGACGACCAGGGCAGCTTCGCCTCTCCGCCCTGCATGATGCATGAGGTGGACCCAGCCTATATGGGTTTATCCGCTACTGCTGCCGTGGATCCACAACAGCGGCGCGACGTCATGCGCTGGCGCAAAGCGGAACGTGAGCGCCTGGTCAAGGCACGGCTGGCCATATCTGCGGACCAGCGCCGGGAATACGGCGAGAACATAGCCGGCCAGTTGAAAGAAGCAATTGGCGACCCCGCCGGGATTACCGTAAGCGCCTATTGGCCTTTTCGGGGAGAGCCGGATTTGCGCGGCCTCCTGAAAGATGTCATTGCAGGCGGTGGTCAGGCTGCTCTGCCCGTGGTGGTAGAGAAGGCGCATCCCCTGATCTTCCGCGCCTGGCGCCCGAGAGCCCCTCTCGAACGCGGGGTGTGGAACATACCGGTGCCGGCCGAAGGTGCCCCCGTTGTGATTCCAGACGTGGTCATCGCCCCGGTTATCGGATTCGACCGCCTTTGCTATCGCCTCGGCTACGGCGGTGGCTTCTTTGATCGCACCCTGGCGGCTCTTCCACAGCGTCCGCGGGTGTTTGGGGTGGGCTACAGCGTGTCAGCCATTCCCACCATCTTCCCGCAACCTCATGACATTCCTATGGATTGCGTCATCACGGAACAAGCGACCGCCTTTCCCGAGGAGTGAGAGAAGCGCATGGAACTGCGCTGTACAGCTCAAGAGGCGATCTGCCTAGTGGCATGAACCTCTCGATCCGCTAGTCTCCAGGGCGGCTTCAGGCACGTTGGTCGCTTTAGGCGGAGTTTCAGGCAATGCAGGTTGATGGACGGCATTATCGCACGATCTGGCCGACCGCTGATGGTCGCGCCGTGGAAGTGATCGACCAGAGGCGCCTGCCACATGCGTTCGAGATCCTTCGCCTTGAAGACTTGGAATCGGCCGCACGCGCTATCGAAACCATGGTTGTTCGTGGCGCGCCGTTGATCGGAGCTACTGCGGCCTATGGCCTCGCGCTCGCGATGCACGTAGATGCCAGCGATCACGGCATCGCGTCCGCCTATGACCGCCTCTTCCGGACGCGCCCCACGGCCGTCAACCTGCGCTGGGCTCTGGATGACCTTCGCCAGCGCCTCCTTCCACTCGTCCCGGGCGAACGGGCTGCGGCAGCCTGGCGCCGAGCCGCCGAAATCTGCGATGAAGACGTCGAGGTTTGCCGGCGGATCGGAGAAGCTGGCCTGGAGCTCTTTCGGAAAGCCTACGCCGAGAAGGGCGAGAAAAAGCCCTTGCGGGTCCTCACCCACTGCAATGCCGGATGGCTGGCCACAGTGGACTGGGGGACCGCCCTCGCCCCCATCTACATGGCCCATAATGACGGCATGCCAGTCGAGGTTTGGGTGGATGAAACGCGTCCGCGCAATCAGGGCGCAGCGCTAACGGCTTGGGAGCTTGGCCGCCATGGCGTCCGCCACAGGCTCATCGTCGATAACGTAGGCGGTCACCTCATGCAGCACGGCCTCGTCGACCTCTGCATCGTCGGTACCGATCGGACGACCGCTCGTGGAGATGTGTGCAATAAGATTGGCACCTATCTGAAAGCGCTGGCCGCCAAGGCGAACAACATTCCCTTCTACGTCGCCCTCCCCTACACGACGATCGACTGGAGCGTTGAAAATGGCGCAGACATCCCGATTGAAGAGCGCGACGGCCGAGAAGTCACACACATCTGGGGAAAGGATGAGGAGGGCGTTCTGCGCGAAGTTCAGATAGCACCCGACGAGACTCCCGCCGCGAACTACGCCTTCGACGTCACCCCGGCAGAGCTGGTCAGCGCCCTGATCACCGACAGAGGCGTTTGCGAAGCGAGCCGTGAAGGCCTGGAAGAACTGTTTCCCGAGCGCCAGGCCGGCGTCGGACCTGCATAGGCCTCAATGACCCCGCTGATCAGCTCGCCTGGGCACGTTCCTTGACCATCGCCTCAGCACGTCGCTCGAGCCACCAGCCGGCCTGCTGCGGCCAGCGCCTGAAGGTCTCTGGGGCACCGCCTTCCACGGCTGCAATTGCCTGGAGCGGCCAATTGGGGTTTGCCAGCGCTTCCCGCCCGACCGCAATGATGTCCGCCTGGCCCGAGGCCAAGGCCTCCTCCGCCTGCGTTCCCTCCAGGATCAGTCCGACTCCCATCGTACGTATGCCGGTCTCGCGTCGCACGGTCTCGGCAAACGGCAACTGAAAACCCGGATAACGCTTCACGCGTGCAGCCGTGGCCGAGCCCGCGATTCCGCCTGACGAGCAGTCGATAACGTCAACTCCGATCTCCTTCAGTTGTCGCGCAAGCCAAACCGTATCCTCCAGGTCCCAGCCACCTTCCAGACCATCCACGGTCGATAGGCGCACGAACAGCGGCTTGTCGGCTGGCCACACATTCCGCACAGCTTCAATGACCTCGAGCGGAAAGCGCGCACGCCCCTGGCGATCGCCCCCATAGGCATCCTTACGCTTGTTGCTTAGCGGCGACAGGAAGGAGTGAAGGAGGTAGCCGTGGGCGGCGTGAATCTCCACGGCATCAAAGCCGGCTTCGCCCGCTCGCCGCGCGGCGGCTTTCCAAGCCTGCAGAAGTTTGTCCATGTCGTCCCGATCCAGCGCACGCGGGATCAGCCACCCCTCATCCAAGGGCTGGGGGCTCGGGGCAACAACCTTCCAGGGATGGTCGCCCCGGGCGCGATCCGCATCATCAAGGACACCGTTTCCATACCAGGGGCGCTGCATGCTGGCTTTGCGGCCAGCATGGCCAAGTTGTATGGCCGGGACCGAACCCAGGCTTTTGATGAAGGCGGTGATGCGTTTGAAGCCAGGGATCTGCGCATCATCCCAGATACCTGGGCATCCATGTGTGATCCGCCCTTCTGGTGCGACAGCCGTCGCTTCCGTGAAGATTATGCCAGCGCCACCAAGCGCGAAGCGACCCAAGTGCACCAGGTGATAGTCGCTGACCATCCCCTCATGAGCGGAGTATTGGCACATCGGAGAGATCGCCACCCGGTTTGATAGGGTGACACTCCGCAACTCAAGACGACTGCCAAGCAGGCTGGTCATTGAACCTCCCCAAAAATATGCCCACACTGGATGGATTGGATCTTTAGCGCATGCCGCGTCGACGCTTGATCTCGGCCCACGCACGATTGATGCGGGCCAGTTTTTCGTTTGCAAGATCGACGAATTCTTCTGGAAGGCCCTGTGCGATCAGCCGGTCGGGATGGTGCTCACGCACAAGTTCGCGATGGCTGCGGCGCAAGGTCTCTTCGTCTGCCTCGGGGGGGATCCCCAATATCACGTAAGGATCATCCTCCGCCGGCCCCATATTGGCTGCTCTGATCCTTTCCCAGTCGGCCTGGGAAAGGCCAAAGTACTCGGCTACCTTTTCAAGATAAGCCAACTCGGTCTCTTGGACCTGGCCATCAGCGCGGGCGATATGGAACAGGCCGTCAAGCAGCTCCTCAAGAATGCGCGGGTTGCTTCGAAACATCCGACCCAACTGCCGCGCATAAGGCTCAAAGCCCTGCGCATCGCGTCGCGCCTGGTTAAAGATGCGACCGACATTGCGCATCTCCTCCGGCGGTACCTTGAAGACCTCCTTGAAGGCGGCAACTTCGTCACGAGTAACCGCTCCGTCGACCTTTGCCATCTTGGCCCCGAGAACGATCACGCCGATCGTGAAGGCAATGGAACGTTCAGGCCCATCAGGCGTGCGTCCTTCCTTCTCGGCAATCAGGGCTTCTTCTGTGCTGTCGCGCATGCGATCGACAGCATGCCCCGCCAGCCCGCCCAGCAGCGCGCCGATGGGACCGCCCAGGGCGAAGCCGGCCGCCCCTCCCACGATCTTCCCCCAGATACTCATAGTCTGCGTGCAAAAGCCCCTGCGCTCATTGCCGAGGGAATAAATTGTTCATCATTCCACCTGGTGCCGCAAGCGAGCTACACCGTAGCCGCCCCTGACGGGGCTCAGAATGCGCCTCAGCCGGTCTTTCGGATGAGATGGACAAGCAGCCCGCCCTCGCTCTGTTCCTGCTGCAGAAGCTCATGGCCACTCGCCTCGCACCAGGCCTGAAAGTCCTGCAAAGAGTCTGGATCGCTCGCAAGAACCCGCAGAAGCGCACCGGGAGGCAGCGGAGCGATGGCCTTGCGCGCGCGCAACACCGGCAAGGGGCATCGCAGGCCCTGGGTATCAATCTCCGTTACCTCTTCCTGCATGATCCCCTTCTCCATCTAACAAGCTGACAGGCCGGATAGGGTTGCGTCAGTGATCGTGCCCCTGCCCGTGACCGGCATCTTTTTCATGCTCGTGTTCATGGCCATGATCCTGATCATGGGTGTGTTCACCATGAGGATCTCTTGCTCCCAGGGCGCGGACCTCCGCTTCGATATCCAGGCTTTCTGCCTGTTCAAAATGCAGGGTCAGCGGAACCTTGTCACCCGGCTGCAAAGGCTCCGCGAGTCCGATCAGCATCACGTGCAGCCCACCTGGCTCGAGCGCAACCGCGCCGCCTGCCGGAATGTCGATCGCCTCAACCTCCACCATGCGGGCAACGTCGTCCTCCATGACGTGATTGTGCAGCTCACTCCGCTCGGCAGCCTGGCTGTCGACGCTGATCAGGCGGTCGCTCTGGCTTCTCCCATTCTCGACCGTGAAGTAGGCCGCGGAGTTCGTCACTCGCCCGATCGAGGCGCGAGCCCAGGCATCCTCTACCTGAATGTCCTGCGCCAGGGCTCCTGAGAGCCATCCGAGACCTCCAACCAAGCCACCAGCCGCCACTGCTAGAACGCGCATTCCCTGCCCTCCTCTCTTTCGATTTATAAGCGGTTCTAGATACACTAGCGGCCGCCGGTCAGGACGAGATGGTCAGATGTCGCAGGTGACAGGCCCCAGCTATGCTGTTGGGCCAACCTCAGCCTAAGCTGCAAGATGGGCAACGGCATAGGGAGCCAGCCGCAGCTCTCCTCCGGAAAAGTCTTCGCGGTCCGTCTCGACGAAGTCAGAAGTTCGAGCTGCTGCCAGAAAGCTATCTGAGTTCAACTGAGCGTGGGACTTGAACTGCACGTCGCCGTTCAGAACCACGGTTCTTTCTTCCCCCGTCAAGTTGGCCAGCCACAGTTCCAGCCGACCATCCCTTCTTATGGCTACGGCCTGAACCTCACGCGGCACACCACACTGCGTTTCCAACAGCTCTGACCCCGCTCGGCGCGCCAGGCCGCGGAAGACATGGAAAACAGGATAGTATCCTCCTGCTTCATCGAAGAAGGGTTGCTCGTAAGACATCGGAGCATAGACCAGACCAAAGGGCCCGACACCGCCGCCCAGCGTGAGAGTCTCCGCGCCGCCGCGGGCAAAATGCGCGATGTAGCCCAGCATCCAGGCTGCACCCAGCAGCCCGCGCTGACGGGGATCCACACGGTTCATCGCTTGGCGAATGTTCCGAGGATTCTCCATAGGCGCTTCCCCGTAAGGATTGGCCCGCATTCCCAAAGCACTTGGCCCGACGTGGTAGGGCTTTCCCTTGGCGATCGCCTTCGCGCTTAGGGCTATGAATGGGAGGGATTCCAGCCCTTCCGTGGCGGATCGGTCGTCCCCCGCGTGTACCAAGCCCGATGTGGTGAAGCTGATAAAGTCGAGGTGTTCCACCGGCGGTCGCTTCCGGTTGAGCTCCGTAAAGTAACTGAACATTCCGCCGCCTAAGTGAGCGCCTGGAAAGGCTTTGCGTCCTGCCTGATAAACCTTGTCCAGCGGCGGACAAGGGGGCCAGGGACTGCCCGGGAGCGTGCATTTCAAATCAGGGGCCGGAGACAACAGCACACGGGAGAAGGGGTTTCCCAGGTCGCCTGCCATCCGTCCAAACTGCTCGATGTCCGCCTCGAAGCTTTCCACGGAGGGAACCACCGCTTCCAGCCAAGCATCGCAGCCAAGTTGGCGCGCAACCTCGAGCGCGAGCTCGATCTCACTGCGTCCGTGGCCTTGCCGAGGATCATAATGGCAAACAAGGTGTTGCGGGCTGGCAGACTTGATATCTGCAGCATGCGAGAAAGTTGCGCTGGCCAGTTCGGGTTCCAGGCCGATGCCCAAGGGCGGCAGCGTTCCAATCGCCTCCCCGATAGACACCGTCACGCGTCCCTGGTCTCGCTTCCCCGGCTCACGAGGTGCGCCGGAGATCTTCAGCTCAACCTTTTGCTCCAGCGTTTCGCCCGCTGCGATAGTGTATGGCCAGGGCAATGCCAGGGGCCGCACGTAGGTCTTGTAAGAAGCATCGGTCCAGTTGCGCTGGTCCTCCATCTCAAAGGTATCACCTTCCATTCGGCAGGTTACCTTCAGCCCAGGGACGGGCTCGTGGGTAAGAGCGCGCAGATCCATCATCGGCTGTAACGGATCGATCAATTCCGGAAAGGAACTTTCAACCAGCCGCCCATCTACGTGTTCGATCGTCACCGGTTGTCCAGCGACGCCTTCTACCGGGTGCAGGACCACAAAGCCGGTGCGGTTGGTAACGAAATCGCTACCAGCCTCTGCCTTTGCGGAAAAGTTCAGGCGGCCTTCTGCATCTCCAACGATGCTGGCGCGGTAGGTCAGATTTTGCTGCTCATCTGCAGCCTTCGCGATATAAGTGACTGCAAAGCCCTCTGGCTGCAGATCGAGCTTCAGGTCGGAAATTATCGGGTTGTAGGTCCCCCAATCCTTGTCCCTGACGATGAAGGAGATCGCCCGTATCAATTCGATTCCAGCGAAGCGGATATAGCGCAGGTTACCTGCTTCCAACTCCGCGGTAAGCTTTCCCGCCCGCAGCAAACGAGGCGGCTCTACCTGCTCGCTGGTGCCGTAAAGTCTGATATCCAGGGATGGATTGTTCATACGTCCCTCTCCGCCAAGGCCAGAAGTGATCGATTAACTGCGTGTACGTCGGCTAAGCAAACTCTCGATGAGGAGCGCGAGTATGATGATCGCGCCAATGGCCGAACCTTGCCAGAAGGGTGAGACACCCAAGAGATTCAGGCCGTTACGGATCATGACCATGATCACCACACCGATAAGCGTCCCGAGAATGGAGCCTCGCCCGCCGTACAAGCTGGCACCGCCGATCACGACGGCCGCAATAGCATCGAGTTCAAGCAGATTGCCGGTTAAGGGATCGACTGAAAGAATCTGCGCGGTCAGAAAGGTAACGGCTACCGCGGCGAGGGCTCCCGAGATCACGTAGGGCAGTATGCTATAGAATAGCACGCTTAAGCCTGCAGTACGGGCCGCCTCCTTATTGGAACCGACTGCATAAATTGTTCTCCCGCCTTTGGTATAGCTGAGATAAAGGCCGGCTAAAATATACAGGGCTACAAGGCATATAACGTTGGTCGGGACACCCAGAACCGTGGTGAAGACCAGATCCGACAGCTCGAAAGGAATGGAGCTGATGGATGTCTGACCTGAAAAAATGTAGGCAAGGCTTCGCCCTATAGCCATCACACCAAGTGTGACCACAAAAGCTGCAAGCCCGAAGTAGGCAATAAGCACACCTGAAAAAAGTCCGATCCCCGCGCCGGCTATTATCGCGAGCCCGATGGCCACGGGAATCGAGAATTCCTGCAACGCCAATCCCAGGATGACGCCGGTAAGACCTGCAACAGAACCTACAGACAGGTCGATGCCGCCGGTTAGAATGACAAATGTCATCCCGATTGCGACTATTCCGATGACGACGGACTGATCCAGAAGATTCATCAGATTGTTCGCCGACAGGAAGTGCGGCGACAGTGCAGAAAGAACGATCGCAATCAATAGAGCGAGGCCGAACATCCGCAATTCGAGACTCTGCCCAAGTCGCCTCAGGCTTACGCTGCTAGTCCTCGGTGTGTGCTGGGTCGTTACGGGCGTCATGCCGCCTCTGTCTCCTGTGAGATATCCTCAAAGCTTCCTATGATGTTCTGAATCTCTGCCACCGACGGTGGCGTGCCCGAGGCGGTTGTAAATCCTACCCACCCGAGATCATGGCCTCGCTTGCTTGGAAGCGGCATCAGGAAGGTCTTTTTGATGCCGCAACTTTCTGCAACGAACGTGGGTGAGCGACTTGCTAGAGCCGCAGGAATGGCCGTTTCTCCAAATTGAGGGGAGTGACCAGCCTGAAATCCGGGATCTGCATTCGGGTCTGCGACCACGGCGTTGAGACAGATCAGCCGATCTTGATCGAGGATCGCCCAGAACCCCGCTCCGCCATAGCGCCGAGTGAGTTCAGTCAACAAGCGGGTATTTCGTTCGGTAGATGTGCGAGGGGCCGCCAGAAGCGTAAGTTTCTCTTCATCCAGAAGCGAGCTGGGCAGGTCGGCAATCGTGTAGCCGTCGCTCATCACCACAACTCTCTGACAAACTCCGAGAAGTTCCTCAAAGTCCGAGGAGATCATCACCACGGAAACACCCTGTTCCGAGATCTGGCGGAGCATTGCATAGATTGAGGAGCGGGTGCCGATGTCCACACCCTTGGTCGGCTCATCGAGGATAAGTACCGTCGGATCGAGCATGAGCCAGCGGGCAATGATGATTTTCTGCTGCATGCCTCCCGAGAAGTTGAGCATGTTGGCATCGAGGAGGCGATGCGCTGGCATGTCCAGCAACTCGAGAAGTTCATCAACTTTCTGACGGCAACGACGGTAGCCGAGCAGAAAGCTTGATCGTGCGCCCAGATGCGCCAGCAGCAGATTCTCGCGCACAGAGAAATCAGGCACAATTCCCTGAACTCGGCGATCCTCTGCTACAAAGCCGATTCCTGCCCGCACGCAATCGCGCGGCCGTCTCGGGCGGAACGGCTTGCCATGTAGCCTGATAGCGCCAGAGTGAATTGTCCGGAGCCCGAAAAGAGCCTCGGCGGTTTCGGAACGACCGGCGCCTACAAGACCGCCCAATCCCAGTATCTCCCCGCGATGCAGGGTAAAGCTGACATCGCGCACGGCCGGCGCGGCCCGAAGCGAAGAGACCGCCAGAACTTCGTCACCTTTCTTATCCACCTGCAGCGGCGCTGGGGCCTGGTATATTGAGCCCAGCTCACGCCCGACCATGTGGCGCACCAGTTCGGCCTGGGATAGCTCGCTGGTTTCCAACGATTTCGCTACCGTCGCGCCTTCGCGCATCACGCTGATGCGATCGGTGATAGCGAAAACCTCTTCCAGGCGATGGGAAACGAAGATCAGCGCGCGGCCACTGGCCCGAAGTTGCGCCATGATATCAAAAAGCTGCTCTACCTCACTGGGGCTTAACGACGCCGTCGGTTCATCGAAGATGATCAAATCTGCATTGAGCGCCAAGGCTTTGGCGATCTCAACGAGCTGGCGTTGGGCTGCAGACAACCGCTTGACTTCAACATCAAGAGGAAGCGCCTTCTCCTGAACCAGGCCTGACAGGATCTCTCGCGCGCGCCGGCGCAAATCGCGAAAGGACAAGCGGCCTCTTCGGCCCAGTTCCGGTAGGAATATGTTCTCCAGAACAGACAGGTCCGGAGCAAGGCTGGTCTCTTGCATCACGATGGCAATGCCAGCCTCCAGTGCATCGCGAACCGATCGATTGTACAGCGGCGCGCCCTTGTAAGTCAGGCGGCCGGCATCAGGCGTGATTTGCCCAGCGATCACTTTGGAGAGAGTAGATTTGCCGGCTCCATTGGCGCCAAGAAGCCCATGCACCTCGCCGGCGCGAAGTTCGAAGTCCGCCTCTCTCAGGGCGCGCGTCTGTTCAAAAGTCTTTCTTACCTGAGAGGCGATCAGAATAGGCTGATCGTCACCGGCCAAAAAACGAGAGGTCATTATACTATGGCCCCGCCTTGGGGAAGATCGCCACCGGCAGAGGCAAGCCCTGCCGGCGGCCAGATTTGAGCTTGAAGCTTCGGCCTGCCCCACTCAGGCTGACCCTCGCAGCTCTAACTCTCAGTCAATCTCATTGGCGAAAACGGTTTCACGAACCTCGGGTAGAAGTTCTTCGATGTTCTCGCTGGTAACGACGAGGATCGGTACCAAGATTTCCTTTTCCGGCGTGCCACCGTCCAGATGCTCGATCATTGCTTCGCCTGAACGGACGCCCATCAGATAAGGCTGCTGCATGCCAGAGGCCACGATCTGCCCGGACTGAATCAACTCGACAAACTCGGGAATGCCGTCGAAGGCAGCAACAAGAACTTCCCCGTCCCGCCGTGCAGCGCGGATGGCACGGATAGCGCCGATCGCTGGCTGATCCGTTTGGATAAACATGGCGCGCATGTCCGGGTTCGCCGTCAGCATATCCTGGGTAAACCGGAAGGTCTCATCGGTCGTATAGGACTGCATCTGCTGCAGACCCGCTTCATTCTCGATTCCCGCTTCCTTCAAGGCGTCGCGAAAGCCTGCAGTTCTGGCTTGGCCGTTCTTCCGGGCCTGTGAGATGGTTACCAGCCCGACCGAGCCATCCTCCCATCCTTTCTCCTTCATGGCCGCAGCCAGCGCCTGCCCGGTGCCATAGGCGCCATCGTAGTTATCGGAGATGATGAAGGAGACATAGTTTCCGCTATTGGTGCCGATATCCGCGATGACGACGGGAATCCCGGCCTCCTCGGCGAGTTCGAGTACACCGGGAGCCGTGGAGCTATCTGTCGGGGAAATGATGATTCCGTCGACACCCCGGGCGATGGCGTCCTGGGCGTTCTGTCTTTGGGTTTGTGCGCTGTTGCGCGAGTCCAGAGCCTGATATTGATAGCCGCTTTCGACGGCAACGGATTCAATTCCCTTAGAGAGATAGCGCCAGAAAGGCAGGTCTAGGCCAGGAGTGAGATAGACGAGTTCCTTATCTTGAGCGCTGGCGCCGCCCGGCAAAGAGGCGAAGGCTACTGCAGCGGCCAAGGCCGCCACCAAAGTCTTTGATAAACGCATTTTATCCCTCCCCATTCGCAGTATTGGTGTTTCTGACCGAAACAACGCAGGGTTGCTCACGCTTCCCCTTCTCTTCGACGGCTGCCCAGTAGAAGGCAACCGTTCGTTCCAAATGAAAAGTCATGGCTGCTTCTGCTTCCTCGGGCTTGCCGTTCTCGATGGCCTTGAAAACAGCCCGATGCTCATCCAGAGCTAATCGATCACGTCCTCTGCGCTTGAGCGTAGTCCGACGTTGATCCAGTAGCCACGTGGACAAGGCCAACTGTGTCGATTCGAATATCGGATTGTTGAGGCTGCGAACGATAGCCGCGTGAAAAGCCACGTCCGCGTTCTCGAACGCAACATCGTTGCCAAGCGAGGCTTCTTGTACGGCCAAAGCGTCACCTATCCTCGCCACATCCTTGGCTGTGCGCGTTCTTGCTACCTCCCGCACGATCGCGCACTCAATGAGCTGCCGGGCCGCCTGCAGATTACGCATGCCCGACTGATCCGCCATGAAGGAGCGCACCGAGGTGGTGAGCTCCTGAAGTACAACGGCGGGCGACGGGCGCGTTACCTCTGCCGGGCTACCACTTCGTAGGCGAAGAAATCCCTGGCGTTCGAGGGCGAGCAAGGCTTCCCGAACAGCGGGACGCCCAACCCCGAAACGTTCCATCATTTCGTGTTCGCTGGGAAGACGATCCCCAGGCTTCAGTTCGCCGCTTACGATCAGATCGCGAAGCCGGTCTTCAACCTGCTCATAAAGCTTTCTACGCTGTATTGGCCGATCACCGATCATGTGCAGCGGGCTTCCCTCACCTGTTCCGAGCCTATCATGCTGTCATACAGGTTGCACTAGAATTCCTTCCTCCTCTGCGGCCGGAACTGATCAAGCTTCAGGCAGGTTAAGCCCTAGCAGTGGCCAATGGGGTGCGCGCGGCCACTTGCATACGCGCTTTAAGGGAAAGGAATCTGCCATGCACAGCATTATTTATCTCGTCGGCCTGGTAGTGGTCATCCTCTTCATACTGTCGGTGGTTGGCCTGGCCTGATGCCTCAGTTGCAAACAAGGAGGATATGACAATGGCCACAACTGCGCCGACGTCTCCCGCATCGACGGCACCGGGAGCAATCGTCGAAGAACATCATGATTCCCGCTATGTCGATTGGGCCGCCATCATCGCCGGCGCAATCTTTGCTACCACCCTATCTTTCGTTCTGATCACCTTTGGGGGAGGCATAGGCCTCAGTCTGGTTTCCGCCGAACCGGGTGAAGGCGTCTCGCTCTTCTGGGTGACCATCGCCGCCGGCATCTGGTTCATCTGGGTTGTGGTTTCCAGCTACGCTGCAGGGGGTTACCTGGCTGGGCGCTTGCGGCGCCGCATCGGAGATGCCGTACCTGATGAAGTGGAACTGCGTGATGGGGCGCACGGACTTCTGGTATGGGCCCTGGGCGCACTGATCGCTACAGTGATGGCTATCGCAGGGGCCGGAGGCGTGCTCAGCCCGATTGCGTCCGTTACCGGTTCGGCCGCCGGGGCGGCAAGCGGCTCGGTTGCGGAGATGGCCAGCGAAGAACTGGATTACTACGCCGGTCGCATGCTGCGCGGCGAGTCAGGATCAATATCTCCAGAAGCCAGGTCGGAAGTGGCGAGCATCTTGGGCCGCAGCATCACTCAAGGTGAAGTGACTGACGACGACCGCGAATATCTTGCGCAGATTACCGCGAACGAGACCGATATGTCGGAAGAAGAGGCGCGCGCGCAGATCGACAATGTCATCAGCGAGGCTGAGTCAGCACGCGATCAAGCAATCGAAATCGCCGAACAGGTCCGGATTGCAAGTCTGATCGGTGCTTTCGTGATGGCCGCGACCATGCTGGTAGCTGCCGCCGCGGCATATTTCGCAGCCGCTACAGGCGGATCGCACCGCGACCAGCGGATTTCCTTCCGGCACTTCGGCCGTCCCTACTGAGGACCTGAGAGAGGAATAACAAGATGCCTGCGCTAATTGCTTGGCTTCTCGGCGCGCCATTGATCGTCATCATCATCATCGCCCTGTTGATGTAGGCGTCATCGGCGCACGTAAAAAGCCCTCCGGTCACAGCGATCGGAGGGCTTTTTTGCGGTAATACTGAAAGATGGTCAGCGCCCCTTGCGAAGGACCTCTCGCCCCCCGTAGCGCGCAGAGGAACCAAGCTGTTCTTCGATACGCAGCAATTGGTTGTACTTGGCCAGGCGATCAGAGCGGGAGAGCGAGCCGGTCTTGATCTGGCCGCAGTTCGTCGCTACCGCCAAATCCGCGATGGTGGCATCCT
>JAJUFM010000077.1 GCA_029265995.1 Rhodospirillaceae bacterium | reverse complement strand
TGCATCTGCTGCTGGCCCACCAGCAAGATGATCAGTTCGAGACGTTCCTGCTGCGCTTGTCGCAAAAGAGCGACCTGGATGGACTCGCGTCAATGTCGTCACAACGACGCTATGGCAGTATTCGGCTGTTAAGGCCCCTGCTCACTATCTCAAAGGCGCGGCTTAAGGCAACGCTTCGCAGTGTCGGTACTCCCTGGATCGAAGATCCCAGCAACCGCGATCCGCGCCACATGCGGGTGCGGCTGCGTAGAATGATCGCTCAGGGAGCTCTGCCAGAAGTTGCACTCAAGCGAGCAGCCGATAGCTTTACACGTCTGCGCCGCTTCACGGAGCAGCAGTTATCAGACCTTCTGGCTGACTCTGTTACCTTCTGTCCTGGAGGCTACGCCCAGATCGATGCCAAAAGCCTCAAGGAAATGCCCGAACCTCTGGCACTTCGACTGCTAGCCCGGGTTCTCCAGAGCATCGGAGGTGGGAATTACCCGCCCCGAAGCCGATCGCTACAGCGACTGCTGTCCCAGCTGCGTGATCCGGAGATGAAGAAGTCAACGCTGGGAAACTGTCAGCTCATAGCGGGCAGGAAGGGTTGGCTGGTGGTTCGGGAGACGGGAAAGTCCGAGCTCCTACCGATCCGGCCTGGTGAAACCAGAGGTTGGCAGACGTTCCGCCTCTCGCTCTGTTCCGAGGGACTCGAAGGATGCGATCCCGCCGGATTTACTGTCGGCGCCCTTGGGCAAGCGGATCGCCGCCATCTTCGATCTGTCGATGGTGAAACGCGCGACACCGGTGTGCCGGGGCCGGCACGTGCCGCGTTACCGGCACTACGCTATCTTGACGCTGTTGTCGCCGTGCCCCACTTGAAGCAGTATCAATGGGGTTTCGACCGTGCGTTGCGGGTCTCGGCAGCAGAATCAAATCTTTCTGCAACCCGGTTGGACTTTACCTTGTTGACCTGCGTGGGCATCTTGCCCCGAGAGCCATGCTCGTCGTGACGACGCTGTCGGCACGGCAGCAGCTACAATAGGGAAGACCGTCTTGAACTTGAGCCGCAACGCTGCGCTGTGGATCATCATCATCCTGCTGCTTTTTGCCCTGTTCAATCTGTTCCAGGGCAGCAGTACGCGCGCGCCACAGACGTCCCTGCCATATTCCCAGTTCATGGAGAACGTGGAGGATGGGCAGGTACAGGAAGTTACCATCCAGGGTAACGAGATTACCGGGCGTCTGACCGACGGCCGAACCTTCCAGACCTACGCGCCGGATGATCCGAGCCTGGTTCAAAACCTGCGCGAGTCCGGGACCCAGATCAATGCCGAACCTCGGGAGTCGGTTAACCCGCTTCTCTCGATCCTGATATCCTGGTTCCCGATGCTGCTGTTGATCGGCGTCTGGATCTTTTTCATGCGCCAGATGCAATCCGGTGGCGGCAAGGCCATGGGGTTCGGAAAATCCAAGGCCAAGTTGCTGACGGAGAAAACCGGCCGGGTTACCTTTGACGACGTTGCCGGGATTGATGAGGCCAAGCAGGAACTGGAAGAAATCGTCGAGTTTCT
This sequence comes from Rhodospirillaceae bacterium, assembly GCA_029265995.1. GTDB lineage: Bacteria > Pseudomonadota > Alphaproteobacteria > Kiloniellales > DSM-21159 > Aquibaculum. Next base: position 14,028 of record JAJUFM010000077.1, on the reverse strand, counting down.
GCGCGACCCGCAGAAGTTCCAGCGGCTAGGCGGCAAGATTCCGAAGGGCTGCCTTCTTGTCGGCCCCCCGGGCACGGGTAAGACCCTGCTGGCGCGCTCCATCGCCGGCGAGGCGAATGTTCCCTTCTTCACGATCTCCGGTTCGGACTTCGTCGAGATGTTCGTCGGTGTCGGCGCCAGCCGGGTGCGCGACATGTTCGAACAGGGCAAGAAGCACGCCCCCTGCATCATCTTTATCGACGAGATCGACGCCGTCGGCCGCCATCGTGGTGCCGGCCTCGGCGGCGGTAACGACGAGCGGGAGCAGACACTGAACCAGTTGCTGGTGGAGATGGACGGCTTCGAGGCGAACGAGGGCGTAATCCTGATTGCTGCCACGAACCGCCCCGATGTGCTCGATCCCGCGCTGCTGCGGCCCGGTCGTTTCGACCGCCAGGTTGTCGTGCCGAACCCGGACGTGAATGGGCGTGAAAAGATCCTGCGCGTACATATGCGAAAGGTGCCTTTGGGGCCCGATGTGGATGCCAAGATCATTGCGCGCGGTACACCGGGCTTCTCAGGTGCCGATCTGGCCAACCTGGTGAACGAAGCCGCGTTGCTGGCAGCCCGCGCCGGAAAGCGGGTGGTAACCCAGCATGACTTCGAGATGGCGAAGGACAAGGTGCTGATGGGCGCAGAGCGCCGCTCGATGGCGATGACCGATGAGGAAAAGGAGCTGACCGCCTATCACGAGGCCGGGCATGCTCTGGTCGGCCTCTATGTCGAAGGCAACGATCCTCTGCACAAGGTGACGATCATCCCGCGCGGACGTGCCTTGGGCGTGACCATGTCTCTGCCCGAGCGGGATCGCTACGGTTTCAAGAAGAAGGAAATCCTTGGCAAGCTGGCCATGATGTTCGGCGGACGAGCAGCCGAAGAGCTGATCTACGGCGATGAGAACGTGACCACCGGTGCCGGCAACGACATCCAGCAGGCGACCAACCTCGCGCGGCGGATGGTCACCGAGTGGGGCATGTCCGAAAAGCTTGGGCCGCTACGCTATAACGAGAACCAGGACGAGGTCTTCCTCGGCCATTCGGTGGCGCGTCAGCAGAGCATCTCGGAAGCGACTGCTCGTCTGATCGACGAAGAGGTTCGGCGCATCATTGACGAGGCCGAGAATAAAGCCCTGCAGGTGCTGAGGGACCACATGGACGACTTGCACCGTTTGGCTCGGGGTCTGCTGGAGCATGAGACGCTGTCGGCGGACGAAGTGCAAAGGGTGCTTCGCGGTGAGACCATCGAACGTGACGATCGGGAGCCTGCACCCAAGCCCGGGAAGGGCAGGCGGTCCTCGGTTCCGACCAGTGGCAAAAACAAGGAAGCTGGCGGCGGCATCGGACCGGAGCCTGAACCTGCAGGCTAAGGATCTAGTTGGGGCCCCTGGGTCACTTCTTTCACGTGATTGAAATGGGATGTGCCGCCCTTCCTCCGCGGGGGGTGGCACATCCCTTTTTGGCTAATGCTTGGACAACTTCGTGCAAAGCCGAGCTCAGACGCTTTTCCGCTCTGGCCTCCGGCGCTACAACCGCCTCATGACCCAGAAGCTTTACTACGAGCCTGCGGGCTTCACGTCTGCGCTTCCCGGAGCACTCCCCCTGGGGGGCAGCAGAACCACGCGTTTCACGACGGCCATTTGCTGTCGGCGAAGTGCCTCTGGGGTTGAGCGAGAGATACTTTCGGCCGAAGAGCTCCCCTCGGAGGTAAAAGCCGCACTGACCAAGCCGCGCCCTGACCTAGCCGGCGTCTCCATGACGCGCCCCAGCATCATGGGTATCGTCAACGTCACGCCCGACTCCTTTTCCGACGGCGGCGATCGTTTCGATAGCGGACGGGCGGTTGCCGACGGTCTCGCCATGTGGTCCGCTGGCGCAGACTTTATCGATGTCGGGGGGGAATCCACTCGGCCTGGCTCGGAACCTCCCACGCTAGAGGAAGAACTGAGAAGAGTCGTACCGGTCGTTAAAGGACTTGCCAGTCAAGGGGTGAGAGTTTCGGTAGACACCAGGCGCGCCGCCGTCATGGCAGAGGCTGCCAGCGCTGGGGCGGCGATCATCAACGACATTTCGGCTCTGACGTCCGAGCCTGAAGCGCTCTCTGTGGCGGCTGAGAGCGGCTTGCCGGTGATCTTGATGCACATGCGTGGTGAGCCACGAACTATGCAAGTGGCTCCGCGCTACGACGATGTGGTGCTCGATGTTTACGACTATCTTGCCCAGCGGATTGAGGCCTGCCAGGAGGCCGGCATAGCGTTGAGCCGCCTCTGTGTCGATCCTGGGGTCGGCTTCGGCAAGACCGCGGCGCATAACGTGGAACTGGTGGCGCGCCTGGCGGTGTTTCACGGGCTTGGCTGCCCGCTGCTACTGGGCGTAAGCCGTAAATCCTTCATTGGCAAGTTCTCGCAGGGCGAATCGCCAAAGGACCGCGTGGCCGGTACCCTGGCTGTGACGCTGGCGGGTGTATTGCGCGGGGCGCAGATCCATCGCGTCCACGATGTTCAGGAAGCCTTGCAGGCACTCGCGCTGTGGCGGGCGGTAGAAGATGCGGGAATGGAGCGGCCAGCGCCGGCCACTCCCCGCGCGGAGGATGAGTAGTGAGCAGAAAGCTGTTTGGAACGGACGGGGTGCGCGGGAAAGCGAACGTGGAGCCCATTACCGCCAGCACGGCTTTGGCATTGGCCATGGCGGCCGGCGCAAAGTTTCGCGATCCTGGGCGCCATGGCCTGGTCGTGATCGGCAAGGATACGCGGCTGTCCGGCTATATGCTTGAGCCTGCAATGACCTCCGGCTTCATCTCGGTCGGCATGGATGTGGTTCTGCTCGGTCCTTTGCCGACTCCGGCCGTGGGGATGCTCACCCGCAGCATGCGGGCCGATCTGGGCGTCATGATTTCCGCTTCGCACAATCCCTTTGATGACAACGGTATCAAGTTCTTCGGGCCGGATGGGCACAAGCTCACGGATGAAGAGGAACTGGCCATTGAAGTTGCGATGGACTCAGTGGCCGATCTGCGTGTTGACGGTAGCGGTCTCGGGCGCGCCCGTCGTCTTGACGACGCCTATGGCCGATATCTTGAGTTCATCAAGTCGAGCTTCCCGCGATCGCTGCAGTTAGACGGACTGAAGATCGTCGTCGATTGCGCCCACGGGGCCGCCTACAAGGTAGCGCCAACGGTGCTGTTCGAGCTTGGTGCCGAAGTTATCCCCATCGGCGTCAAGCCCGACGGCGTCAACATTAACGAAGATTGCGGCGCAACCGCCACCGAAGCACTGCAAAAGCGCGTGATCGCCGAGGCGGCCGACTTGGGCATCGCCCTGGATGGCGATGCCGATCGGGTCATTCTGGTCGATGAGAAGGGGCGGCGCATCGATGGCGATCAGGTAATGGCTCTGATCGGCTCCTACTGGCACCGGGCCGAGCGGCTTAAAGGACCCGGGGTTGTCGCGACAGTCATGTCCAATCTGGGACTGGAGCGCCATCTAGAGGGGTTGGGGGTGCCGCTGCTTCGCACGCCGGTTGGTGATCGCTATGTCGTCGAGCGCATGCGTGAAGAGGGCTGCAACCTTGGGGGTGAGCAGTCGGGCCACCTGATCTTCTCCGATTATAGCACGACCGGTGACGGCATGATCGCGGCGCTCCAGGTGCTGGCGGTCTTGGTGGGCAGTGGCCGCCCCGCCAGCGAGGTTCTGGACGTGTTCGAGCCGCTGCCTCAGTTGCTGTACAACGTCCGCTTCGAGCCTGGCACCCATCCCCTCGAGTTACCGGTTGTCGATGCGGCAATTCAGGATGCACAGGCGGTACTTGGCAAGACCGGCCGACTGTTGATCCGGAAGTCGGGTACGGAACCCGTGGTTCGGGTGATGGGGGAGGGCGAGGATCCTGAACTCGTAAAGCAAGTTGTCGAAGGTTTAGCCCGCTGCATCGAAGAGGCCTCGAGGCCGGCAGCTTGATAGCTCGGAACGGAGCGCCCCTATTTCCTTCAGCAGGTTGAAATCGCCCGCAAGTCAGGCACTTATAGTGCGTGCCGGCCGGCTCACATCTTTTTGTGCTGAGGAAACAAGACATGATGCAGGGGCGTGTTCTGACCATCGCAGGTTCGGATTCCGGCGGGGGCGCCGGTATCCAGGCGGATCTGAAAACGATCATCGCGCTCGGCGGCTATGGTAGCAGCGCGATCACAGCCCTGACGGCGCAGAACACGCTTGGTGTTTTCGGTGTGATGCCGATCCCTCCCGAGTTTATCGTCCAGCAGATCGAGGTTGTGCTGGAGGACCTTGGGGCGGACGCGATCAAGACTGGTATGCTTCATTCGGCCCCGGTCATCGAAGCGGTTTCTGGTGCTCTTGTCCGCCACGCTAAAGGCATACCGCTGGTCATAGATCCTGTGATGATAGCGGCTTCTGGTGCCACCCTGCTGCAAGAGGAGGCAGTGGCCGCGCTCAAGGATTCTCTACTGCCGCTCGCTGGCCTGCTGACCCCCAATCTTCCCGAAGCGGAGAAACTCTGCGGCCATGACATCCGAAGCGTCGAGGAGATGCGCGCCGCTGCTCAGGAGCTAAGGTCTCTCGGTCCTCAGGCGGTGTTGCTCAAGGGAGGGCACATGGAGGGAAACGATCTGGTGGACGTATTGGCCACCTCGGACGGTGTTGAGGCTTTCACCAGCACCCGCATCCCAACCGAGCACACCCACGGCACAGGCTGCACGCTGGCGTCGGCCATCGCCACCGGCTTGGCTCAAGGCCTCCCGCTACGCGACGCGGTCATTCGCGCACGTGCCTACCTGCAGAAGGCGATCGCAGGCGCGCCAGGCCTTGGTCAGGCCCATGGCCCGATCGACCACGGACATACGGTTCAGCCTTTCACGGCCTAAACTGCTGAGGGATGGGGTAGGCAAAAAAAAAGGGGCTGTCGAGGCAGCCCCTTTGTAAGGCCAGAAACTGGGCCGCGTGCTAAGCGGCAGAGAAGTTCTGGTTCACAAAATCCCAGTTGACCAGATTATCCAGGAAGGCCTGCACGAAATCCGGGCGGCGGTTCTGGTAATCCAGATAGTAGGCATGCTCCCAAACGTCGATCGTCAGCAGGGGAGTCTGGCCGTCTTTCACAAGCGGGGTGTCGCCATCATCGGTATTGGTGATCTCTACTCCATTGGCGGTCTTCACCAACCAAGTCCAGCCGCTGCCGAAGTTACCGACAGCCATGTTCTTGAACTTCGTGGCAAACTCGTCATAGGAACCAAAGGACTTCTCGATCGCTTCTGCAACCGCGCCCGAGGGTTTGCCGCCGCCGTTCGGCGTCATGCAGTTCCAGAAAAAGGTGTGATTCCATACCTGGGCTGACTGGTTGAAAAGCGTCTGGTTGCCCGAAGACTTGGCCGCCGCAATCACCTCTTCGATGGATTTGCCTTCCAGCTCAGTACCCGCGACCAATTCATTGGTCTTGTTGATGTAAGCCTGATGGTGCTTGCCGTGGTGGAAGCTGAGGGTCTTCGCCGAGACGTGCGGTTCCAGCGCGTCCTGAGCGTAGGGAAGCGTCGGAAGCTCGAATGCCATGAAGTCTCTCCTTTTATGCTAACACAGGGTCCGGCGTCGTGCCGGAATGCCTTTGGTGGCAGGATGCCTGTTCTGCGTCCGATTCAGAAGTGGCTTAGCGTTATTCTTTCAAGTCGGAAAGGCGGAGTGCCGCCCGATGAGGCGAGCTTGCTCTAAAAGTCGAAGCCGCCGCCATCATCAAAGCCGCCATCCCAGCCGCTGTCAAAACCCGCGTCAGCAGGCGGCTCCTCGGCGGGAGGCATGTCAGCAGGCGCCGCCTCTGCCGCTACTGCCTCGTTGCCGCCTGTTATCATGGAGTGGAGAAAGGAGCCGAGCATCATTCCGCCGGCTATGCCCATCGCTGTCTGCATGGCGCCGCCAAGGAAGCCGCCCCGCCCCTGATAGTCGTTGAAGCGACTGGAGGGGCGAGGGGAGGGGCGGCCGGCGTGAGTGTCGCCGCCGCCGAAGAGGCCGGCCAAGAAGCCACCGCCTGCCGGACGCTGCGCCAGCTCGCTTTCCAGCTGCTGAATACGCTGCTGAGCTTGCCGCAGGGCTTCCTCCTGAAAAACGATCGCCTGCGCCATGTAGTAGGGGGCTGCGGGCTGCCGGACAAGATGCTGCTGGATCAGGGATTCGGCCTCACGATCCCGCGCGCCGCTTTGCTGCTCAGCGACCCCAAGCTTGTCGAACAGCTCGTCGATTACCTGTTTTTCGGTTCGATCCACCTGTCACCTGCTCCCTGGATTTTGAGACCACTTCCGAGCGTCATCTGCGGCAGGTTCCAGCCTCGTGAATGCCTTTCCCTACATCGCTCAGAAGCTAGAGATAGCCATTCAGTGCGCTACGTACATCCCGAATCTTCGGATAGAGCCCGACCAGCAGTGCTTCACTCCCCACACCGGCAGCTCGGTCATCCGGTAACAAAGTTCCTGGTCGCGGATTTCTGGAACCTCGATAGTCTGAAGCTGTGGCGCGACTCTAAAAATAACTGGATTCCTGGGCCAACGCCGGTTTGGCCGCAGCCGGAAAGGAGCAGCCGGCGCTCAAGTGGAGTGCTTGTGGCCCCTGTACGTGACTTTGCTCACATCCCCGCCCGGCCGACGCTTACTCCTGGATTTGCTGGCTCTATCGCATCCTCGCCAAAGCCAAAGAAGCCAAGTTTTCACCCATAACCGACCCTTTTTGGTCGTAATCTTACACTTCCTGGCCTTGTGGCGAGGTACGGCGCACGGCATCATCCCGCTCTAATTCGTCCACGCGCCATCAGTTCTAGGGGGATCGGAAGAAGACCGATGAAGATCGCCATCCTAAAGGAGCGGCGGCCCGATGAGCCCCGCGTCGCGGCCACGCCTGAGACGGTAAAGAAATTCAAGGGCCTCGGGATCGAGGTTGTTGTTGAAGCTGGTGCCGGAGAAGGTGCCTCGCTGCTAGATGCGGCTTACGAGGAGCAGGGCGCTCAGATCGCTCCCGACGCGGCTGCAGCAACGGCCGAAGCCGATCTCGTGCTGAAGGTGCGTCAACCACTGCCGGATGAACTGCCCGCGCTCCCGCGCGGTGTTCTGCTGGCCTGCATCATGGATCCCTTTCGCGCGCGGCCAGAACTGGATGCTTTGGCACAGGCTGGTGTTACCGGCTTTGCCCTGGACTTCATGCCGCGGATTACCCGAGCGCAGGCCATGGATGTCCTTTCCAGCCAGGCGAACCTTGCCGGATACAAGGCCGTGATCGATGCGGCTGCCGTTTACGGGCGAGCCTTTCCGATGATGATGACCCCCGCCGGCCGCATAAACCCGGCTCAAGTTCTGGTCATGGGCGCGGGTGTAGCCGGGCTGCAGGCGATTGCCACCGCTAAGCGGCTTGGTGCCGTTGTGCACGCGACCGATGTCCGCCCTGCCGCCAAGGAACAGGTGCTTTCCCTGGGCGGCAAGTTCCTGGCTGTAGAGGACGAGGAGTTCAAGGCGGCGGAGACGGCTGGTGGCTATGCGAAGGAGATGAGTGCGGAGTATCAGAAGAAGCAGGCAGCGCTGCTCGCCGAGTCGATCCCAAAAATGGATATCGTGATTACCACGGCCCTGATACCAGGACGGCCGGCCCCACGGCTGGTTTCGGAAGGCATGCTCCGGTCCATGAAGCCTGGCGCGGTCGTTGTAGACCTCGCTGTCGAGAACGGTGGCAATGTGGAACTGGCGCGACCTGGTGAAATCGTCGAGGTCGATGGCGTAAAGATCATCGGCCATCGCAACATGCCCGGCCGGCTGGCCGCTGACGCCTCCATGCTCTACGCGAATAACCTCTTCAACTTCGTCTCCTTGCTTTTCGACAAGGACAGCAAGTCTCTGAAAGTCGATTGGGATGACGAGATCGTGAAGGGAACACTCGTTACCCGTGACGGGGCGGTGGTGCATCAGGCACTCGTACCGACCGAAAAGGGAGAGTGAGATGAGCGAAGACTTGATGCAGCAGGCAATCGACCTGGCAAACCGTGCCCGAGACCTCTCGGATGATGCCGCGGCACTCGCGCGCGAAACGGCCCGGATCTCATCAGATTCGGGGCTGGTGGAGGCAGTTGGGCCGTCGCCACTCATCACCGGGCTGACCGTGTTTATCCTGGCGATTTTTGTCGGCTACTACGTCGTGTGGCGGGTCACCCCAGCGCTGCATTCGCCGCTCATGGGCGTCACCAATGCGATCTCCTCGGTGATCATCGTCGGCGCTCTGATCGCGGCGGGTACAGGCGATTTTGGCTTCAGCGAGATCATGGGCTTCATTGCCGTGACCTTGGCGAGCGTGAACATCTTCGGCGGGTTCCTGGTGACCCATCGGATGCTGTCCATGTTCAAGAAGAAGCAGAAGTAGGGACAAGGACACAAGATGAGCTACAATCTCGCTGCCTTCTTCTACCTTATCGCCTCCGTCTGCTTTATTCTGGCGCTTCGCGGGCTGTCCCATCCGGAATCCAGCCGTGGCGGGCTGCGCTTTGGCATCGCGGGCATGGTGATCGCGGTCATCACGACGCTTTTCATCATGCCGCAGGTCAATTTCGTACTGATCCTGCTTGGCATCATCGTGGGCGGCGCGATCGGCACGGTTATCGCGATCCGCATCCAGATGACCGCCTTGCCCCAGCTGGTGGCTGCCTTCCATTCCCTGGTGGGCCTGGCGGCGGTGTTGGTGGCGGCAGCCGCCTTCTACAATCCGGCGGCCTACGGCATCGGCGTGCCTGGAGACATCAAGACGGCCTCGCTTATTGAAATGGCGATCGGTGCCGCGATCGGGGCGATCACCTTCACCGGGTCAATCGTCGCCTTCGCGAAACTGCAGGGCCTGGTGAGCGGCAAGCCGGTGGTGTTTGCGATGCAGCACTGGCTGAACCTCGCGCTCGGCATCCTTGCGGTGATCCTGATCATCTGGATGGTGGCCGGGCAATCGGCGACGGCCTTCTGGCTGCTGGTCCTGCTGACCCTGGTGCTGGGCGTATTGATCATCATTCCGATCGGCGGCGCCGACATGCCGGTGGTTATTTCCATGCTCAACTCCTACTCGGGTTGGGCGGCGGCCGGCATCGGCTTCACGCTGGGGAATAACCTGTTGATCATCACAGGCGCGTTGGTCGGTTCAGCCGGTGCGATACTCAGCTACATCATGTGCAAGGGCATGAATCGCTCCTTCATCTCCGTCATTTTGGGTGGCTTCGGCGGTGAAAGCGCCGCTGCGGGCGCGGGCGATGGCGAGCAGCGGAGCTACCGCCAAGGCGCGGCGGATGATGCAGCCTTCCTCATGCGCAACGCTGAGAAAGTCATCATCGTGCCGGGCTATGGCATGGCAGTGGCGCAGGCGCAGCATGCGCTTCGGGAAATGGCTGATCTCCTCAAGGGCGAAGGGGTCGAGGTAAAGTACGCCATCCATCCGGTGGCGGGGCGCATGCCGGGCCACATGAACGTGCTGCTGGCCGAAGCCAATGTGCCTTATGACGAAGTCTTCGAGATGGATGAGATCAACCGGGAGTTTGCCGAAACCGACGTGGCCTTCGTCATCGGCGCCAATGACGTCACCAATCCCTCCGCCAAGAGCGATCCGGCGTCCCCGATCTATGGTATGCCCGTGCTGGACGTGGAGAAGGCGCAGAATGTCCTCTTCGTCAAACGCTCCATGGCCAGCGGCTATGCCGGCGTTGACAATCCGCTCTTCTACATGGACCAAACCATGATGTTGCTGGCCGATGCCAAGAAGATGTGTGAGGACATCGTCAAGGCGCTTGAAGCCTGAGACCACATCAGGCCTTTGAGGGGCTGATTGCGCCCCGATGAATGATCGAGACCTCGCTGCGCCACATGAGGCGAGGACGAGAGCTTTATAGAGAGGGATCTTCCATGCATATCCGCTTTTCCGCTCCTGATCTTCCCAGCAGTGGAGTGCTCGCCGTTCTGGTGCCGGAGGATGCCACTCCAGCTGGTGTACTGGCGCGCATCGACGAGAGCATGGAAGGGGCCATCGGCCGCCTTCTCTCCGGAAGCCGCTTCAAAGGGAAGAAGGGGCAGGTGACGGAGTTCTTCGCGCCTCATGGCCTGAAGGTTGACCGCCTCATCCTCGTAGGGGTGGGCAAGGCAGACAAGGCGGCCGCGCTTGACTTCGAAGCGGCAGGAGGTGCCTTGGCAGCCCATCTCAACGGTGCAGGCGTTACCGAAGCTACGCTGATTTCAGAGCCGATCGGCATGATGCTGGATGCAGGCGGGCAGGCGGCGCACGCCGCGGCAGGTGCACGTTTGCGCTGCTATCGCTTCGACAAGTACCGGACGAAGGAGGAGCAGGAGAAGAAGCTCAGCCTGACAAGCCTTACGGTCGGTACGGAAGCTCATGAGGCTGCAGCAGCGGCCTTTGACAAGCTACAGCAGGTGATCGACGGCGTTTTCCTGACCCGCAACCTCGTGTCGGAACCCGCCAACGTCATCTACCCGGAAAGCTTCGTCGAGCGCGCCCGTGCGCTGGAAGACGTCGGCGTAAAGATCGAGGTCTTGAACGAAAGCCAGATGCGCGAGCGCGGAATGGGCGCCCTTTTGGGTGTTGCCCAGGGATCCGAGCGCGAGCCGCGCTTGCTGGTCATGACCTGGAATGGTGCGGGAGATAGCTCCGAGTATCCGGTCGCCTTCGTCGGCAAAGGGGTCTGCTTTGACACGGGCGGAATCTCGATCAAGCCGGCTGGCGGCATGGAAGACATGAAATGGGATATGGGCGGCGCCGGCGTGGTCGTCGGCCTGATGCATGCTCTGGCGGCGCGCAAGGCGAAGGTCAACGTGGTGGGCGCTTGCGGCCTGGTGGAGAACATGCCCGATGGCAAGGCACAGAGGCCCGGCGATGTGGTCACCTCCATGTCCGGCCAGACAATCGAGGTTATCAACACCGATGCCGAAGGGCGCCTCGTTCTGGCGGACGTGCTGACTTACGTGCAGGAGACCTACAAGCCTTCGACCATTGTCGACCTGGCGACCCTTACGGGGGCGATCATGATCGCCTTGGGTAAGAACACGGCCGGGCTGTTCAGCAACAGCGACGAGCTGTCGGGGGCGCTGAGTGAGGCTGGAACCGCGGTGGGCGAGCCGGTTTGGCGGCTGCCGATGGGCGCCGACTATGATCGAATGATCGACAGCGACATCGCCGACATGAAGAACACCGGTCAGCGCTGGGCCGGTTCGATCACCGCCGCCCAGTTCCTGCAGCGCTTCGTCAATGAGGGCGTGAACTGGGCGCATCTGGACATTGCCGGGACAACCTGGTCCGACAAGGACGCGCCCACCGTGCCGAAGGGGGCAACCGCCTTTGGTGTGCGCCTTCTTGACCGCTACGTTTCCGAGAATTTGGAATAATAAGCCAGATCACTGAGGGTTGGGCGCGGTGACTGAGGTGCGTTTCTACCATCTCACCACGATCGGTTTGGATCGCGCCCTTCCACAGCTCCTGGAAAAAACGTTGGAGCGGGGCAAGCGAGCGGTGGTGATGGCTCGCTCTGAGGAGCGGGTAGAAACCCTCTGCGCGCTCCTCTGGACCTATGACGACCGTTCGTTCCTGCCCCATGGCAGCGCGCGGGACGGCCGAGCGCACGCGCAGCCCATCTGGATTACCGATCAGGACGAAAACCCCAACGAGGCAAGCTACCTTTTCCTCACGGACGGTGCGGAATCCCAACGCCTGAACGACTATGAGCTCTGCGCACTTCTCTTTGATGGCGGCGATCCCGTCGCTGTGCAGGCAGCGCGCGAGCAGTGGAAAGGCCTCAAGGCAGACGGCCACGAGCTCAGCTACTGGCAACAGGACAATCAGGGCCGTTGGAGCAGAAAGAACGGCTGAGTAACCGTCTTCCTTCTCGTGCCGGCGACCTGTTCAGGTGCCGACAGAGGCCGTTGGGCTCCTATGTGAGGTTGGCAAGGGATAATAATTGTAAGATAGAGTTATTGGTCACTCGCCACAGCTACCAAAAGGCGAAGGACAGACAGAGGGAGGTTTCATGACACAGCGTACACGGGGGCGCGTGGCCGGGCTGCTCGCTGCTTCGGCAATGGCCATTCTGGCGTCAGGCGCCACAGCACAGGAATACGAAATGACGATCGCGACGATCGTCCCTGAGGATCTTACCAACAACGAGATTTGGCCCGGGCTGGTTCACTTCAAAAGCCTGGTGGAATCCCGCTCCGACGGTGAGATCGCGGTCACTCTCTTCGGCAACTCCCAGCTCGGATCAGAAGTGGAAACTGGGTCCCAGGTGCAAAGCGGCGGGGCGGCGCTGCAGTCCGCGGTCATGTCGTCTGGTGCGATGTCGTCTTTCTACGAAAAGTACCAGGCGGTTACGACGCCCTTCCTCTTCGATAACTGGCGACAGGCCTGGACTTTCTTCAACAGCGAATGGTTTGCTGATTTCATGAAGGGCACCATCGAGGAAGCGGATATGCGCTACCTCGGAACCTTCGATGACGGCGGCGGCTTCGTGGCCTTCACGACCCGAGGCAAGATGATCGAGAGCGTGGAAGACCTGGAGGGGATGAATATCCGGGTGGAGGAGAATCCCTCGCACGTCGCCACGATGCGCGCACTCGGCGCCTCGGCAACTCCCTTGCCTTGGGGAGAGGTTGTGACGGCGCTGGAGACCGGTCTTGCGGACGGGCAGTTCAACGCGCCCGTGATCAACACCGCCTTCAAGCTCTTCGAAGTGACCGACTACACGACGATGACGGGCCACGTCTACAACACCCAGACCTGGGTGGTGAGCGAAAGCTGGTTCCAGTCACTTCCGGAAGAGTATCAGCAGATCGTCATTCTCTCTGCGCGCGAAGCGATACAGTTGGCGCAAGGTGCTTCTGGTGCGCTCGCGACCGCGAGCTGGCAACAATCCTGCGAAGCCTTTGACGATTGCTACATCATGCCGATGGAGGAACGGCAGCGCATGGCCGAGCTGGCGCGACCCGCCTGGAAGGAGTGGATCGTCAACGATTTTGGCATGGAGGAAAGCGTCATAGACGACCTTTGGGCCGAAGTTGACCGGATCGGTCAGGAGCTGACCGAAGCGGATTGGCAGATCTACGGCCAGTAGAATGAGGCGGCTGCTGCCGGCCTTTCACCGCCGGCGGCAGCCTTATCCCGGGGCAGCAACTGGGTCCATGGAATGCCGATCCTGACCGTGATTCGACGTGTGAGCGATGGGGTTAACATGCTCGCGATCTGGCTGTGCATTGCCTGCTTTCTCGCCATGCTCAGCATCTCCTTCATCGGCTTTCTCTACATGCTCACCACCGGTCGAGCTTTAACCTGGACCTATTCTCTCGCACGTGTGCTGCTGCCCTGGATCGGGCTCATCTCGGGCACGGTTGCCTTGCGGTATGGCGAGCATGTCGCCATGACGATCCTTGCTCAGGTGCTGCCGCAGTCCCTGGTCAGGATAACGCAGGTTCTCTGCCTGGTCGTGATCGGGCTCTTTGCCATCATGTTGATCTGGTACGGCTGGCCCTTCTTCATGAACGCGCGCCAGACCTACATGGTGTCCGACATGATCCGCATACCGCAGTATTTTACGGCGGTGACGGTTCCCCTAAGCGGTGCAATCATCCTGCTGCACCTTTCCCATGGTTTCGCCCTGCTCGGACACGAGACGACAGCGGAAGAGGTGGTTAGCGAAGCCATCGGCGCTGAGCCGAAGAAGGTGACCTGATGGCCTTCGCGATTGCCGTCTTCATATTCCTGCTTCTCATCGGAACGCCCATCGCCATCATCATGGCGCTCTCGGGCGCGGCGGGCAGCTACATGATCGGCGGTGAGCGCCTGATGAGCATCATCGCCGACCGCATGTTTGCGGGCGTTGCCTCCTACATGCTGATCGCGATCCCCTATTTCATCTTCACTGCGGAGTTGATGAACCAGGGCGGACTTACCCAGAAACTCATCACCTTCAACAACGCCCTCTTCGGTCGGATCCGAGG
>JAJUFM010000140.1 GCA_029265995.1 Rhodospirillaceae bacterium | reverse complement strand
TCGTTCTGGGTCGCTGAGGGGAGCGCCGCCTCGCAGGGCACCTGCCAGATCGAGCCGCCGGAGACGTAGTGGCAGCCGTCGCCCTTCAGGCGCGCATACTCCGAGATGCGCTGGCGCCGCACCTCCTTGATTTCCTTGATCAGGCCCAGATCGATACCGCTCTCGTCAACCACATAGCCGTTGCTGTCGGAGCAGGCGACCACCTTGCCGCCGAAGGCCGCGATCTTCTCCATGGTGTAGATGGCGACGTTGCCGGAGCCGGAGACCACGCACCGCCGCCCTTCGAGTGACTCGCCGCGGGATTTCAGCATGCTCTCGAGAAAATAGACGGCGCCATAGCCGGTCGCCTCGCGCCGGGCGCGCGAACCGCCATAGGCCAGGCCCTTGCCGGTTAAGACACCCGCTTCATAGCGGTTGGTCAGGCGCTTGTACTGCCCGAAGAGATAGCCGATCTCGCGCCCACCGACCCCGATGTCACCAGCCGGCACGTCGGTATATTCCCCCAGGTGACGCCAGAGTTCGGTCATGAAGGATTGGCAAAAGCGCATCACTTCGCCGTCCGACCGACCGCGCGGATTGAAGTCTGAACCACCCTTGCCGCCGCCGATCGGCATGCCGGTCAGCGCGTTCTTGAAGGTCTGCTCGAAGCCCAGGAACTTGATGATGCCGAGGTTCACCGAAGGGTGGAAACGCAGGCCGCCTTTGTAAGGCCCCAGCGTGGAGTTGAACTGCACCCGAAAGCCGCGGTTGATCTGCACCTCTCCCTCGTCGTCCACCCAGGGCACGCGAAAGATGATCTGGCGCTCTGGTTCACAGATCCGCTCAAGCAGGCCGTGGTCGGCGTAGTCTGGGTGCTTGGCGATAACCCGCCCGAGGCACTCCAGAACCTCGCGCACGGCCTGGTGGAACTCTTCCTCGCCGGCATTGCGGCGAATGACCTCGGCAAGGATGCCTTCCAGCTTCTCATCGATTGGGGGCAAAAGCGGGCGCTCCAACATTGTCAATAGCTCTTCGCCGCCGCCGCTTGGAAACAGCGGCAGCTTTACGAGCGGCCCTCAATAATGCAGCAGAGCCGGCTCTGAAAGTACTTATGTGTCCTTACTGCCCTGCATCAGCGCAAGATCGGGCTGCGGAAAATGCGGGGATCTACCCCAATGAAGCGCTCAGGCGCCGGCGTGGAGCGGCCAAAGGGCGCAGGCGGGAGTTCTGGAAGGGGGGAGACAGGAGGGCTACATTATCAAAGGGGAAAGGGCCCTAGGAAGCGGGGCTCCGCCGGTAATCTACGGCCATGAGACTTCGGCATGCACGTGCGCTATCTTTGGATGCTGCTGGGCTGGACGGCCGTGGCTTTGGCCATGGCGGGCGCTGTCTTGCCGTTGCTCCCAACGACGCCCTTCCTTCTACTTGCGGCCTTTGCCTTCGCCCGCAGTTCTCCGCGCCTCCATGCCTGGCTTCTGGATCACCCCACTTTCGGCAAGCTGATTCACAACTGGCAGCAACACCGCAGCATCGACCGGCGAACAAAGGCGCTCGCCGTTGGCGTGATGGCTCTGACCTTCCTTCTCTCGCTGGCACTGGGGGTGGCGAGCAGCGTGCTGATGATTCAAGGCGTTGTCTTGAGCCTTGCGGCCTTCTTCATCCTGACCCGGCCAAGCGTTCCCTAGTCTACCTGCCTGCTTGACGCTGTCCAACCCACCAAAGATACTTCGCCCAGCCTAGCTGAGCAGCCGCCGCAGCCAGCACAAAAAGAAGAACAGGCAGCCCATGCGGCTGCAAGGGAGACGCTTCAGGAATGATCTTTGCCTGCATAGCTCTGGCCCTTCGAACCGCCAGAGCAACGTGCACTTTACCAAGGTTGATGCCCCGCGCGACGGGCTGCGTGAGTGAGTTCATCGGTCATGGCATTACCTCGTTTCGCCGGTCCATCCTGCCTCTCAGGCTGATTACCGTCAGATCAAAATCCCCTGTTTGGGGAATATCGCATGGCTGTTGACGCCGTTCCTCAGCCGCGCCCGCTGTCGCGCTCCCGTCTGCGCCAGACGGTAAAGTTCCTGCTGCCACTCCTTGCCTTGCTGGTCATCTGGCAGGCCAGCGTCGCCCTGCTAGGTGTAAATCCACGCGTCTTCCCTGATGTGCCGACGGTTCTTAGCGCGGGGTGGAAGACAATCCTCGACGGCAGCCTCCTGACCCACGCCGGCGCCAGTCTGCTTCGGGTGCTGGTGGGAACCCTGCTGGCGATCGCGCTGGCGGTGCCGCTCGGCATCACGATGGGCGTCAGCAAAGGAATCTCCACCTTCCTCGCTCCACCGCTGCGTTTCTTTTCGGTGCTTGCCGGCATCGCCTGGATCCCTATCGCGACCCTCTGGTTCGGCTACGGCTTCGGGGCCATTACCTTCGTCATCTTCAACGCCGTCTTCTTCGTCGTCACCTACAACACGCTGCTCGGCGTCTCGACGATCCCCATGCCCTTGCGCCACGCCGCCGCCTCCCTGGGCACGAACCGCTGGCAGATGCTGACCCAGGTCCTGCTGCCCGGCGCGCTTCCGAACATCGTGACCGGCATCCGCACGGGTCTGGGCTTCGCCTGGCGCGGCCTGATCGCGGCGGAAATGATCGCCACCAACACCGGCTTGGGCTACATGCTCTTTCTCGCCCGCGACTTCTATCGCACCGAAGTGATCGTCTTTGCGATGATCGTCATCGGCATCATCTGGCTGCTTCTCGACCGCCTGCTCCTGGCTCCGCTGGAGCGGCGAACGATCGAGCGCTGGGGGATGGTCCAGCAATCATGACGGCGCTGCAGGCCTTCTGGGGTTATTACGTCCGCTGGTCCGCCAAGTGGCCGGGCGCAGCGGCGCTCCTCTCCTTCCTGCCCCTGATCCTGCTGTGGGCCTTCATCGTCTGGCTGGAGATCTTTCCGCGGGTGTTCCTGCCGGGACCGCTGGAGGTTCTCGGGAAGGCCTGGGAACTCCTCTACAAGGGCATCCTGCTCGATTATCTCGGCGACAGCGTGGTTCGGCTTTCCGTGGGAGCCGCCGCAGGCATGGCACTCGCCATCCCGCTCGGCATCCTCATCGGCCTCAACAAGCGCGCCTACGAGGTTTCCTGGCCCGTCCTGCTGTTCTTCCAGGCTATCGGCGACATCGCCTGGCTGCCCATCCTGCTGATCTGGTTCGGCTTCGGCCTGACGACCATGACCTTCGTCATCGTCTATACGGTGCTTTTTCCCGTGGTGCTCAACACCGTCCTGGGGATCCGCTCCGTGAAGCCCGAACTTGTCCGCGCGGCACAAAGCCTGGGGGCGTCGCGGCCGCGCATCCTCTTTGAGGTCATCCTGCCGGGCGCGCTACCCAACATCATCACCGGCCTTCGCAACGGCCTGGGCTATGGTTGGCGGGCCCTGATCGCCGCAGAGATCATCGTCGGGACCAGCGGGATCGGCTTTCTCATGTTCGATGCGCGCCGCGCAGGTTCGGTCGAGGAAATCGTGGTCGGCATGATCGTGCTCGGCCTTCTTTGGTACATCGTCGACAGCTGGATCCTGGCGCCCGTGGAGCGGGCGACGGGCCAGCGCTGGGGTCTGGTCACATCATGAAAAGCGTCGTTCTGGAACAGTTGTCGAAGACCTACTTCGATCCTTATCGCGGCAGCCAGGTTACCGCCGTCAGGGACCTTTCGCTGACGATCGACGAAGGGGACTTCGTCGCCGTGGTAGGCCCCTCCGGCTGCGGCAAGACGACGGTGCTGAACATGATCGCCGGCTTCGTGCCCAAGACCAGCGGCCGGATCCTCCTTTCGGGGACCGAGGTGAAGGGGCCGGGGCCGGATCGGGGGGTGGTCTTCCAGTCCTTCGCGCTCTTCCCCTGGAAGACGGTGCGCCAAAATGTCGCCTTTGGCCCCAAGATGCGGGGGGTCGGCAAGGCTGAACGGAATCGCATCGCTGACGAGTACCTCGCGATGGCCGGCCTCTCTCACGCCGCCGACCGCTACCCGAGCGAGCTCTCCGGCGGAATGCAGCAGCGGGTCGGCGTGGTTCGGGCCCTGGCCAACAACCCGGATGTCCTGCTCATGGACGAGCCCTTCGCCAGCGTCGACGCCCAGACCCGCATGACGCTTCAGGAGGAGCTGACCCGCATCTGGGAAGAGCGCCGCCCCACCGTGGTCTTCATCACCCACGACGTGGCCGAGGCCGTCTTCCTGGCGAACAAGGTGGTGGTGCTGGCGCAAGGCCGCCTGCTGGCCGAGGTCGAGGTTCCCCTGGAGCGGCCGCGCAGCTGGGACAGGCTGGTCCAGGACGAAACCTTCAAGGAGCTGTCCAACCGCGTTCTGCAACTGGTGCGCTCCGCATGAGCCTGGCGCGCCGCCTCCTGCGCTCCACCAAGGCGAAGATTGCGCTCGCCGTGCTTCTGGGAACCATCGCTTTCCAGATCTGGCTGTCTCTGGCGGCTCCAGGGAAGATTGCCGCGGGCATAGAAGAAGACAGGCGCCGGGTAGACGTGCTGGTCACGCTCGCCTTCCCACCCGAACGCTTTCACATTCAGAAACTGCAAGAACACGGGCGTGTCTCTGGCACGACAGGAAATTCCGTGCAGGTGCGCGGAGTGAACCGGGCGGCGCTTACCTCACTGGCACGGCCTTATTGGGTCGTCGAGGTCGGACCGCTCGAACAGGGAGGATAAGGATGATCAAGAAATTTACCTTGGCTGCAGCTACGGCTGTAGCCCTTGCCTTGCCGCTCACGGCAAGCGCCCAGGATGACGACCTCATCCCTCTAAATGCCGGTATGGTTTCCAGCATCGATCAGCTCGGCCTGCCCATCGCGTTGGAACAGGGCTTCTTCGAGAAGCAGGGGCTCGACGTGCAGATCGCCAATCCCTACGCCACGGGCGTCGACTCCCTCAACGCGCTACAATCGGGTGAAGTCGACACGGTTCAGGTCGGCGTGCCGATGATCGGCGCCGTGGTGCGCGGCATGGATCTCGTCGCCCTGGGCAACTACAGCGGCAATGCCGCCCAGCTCGGATCTGACACGACGATGGCTCTGGTTGCGGCAGAGGGGTCGGGCATCACCGCTGATGACCTCTCCACCCTCAAGGGCAAGAGAGTTGCGGCCTCCTTCGGCACCATCAACCACCTCTATGTCCTGGCACTGATCGAAGCTGGAGGCCTGGAGACAAGCGACGTCAACCTGGTCAACACACCGCCGCCGGACATGACCGTCGCGCTGCTAGCGAACGGCATCGATGCCTTCGTCGGATGGGATCCCTGGCCAATCATGGCTCAGAAGGATGTGCCGGGTGCCTATGAGGTCGTCCGCGGTGGCAACTACATCTCCTACCTGGGCTTCAACGTCGCCCTACGCGATTGGGTGGCCGAGAACGGGGAGACCCTGGAAAAGTATCTGGCGGCCCTGTCGGAAGCGGATCAATGGATGCGCACCAACCCGGATGAGGCTGCGCAGGTCGCGACCCGCTGGATCCCGGGGCTCGATCCGGAGGTCGCCAAGGAAGCCATGCACTACAATATCCAGCAGGCCGACCGCAGGCTCTCCGCCAACAACTACGCAGCCCTTCACAACGCGGTCGCCACGCTGCATCGTCTGGGCTTCATCGACGCGACCTTCGATGTTAACGAGCACATCGACGCGACCCACATCGTCGCCGTCATGGAAAAGCATCCGGAACTCTTCTCCGATCTTCCGGAGATCCCAGAGGAAGCGGCCATCACAGAGGGCTACAGCTTTCAGCCGGAGTAAGGAGTGAAAGAGGGATCCGCTGCAGTGCTTGAGCAGTGGATCCCTTTGGAACGGATGGCCCCAGTTGCAGAACATCCTTCAATAAAACCGTCTCGTCTGCGGTTCAGCATCAGGAGCTTTATGTTATGGATTTGGGAATTAGCGGAAAAACTGCCATCGTTTGCGGCGGCTCCAAGGGACTGGGTCGCGGCTCGGCCGAAAAATTGGCCGAGGCAGGGGTCAACATCATCCTGAATGCCCGACGCGAAGAGCCGCTTCGCGTAGCCGCAGATGAGATCGCCAAGCGCTTCGGCGTCGAGGTGACGCCGGTCGCTGGAGATGTCACCACTGCCGAGGGGCGCGCCAAGCTGCTGGAGGCAGCCCCCTCACCGGACATCCTGGTCACCAACGCCGGGGGACCGCCGCCGGGGATGTGGTATGAGTGGGGCGAAGAGGACTGGCAGAACGCGCTCCGGGCCAACATGCTCTCGCCGATCTACCTCATCACCGCGGTTCTGCCGGGCATGATCGAGCGGCGCTGGGGGCGCATCGTCAACATCACCTCCGGATCAGTGAAAGCCCCGATCCCCGCGCTGGGTCTGTCGGGTGCGGCCCGGAGCGGCCTGACCGGCTTTGTCGCCGGCACCGCTCGCCAGGTTGCCAAGCACGGCGTCACCATCAACAACCTGCTTCCTGGCCAGCACGAAACGGCCCGGATCGAGTCGTTGATGAACAACACCGCCAAGGCCAAGGGCATCACCGTTGAGGAGGCCCGCGCGCAGGCCTAT
>JAJUFM010000036.1 GCA_029265995.1 Rhodospirillaceae bacterium | reverse complement strand
GCTCGCCAGGTTGCCAAGCACGGCGTCACCATCAACAACCTGCTTCCTGGCCAGCACGAAACGGCCCGGATCGAGTCGTTGATGAACAACACCGCCAAGGCCAAGGGCATCACCGTTGAGGAGGCCCGCGCGCAGGCCTATGCGGCGAACCCTGCCGGGCGCTTCGGCACCACGGAAGAATTTGGCGCCACCTGCGCCTTCCTCTGCAGCGCCTATGCCGGCTACATCGTCGGCCAGAACTGGCTGCTCGATGGCGGCGCCTTCAACTCGACCCTGGGCTGAGCCGAGCCGCGTCAGTTTGATTTCAGGAGGCGGCGGCCTCGCCCGCCGTGTCCGCTGTCCGGCTTGCGTAAGCCGGCTCAAGCGCGCTTTCTTCGTGCAGTCGGGCGGCGACGATATCAGCCGTATTACCGGGCGCGAAGGCGGCCGCCTCTTCGTTGCTTAGCCGGCTCACCCAGTAGAGCTTCTCGTCCAGGAACCCGCTACGCAGAGCCCGTGATTCGTTGCCTTGCGAAAAGCGCGGCGCCCGGGGTTCAAGCCGGCTGGCGATGATCCTGGCAAAGGCCGGATTGGCGGCGCGCACGATCACCTCATGCCAGCGTTGGCGCCCCTGCCAGCGAGGATCGCCGGGAGCTGCGACAGGATAGATACGCCACAGGTTCATGAAACGCCCCTCACCCGAATTCCAAAACGTCTGATCTTCTTTCCAGGCCTGCGAGACGCCCCTCGCTTCGCCATTTGGCTAAAGAAGATGCCTCTCATGTAGTTGTTGCCGCAGCTGCGTCGATCAAGAGCAGCTGACGCGTTAAAGGAAGAGGCGACTGCTGATTCTGGTTCCTTTCGACGCCTTCTTGGCCTAGAGAAAATTCTACCGTGCGCTGCGTAATGCACGATCATCTCTAGCAAGGAACATCAAGGACATGAAGTCTTACAAGCTGTGGATCTGCGCTGCGCTGATGGGTCTGCCAGCAGGCGACGCCTTCGCCCAGGAGGCCAAGCTGGCGCTCCTCGAGGCCGCCGGAGCGGAAGTTAAGGAAGCCATCCTTTCGACGGCGATCGAGCCGGGGTGGCCAAACTCCATCAGCTGCGGCGGACAGATACTGAACATCAACGCTGTGGCTGAGGAAGAGGTCGAATACGCTTGGTGCTGGAGCTACGACTGCCTGACGGTGAGCTTCGACCGGGAGAGTGGGGATGCCCGTCCCTGGCGAGTCGTCGATCTGGATGGGCTGCAGCCCTTTGAAGAGCGCATCTACAACGGCTGCGCAAACGGCTCGACCAACATGTCCGATCTTTCCGGTCGCGGACTGACCGACCTCCCCTATTTGGGCGACAGCGACGATTAGCGCAGCGCGCAACCTGTTTCTCGGCGGCATGGACGTCCTTCAGCCAAGCGATCAGTTGATCCCGCTGCATCCGCCGGGTGCGCCAGGAGGAATCATGCCCGCCGAGCGGAACAAGGCGGCTCTTGCAGCGCTTGCCTTTTGACCTCTCTGCGAGGGTAGCCGGCACCAACCAGCTGGAGGCAAGCCGATGAAGCGCTCCCTTTCCTTGGCCATCCCCCTCGGCACACTCTTGTCGATCGGGCTGATCTGGCAGACCGCCGCTCAGGATCTGGAAGAGCCGGCCGAGCCACCAGAAGCAGCGGTCGACCAGAGCCAGCAGTCGGATACTCAGGGAGAGGGAGCGGACGAGGCAGCCCTTCACGAGGGCTGCGCGCAAGCCGCTGGCTCCGAACAGGCCGTGCCCTCCGATGACAGCGCTGGGCAGCAGGCCGCTGCAGGCATGGACGAGATGCGCGCCGCGATGTCCGATATGGAGCGGCAGTTGCAGGCCGCCGTGAGCCAACAGAACATCGATCGCGCCTTCGCCTGTTCGCTCCTCGCGTTCCATCGCGGCCTTGCCGCCATGGCCGGCGTTCACGCGGAGCACGGCGAAGAGCAGGGCCTCAAGGACGCTATGGAACGGTTTCTGACAGATGTCGAGGACGAACGTCAGCAGCTGATCCAGTGGCTGGACCAGCACCAGCAGCAGTGAAGCCGGGTCTAGAACTGTAAGGCGAGCCCCACGACAGGGCCATGCTGCACCACGTCGTAGGCGAAGCCGTTCCTGTCATAGTCGACGCCGAGGCCGCGATAGCCGGCCAGGGCCGTCAGCGACTCGTTGAACCGATAGCCGAAGGTGGCAGCTAGGTCCCAGTCAAGGTCTGCGCCGCCTGCGCCAACGAAAGCCCAGCCGGATAGGAAAAGGCTGGGGGTCACGGCATAGCCGCCGCGAAGGCCCACCATGCCGTCGACCCAGGTGGCGCTGTCGCTGAAGGAACGTCCGTCAAAGCGTCCCCCGTCGATGTCGATCTCGGTACTCACAGACCACATCCGCGCACCGGCCGCGAGATCCAGCCGCCCGGCCGAGCCTTCCGCCAGCGTGTAGCCCGCCCCAAGAAAGCCGGTGAAGGTCTTCGAGGTGACTTCCACATCCCGCGCGAAGATGCCGCGTGGAGTTGCGTTGCTGGAATTGAGTTTCGTGTAGATCACGTCCCCTAGCACGCTGAACTTGCCATGGCGAAATTCGGCCAGCGCCATCCCGCCGATATCAAAGTCTTCGAAGATGTCGCGAAAGCTGCGATCAACCTGGATGGTAGGACCATGGAACTGTGCCACATCGCCGGAGATACCAGCCATCCAGAAGTAGGGCGCAAAGGTGAAGGTCCACTCGGTTCCATCGCTTCCACTGCCAGTAAGGCTGGCAGCAGTGGGAGACACCGGATTTGGCAGATCATCTGCCATCGCCGGTAGCGTCAGGAAAAGGGAGAGAGAAAGAAAGAGGCCGCCGATCTTCATCCGTCACTCCACAACAGCGGCAGCTTTGCCGCAGATAGCATCGGCGACAGCTTGTGGAAGTTTCTGCACGTCACGGCAGTACGTAACGGTTACACGCGCCTGCTTCGACTGCAGAGGCGAAGCAGGTCCTCCTCGATCTCGGCGCAGATTTCCTCGTATTCCTCAAGAATGTTTGTAGCGGCGTTGCGCTTCCGCAGCTCGTCCAAAGCACCGGCGGCCTCATCGAAAGCGCCGCAGAGAAGCTGAGCTTCACCTTCCTCTGCAACAAGCTCCCGCAACCTCTGACGAAGAGCAGGAAGCCTCAGCATCAACCTCTTCATCCCGCGCTGGACCTGATCGGGGCGGTACAAGCGACAGCCCTCCGTCCGCAGTCGGACTTCCGCTTACTCAGCCGTCGGAAATACTTTCAGCCAGTCTTGCTTCATGCTCACGATCGTCCATCCATCTGACATTGCCCTGTCCAATGCACGATCGAGCTTTGCCAGGGAATCCCGCCGGTCATAGGCATATTCCCGCTCGGCATCATCATGATGAATCAGTACGGCGAGCCGCGCGCCTTCCCCAGCTAGGGTGTATTCCAACATCTCGAAGTCACCATCGGAGTTGCCGACGGCGATCACCGGACGCTGGCCGATGAAGCGATCGACGCCCACCGGCTTGCCAGAACCATCATCGACGAAGTCCATCGCCGGCTCCTTTAGAAGAACCGGCGAGCCCTCGGAATCATAAGAATAGGTGACGCGACCATAGGAGCCGACTACCTGGTTCGGCGGGAGGCCGTAGGTCTCCTCCGTAAAGACCCGCATGAACCCAACGCCACCCCCCGAGACGATGAAGGTTCTGAACCCCTGCTGGCGCAGATAATCCAGAAGCTCAAGTTGCGGCTGGTAGACCAAGTCTGTGAAGGGCACTTCCCGCTGAGGATGGCGTGCGGTTTGGAACCATTCGCCGACAGTGCGGGCAAAGGCCTCGGTCGACATGCCCGCATGGGTTTCTGCCATGAGCTGGGCGACAGCCTTTTTCGCGTCGGTACCGAGGCCGTCCAAATCACCCGCAAGTAGAGACCTGAACGGCTCTTCGTCATGCCACCCCGGGTGATCCGATGCACGCCGCCGCAGGTCGTCCAAGGCAAAGAAGAACTGAAAGGGCAAAGGCTTTTCGGCCCACAGCGTGCCATCGTGATCAAAAACCGCAATGCGCTCTGCCGGCGAGATGAACTCATCCGACGTCTCATCCGTTACCCGCGCAACGAAGGCCAGAATCTCTGCCTTTGCCCCTCCCGCACGCCAGGACGGCAGGGGCTCTGATGCCGCCACCGGGCCCAGGAATGAGAGAAGAAGAAAGATGCCGGAGGCAACAGCCAAGCCGCGCGAAGCTATAGCGCCCCGCGCGAGCTCCTTTTCACTTTTAAAGCTGCTCATCTCAATCCCTCAATAATCGGGCATGAAGCAGGTCGCCTTGGACCTTTGGCGCGCAAAGCCAGGCTTGGCAGAGGTTTCATCGCTCCAGCGGCTCGGCCCGCCGAACACAGCGGAAGCCAATGTGCGTGGTGGCGCTGTCTTCCGGCTGCGGATGACGAGCAGCAGGCCGGTAGCGACGGCAGTAGTTGGGCGCACAGAGGTGGGAGCCACCCTTCAGCACCCGCCGAGGGATGCGAAGGGAAGGGTGTCGCTCATCGTAGCTTTCTTCGCGTGCTGCTGTCCGCGGATTGCGCGGTATGCAGCAGGGCTTCGTCGCGGCTTCTGGATGGCGGGTCGTCCAGAAATCGCAAGTCCACTCCCACACGTTGCCGATCATATCGTAGAGACCATAGCCGTTAGCCGGGAAGCTGCCGACCGGCGAGGTGCGGGCAAATCCGTCGGCAAGGCTATTGTGTACGGGAAATAGCCCGTGCCAGGTATTCGCCATCGGCCTGTTGCCTGGCATGAGTTCGTCGCCCCAGGCGAATTCGGCGCCCTCGAGCCCTCCCCGCGCCGCGAACTCCCACTCCGCCTCGGTCGGGAGCTCCTTGCCCGCCCAGGCAGCGTAGGCCTGTGCATCTTCATAGGCGACCTGGACCACGGGATGATCCGGCCGTGGCGGCGTCTTTTGTCCAGGACCGTAAGGTTGCCGCCAGTTCGCGCCGAAGACGAAGTTCCACCACTGGGCACTGTTCCGGCTGGTGAGCGGCTGGCGGGGCTGCTCGAACACAAGCGAACCGACGCGGAGCATGTGCGGAAGCGCGCCGGGATAGTCCTTTGGATCAGGCGTCCGTTCCGCGACAGTCACGTATCCGGTGGCCTCGACAAAAGCTCCGAACTGCCGGTTGGTCACCGGGAAAGCATCGATCCAGAAGTCTCCCACGATGACCGGGTGGGCTGGGCGCTCTTCGGGATAGTGGTGGTCAGAGCCCATCATGAAGGTGCCGCCCGAAACAAGAATCTCCAGACTTTGATCGGGCGTTGGCGCCTTGCGGCTGGACAACTGCATGCCGGTCCTCACCAAGAATTCGGGGCACAAGGGTAGATGAAAGCCAGCCTCGCGTACCAAAGGGGTCAGGTTGAGTACGTAACAGTTACGTACTCCTGAAGAGCTGCTGAACGTTGATGCTAGGCCCGCGAACTGCCTGGGAAGGCGCCCGCAGGGGCCAGCCTCAACTTCGTGCGAACCTGGGCGCTACCCAAACTACTGAGGGACAACGCCATGAAATTCAGCAGAAAGCTCTGCCTCAGCCTGTCCTCGGCTCTCCTGATCGCCTCGGCGGCATCGGCGTCGGCGCAGCAGACCGCTTCGGATGATGGGCAGGAGCAGCCCAACTTTGTCGTCATCATGGGCGATGACATCGGCATGTGGAACATCGGCGCCTATCACCGCGGCATGATGGCGGGGGAAACGCCGAACATCGACGCGCTGGCAGAAGCAGGCATGCTTTTCACCGATTACTACGCCGAAGCTAGCTGCACGGCCGGCAGATCCGCCTTCATCACCGGCCAGTTACCGATCCGGACAGGCATGACGACGGTGGGGCAGGCAGGGGCACCTCTCGGGCTTCCGGCTGAGGCGGTCACCCTGGCCACCGTGCTCAAGGACATGGGCTATGCCACTGGTCAGTTCGGCAAGAACCACCTGGGCGACAGGAACGAGTACCTGCCCACTGTCCACGGCTTCGACGAGTTCTTCGGCTACCTCTATCACCTCGACGCCATGGAAGATCCCTGCCAACCCACCTATCCGCAGGAGCTACGGGCACAGGTAGGACCGCGCAACATGGTCCACAGCTGGGCGACCGAGGAACATGACGACACCGTCGACCCGCGCTGGGGTGAAGTGGGCCAGCAGCGCATCGAGGATGCGGGCGAGCTTTGTCCCGACCGCATGAAGACGGTGGACGACGAGATTCTGGAGCACTCCCTCAGGTTCATCGATGAGGCGCAGGAAGAGGACAAGCCCTTCTTCCTCTGGCTCAACCCGACACGCATGCACATCGTCACCCATCTTTCGCCTGAGTACGAGGCGCTGCGAACTTCCGAAAACGGCTGGTCGATCCAGGAAGCAGGCATGGTCCACTTCGACGACATCGTCGGTTCGGTCATGCAGAAGCTCGAGGAAATCGGGGAAGAGGAGAATACCGTTGTCGTCGTCACGACCGACAATGGCACCGAACTCTTCACCTGGCCCGACGGTGGGATGACACCCTTTGCCCAGAACAAGGGTACAGTGATGGAGGGCGGCTTTCGGGTCCCTACCATTGTCAGTTGGCCCGCGAAAATCCCGGCTGGGACAGTCGAGAATGAGCTCTTCTCCGGGCTCGACTGGTTTCCCACCTTCGTCGCCGCCGCAGGCAATCCAAACATCGTGGAGGAACTAAAGGCCGGCAAGGAGATCGGAGATCGGAGCTACAAGGTCCATCTCGACTCCTACAACCAGCTCGACCTCCTCACCGGTAAGGGCCCATCTGCGCGCGAGGAGCTCTGGTACTTTACCGAAAGCCGCCTGGGAGCCGTGCGCATCGGCGACTACAAATACCGCTTCATCGAACAGCCTGAGGGATGGTTGGGGCCGGTGAACAACCTGAATGCCCCCACCATCACCAATCTGCGCCTGGACCCCTTTGAGCGGGCGAGCTGGCCCAGTAACGGCACCCAGCAGGGCTCGCTGCAATACTTCGATTGGTACAAGTACGAGTTCTGGCGCTTCATCTTCGTCCAGCAGAAGATCGCCGAGCTGGCTCAGTCCGCCATCGAGTTCCCGCCCATGCAGCGAGCGGCCAACTTCGACCTGGAAGCCGTGCGCACAAGAGTCGAAGCCGCCGCAGCGCTGGCCCGCTGATCGGCGTCGCGAGAGTTGGGTGCACTCGGGAGCGCCGGCAGCCCTGTCGGCGCTCCCGAAACCAACTAACATCTCCCTTCCCCACCCGAGGCAGGCATCATGCGTGTGATCAACACCTTCATCGCCCGCAGCTTGAAGTGGTTTCTTTTGTTATTCGGCGCCCTGACCTGCGCGACCTTGCCCTTCGCGTTGGACATCACGCTCCTCACGCCCTTTCTAGGTGGGCTCGTCGACTACACGCCCGCCAGCGTCCCCGCCTTGCGCCACTGGGGCATCATGGTGTTTGGAATCGGCGTGCTGATGATAGTGGCTGCCTTCCGGCCGTGGCTGCGCTTCGAGACGATGCTGTTCAGCGCCATCGAGAAGGGCTTCATGGTCTGGCTTGTACTAGTCAGCTGGCAGGAACCCTGGGCGATTGGCTATCTTGCGCCCTTCCTCCTCGACGCGACCATCGTTGCCTACAGTCTGCTTTACTTCATCAGCTCGGAAGGCAGACCGCGCCGTTGGAGCCTACGCCCCGCTTCCGCCAACTGACGCGTCAGCCGCCGACTTGGCAAGCGGCCGAGCACCAGCGGCTCGACGCCTGCGGTGAAGGATACCTGCGCACGCCCACCGCCCACCGCTTTGAGTCCACCGACCTGATCGAGATTGATGATTAGCGAGCGGCTTACGCGGAAGAATGGAGGCGTGGGCAGCTCTGCCTCGAAGGCTCCAAGCAATCGACAGACGAAGTACTCCTGCCCTTCGGTCGTAAGCACCCGCGTGAAGTCACCCTCTGCCGTCAGGCTGATGATCTGCGTGATGGCGACAAGAACCGAATGACCCGCCATCCTCAGATGCAGCCGCGGTTCCGCACCGGGGGCATCATCCTCGGTGTCTGCCGCTCGAAAGTGGCGTAGTCGCTCCAGCGCCAGAGCAAGACGAGCTTCAGCGACCGGCTTCAGGAGATAGTCGACCGCCGCAACATCGAACGCCCGCGGTCCATAACTGCCGTGGCCCGTCACAAACACCAGGCCTGGAGGCTGCTCCAATCTCTCCAGCAGGTCGAAACCAAAGCCATCGCCCAGTTCTACATCTAGAAAAAGCCCGTCTGGGGCGAGACGCCCAAGTAGCTCTGCAGCCTCGGCAATCGAACCTGCTTCGCCTAGAACCTGAACATCCGCATGGGCCTCGATCATCCGCCTCAGTCCACGCCGCGCCGGCGGTTCATCATCCACTAACATCACGCGCAGCATGGCTTCCCCCAGAACATCAGGCGCGCCACCACCACCTCTCCCTCTTGTTGCAAGGACAGCTCGTGGCGTTCCGGATAGTGCAGCTCAAGGCGGCGACGAACACTAACGAGACCGAAGGATCTTCGGCCGCGATCTGGCGGCTGCAGGCAGCCCGAGTTGCTGATCTCCACCGCCAGGCCTGAAAGATGGCGAGCTGCACGCAGCCGAATCACCAGCCGCCCGCTGACAGATAGGAGGCCATACTTCACCGCGTTCTCTACCAAGGGCTGCAAGATAAGATGCGGAACAGGCAGCTCCTTAACGGATTCCTCCACCTCAAAGCTCCAGGCAAGACGGTCACCAAAGCGCAATTCTTGAATGCGCAGGTAGTCCCGCATCGCTTCGACTTCCTCACCCAGCGTGCAGAAGGCTTGCCCGCGCTGGTCGAGGGAGTAGCGCAAATAGCCCGCAATGCGGTGCGTCATCTCGAGTGCTCTCTCCGGCCCCTCCCGAATTTCCATCGCCACGCAATTCAAAGCGTTGAACAAGAAATGGGAATCGAGCTGCGAGCGTAAGCGGTGGAGTTCCGCTCGTAGCGCGGCCTCTTGGGCCCGGCTGCTTGCCAGCCGCTCCTGGCGGACTGCCGCATCCGCGCGGATCCAGAGGTACGCCAGCGACCATCCAAAAAAGACGAGCGTGTAGTAGATCGCCGGGACCGCCAGATCGCCAGCGACGAGCGTGAAAGTCGCAGGTCCCTCGAACAGGGCCTTGATCGTGTTGGCCACCACCATCTGGATTAGCCCGCCAAGCAGCGAAAGATGGATCGCGACCAGAATGACCGCGAGCGTGATGCCGCGGCGTCGACCGCGAAAGCACCAGTGAGCGAGGCTCGTGAGGAGGAAGCCAAGAGGCTCCAGGACGATTGTCAGCGCCGCCGCCAAGCCAACGCTTTCAAAAGCGATCAGACGGCTCGCCATCCCGAAAAGCGCGGCAAAAAGCCAGCCAACAGTTTGCGCCCGCCAGAAACTGCCAAGCCGGCGGACGAGCGGGAGCTCGCCCTCGTCCCGCGCCGTTTGACGCCGACGTTCGGATGGCGTCCGCTCTAGTGGAGCGATAGGAAAAGCATTCCGTCGCTCGCGTCCGGCAACGACTCCCATTGCGCCCCCAAGACCGCCCTTCATTCAGCAAACGGCAACGGACCAAGCCTAGATGCCCAATGCCGTAGCTCCCCTATGCGCGAGCAAAGAACGGCCAGTTCAACGACTTCATCGGCCGCCTCATCGAAAAGAAGCTGCCAAGGCAGCAACGCGGTGCCAGCCTTGCTGGAACAAACGGCTCTTGTCCCAGCAAAGAAGCCGAAGCATGTGGGGAACGGGATCGTCGTGTCAGAGAGGACCACATCCTTCGTCACCCGAACTGACGAATTGCCGGTTTCGGAACAGGAAGCGCGTGCGGAACTCGAGAAGCTTCTTGCCGACCCCAACTTTCGCTCGACCGAGCGGAATAGAAGATTCCTTCGTTATGTAACGGAAAAGTTGCTGGAGGGCAACGCGAAGCGGATCAAGGCCTATTCGATTGCGGTAGACGTTTTCGGGCGGCCGGAGGATTTCGACCCCGGCCTGGACCCCATTGTACGCATTGAAGCCACCCGGTTAAGGACGTCGCTGGCACACTATTATGCTGGGGTGAGACCCGATCACGCCCTGCGAATCGAGCTGCCCAGAGGGGGCTACCAGCCAGTCTTTATCAGACAGCCTACTGTGTCGGCTGCCCGCTCTCGCGCTGCTTTTTCGGAGAGGCCGCGGCTTTTGGTATCGATCGCAGCCGGTCAGGCACACTCTAACGCACAGGAGCTTCTCGAAACCTTCTTGAGCCTCATCTCTCCTTTTCAGACAGTGACGCTCGCACCGCTAGAGAAGGACGAAAGTTTTCCGATCCCTTCCGCCTCTAGCTCCGAGTCCCTTTTCGAACTGCAGCTGAGTTTCCGCGTTCTGAATCAGCATGAGAGTCTCGGCTGGCAGTTGATCGATCGCAGCGGTGATGAACTTCTCGCCTCAGCTCGGGAAAATCTTGGCCAGGAGCGGGAAGGTGACCTGACGCTGCGACTTGCCGGCCTGACCAACCGTCTCATCGGCCGCCAAGGTGTAATCAACTGCCGGGAGCTGCAGCGCGACCTCGCTCAGCCCACGCTCGGACATGGAAGTCTCCTCCGAGCGTTTCATGGGCTTCGAACAGGAGACGCCGGCGTCCAGGCGCGCGCTCGCAAAGATCTCGAAGCGAGTTTGCGCGAACGCCCCAGTGACCCGAGTTTACAAGCAGCGCTGGCACTGCTTTTGACAGCCTTGCCTGAACCTCGATGCGACCGCCTGCAGTTCGCGCTCGAACTCGCGGATGGCGCCGCATCGCTTGATCCCTATTCTGCAACCACGGCCTGGGCGCGAGCGGCCGTACACTCCGCCCTGAAGAACGTCGAAGCAGCGAAACTCGCGGGCCAGCAAGCCGTCTGCCTCAACCCCAATGATCGAGAGCTTCTGGTCGAGATCGGCAGGTTGCTGTGCCTCGCCGATGAGTGGGAAATCGGGGCACCTCTTCTGGAAAGGGCTCAACTTCTCGATGGGTCTGTCGACCTCTCGGCTTCACTGGCGCTGGCCGCATGGCGCAGCGGGTCGCTGGACAAAGCGCGCGATCAACTAGCGGCACATCTTGTAGATAGCGTTTCCGTGAGCGCGTAAGGCGGAACACCATCGCCACCGGCATAGTTTGGCTCCTGAATGCGCGCTACGACATAAGTCACCCCAGCCCGAGAAGCCGATCACAAGGTCCGCGGCGGGTGGCTGCAACAGGTGTCGAGCGCGAGAAGCCAAGCACACAGGAGAGATGCCAATGGCCATGCACGACCGCGACGTCACCCAGATTCTCACTGCTGACCACAAGGAGATGCTGGCCCTTCTGGATCAGATCCAGCAGACCGCCGACGCAGAATCCCGCCGGGACATGGCAGATACCGTTATTGCCGAGGTGATGCGTCACTCCGTTGCCGAAGAGATGTATGTCTATCCGGCCATCGAAGAGTGGATCCCCAACGGCACGGCCATGGTGGAGCACGACAAGGACGAGCATGAGGAAATCGTTCAGGTCATGAAGGAACTGGAAGACCTGGACGCCTCAGATCCAGCCTTCATGATTCAGGTGCGGCAACTGAAGGAGCTCATTGCTCATCACGGGACGCATGAGGAAGAGGAGCAGTTCCCGCAGCTACGATCTCACGTTTCCGTTGACCGTCTGCAGGAGCTCGGGCGCCAGGTTGAGAACGCCAAGAACCTCGCACCGACGCGCCCCCATCCCAGCGCTCCTCATTCCGAGCTCTTCCACAAAACTCTCGGAGCTGGAGTCGGGATGGTCGACCGCCTGAGGGACGCGCTCTCCGGACGTCGTACCCGCTAACACATCAACCGAAGCAACCCGATCGCGTCAGGACGGGCCCATTCCCCGGGCCCGTCCTGGTCGCAGCAACATCCGTCCGCCGAAGGGGCCTCGGCCCAGGGAGC
Organism: Rhodospirillaceae bacterium; assembly: GCA_029265995.1. Lineage (GTDB taxonomy): Bacteria > Pseudomonadota > Alphaproteobacteria > Kiloniellales > DSM-21159 > Aquibaculum. The sequence goes on along the minus strand of JAJUFM010000036.1, from coordinate 15,023 downwards.
TTACAGGCGCAGAACCAGTTTTTTGGATCGGGCACGAGAGACGCAGGTGCACATGAACTCGTTCGCTGCCTGCTCCTCCTCTGAAAGAACGCTGTCGCGGTGATCGATGTCGCCGCTGACGACATCCACGATGCACGAGCCGCAGAGGCCCTCGGTGCAACCGGCACTCACCTGCATCCCGTTCTGACGGAGCACTTCGAGTACCGTTTGATCCTCCCCAACCCGGAAGACGGCGCCGCTGGAGGCGAGCTCGATTTCAAAGGCCTGGCTTACCGACTGCTCCGCCTCGCTGCTGACCGCGAAGCGCTCGAGATGAACCTTGCCGCCTCGCAGCAGCTTTTCGTTTTCGAGAATCGCCTTGAGCATTGAGTCCGGCCCGCAGGCGTAGACGTCGCTTCCAGCCGGTGCCGAGGCCATAATCCGCATGATGTCAAAACGGCCGTCGGCGTCCGTGCAGTGCAACTGGTAGGTTGCAGGAAGGTGAAGCGCGCGGAAGGCTGCGTCCATGGCCGCATGAGCTCCTGATCGCACGACGTAGTAGAGCTGAAAGGCCGCGCCGCGCTCCACCAGCCGACGCGCCATCGGCACGATCGGGGTGGCACCGATGCCGCCGGCGATCAGGATCTTGTGGACCGGGCGATCATCCAGCCTGAAGTTATTGCGGGGTCCTCCGACGTAGACCAGATTTCCCTGCTCAAGCGCGTGCACCGCCTGGGAGCCGCCACGGCCTGACGCCTCGTACTTGACCGCGATGTTCACGCAGTCTCCCGCTGGCGACCAATCCCACACGGAATATTGCCGAACCAGCCCGCCCGGCAGATGCACATCCACATGCGCTCCTGCTTCAAGCCCATTCAGGCCCCCCTCGCAGAGCTCGAGGCGGAGATCAACGGTATCGCAACTCAGTCGCCTCTTCTCGGCCACACGGGCGCGCCGTGCCTGCATCAGCTCTACCGCAACGTCTGAGATTACTGTCACCCTCGGATCCTCAAAAACGCCTTAAGCACGCTAAAAAACCCGCTGAAGGGTGCGGTGACGCAGTTAGGCAAGAGGGCGGCTCCCCTTCAATAACAAAAAGAATCACGCCGAGTTGAAATCATCTCACCCGCTGTTGGTTCAGGTTTTGAAGTAAATGTCCCGCCGCCATTACAACCTGCCGCCGCTGACCACTCTGGCAGCCTTCGAAGCGGCAGCCCGCAATCTCAGCTTCAAGAATGCCGCCCAGGAGCTTTCGGTCACGCCGGGCGCCGTAAGCCATCAGATCAAGGCGCTCGAGCGAGAGCTCGGCGTGCTGCTGTTTCGGCGCAAGCACCGGGGGGTTGAGCTGACAGTCGAAGGCGAGGAGCTCTTCAAGACCCTGGCTGTCAGTTTCTTCAAGGTCTCGCAATGTCTGCAAAGCATTCAGGAAAAGTACGACGGCAACCGCGTGACCGTCGGCTCGACCTCGGCCGTGGCCTCGCTATGGCTGTCGCCCACGGTTGTTCGCTTTTGGCGCGCCCATCCGGACGTGGACGTCAATCAAAGCATTCAGGAAGCGGAATTCCTCTTCAGCGCACCGGAAATCGACCTCTATATCCGCTACGGCAAGGATCCCGACCCTGCGGCAATCCAGACCGCCCTATTTCGTGATCAGCTGGCGCCGGTAGGCGATCGTCGCTTGGCCGAGCGACTTGCCGATTGCTCCCTTGAGAGCCTGGCTCAGGAGCGCCTCATCCATCTGGAGACAGACGGCAACAACTGGCCCACCTGGCACGACTGGTTCCGAAAGCTCGGCTACGAGGGACGCATCGCCCCGGGGATCCGGGTGAACAACTATTCCGTGGCGCTGCAGGTGGCGCAGGATGGGGCGGGGATAGCCCTCGGCTGGCTACGCCTCATCACGCCGCTGCTTTCGACAAGCCAGCTCTTCCCTATCAGCCATCACGTTATGCCCGCACCGCAGCGCTTTCATCTCGTAGGCCGTCCCGATAGCGAACTGTCTGAAGCGGCACTCAAACTGAAAAACTGGATCATCGCCGAAGTCGGAAACGGCTCGGATGAAATTCGCTCATCTGAAGCTGAACTTTTCCCGCATTGAGCGAACGGCACCTCCTGCTCCATTGGTTTAGAAGCTGCCTGCGGAGGAGGACATTCGCATGACTAAGCACATGCCTCTCATTGGTGTCATGAAGCCGGTCAACCAGGCAAACGGCTTGCCTAATGCTCACTACATCGATCCGCACGTCTTCCAGGAAGAAAAGCGCGCCGTGCTTTTCGCGAACTGGTCAGGCATCGGTTTTGCGAAAGACATTCCCGAAGCAGGTGACGCTTTTCCCGTGAACTTTCTCGGCATGCCGCTCCTGATGGTGCGCGACCGGGACGGTTCGGTGAACGTCTTTCAGAATGTCTGCCGCCACCGCGGCATGACTCTCGTGGACCAGCCGACCAAGATCCGCGGCGCCATCCGCTGCCCCTACCACAGCTGGTGCTACGGCCTGAACGGGGAACTGCGCACGACGCCGCATGTGGGTGGGCCAGGGCAGAACACCCATGAGGATATCAAGCCGGCCGAGCTGGGCCTGATCCGCATCCGCTCCCACGTCTGGATGGATGTGGTCTTCGTGAACATCGACGGCACTGCACCTGAATTCCATGAGGTGCATGCCGAGCTGCTCGCGCGCTGGAGGGAATTCGACCAGCGAATGTATCACGGCGGGGAGAGCGCCTCGCTGAAGTTGCACGTCGCGGCCAACTGGAAGCTCGCGGTCGAGAACTACTGCGAGAGCTACCACTTGCCATGGGTCCACCCGGACCTGAACAGCTATTCGCGGCTGGAAGACCACTACGACATCTGCCTGCCGAACAAGTACTCGGGCCAGGGAAGTTACGTCTATGAACAGCTCAAGGATGCGGACGGACGATCCTTTCCGGATTTCGCCAACCTGGGCGAGAAGTGGAACACCGGCGCGGAATACGTGGCCCTCTACCCCAATGTGCTGCTAGGCGTGCAACGGGATCATGCCTTTGCGATGGTTCTGGAGCCCGTGAGCTGCGAGCGCACCGTCGAACACCTGGAACTCTACTACGCGGCACCGCCTGATTCGTCGCCGGATATGCAGGGGCTGCTCCACGCAAACAGGCAGCGCTGGAAGACCGTCTTCGAGGAGGACATCTCCGTTGTGGAAGGTATGCAGAAGGGGCGCCACGCCGAGTACTTCGATGGTGGCCGCTTCTCGCCTGCGATGGACGAGCCGACCCACAACTTCCACTACTGGGTAGCCGGGCAGATCGAGAAGGCCCGTTCGGCATGAGCCGCTTCGTCGGCGACGGGCTGGTCCGCAACTTCATCGGAGGAGAGTGGGTCGAGGGTGATGGCGGCCGTCGGATCGCGGTGGAAGATCCCGGCAACGGAATGCATGTGGCCGATTGCGCGCTGGCCGGGGAAGCCAGCCTTGATCGCGCGCTGGCTGCCGCCCGCACCTCCTTCGAAAGGGGCGATCTGGCGGGCATGAAGCCAGGCGCCCGCGCCGCCCTGATGATGCGGATCGCCCAGAAGATCCGCGAGATTGCCGAGGAAGGCGCCGAACTTCTTTGTCGAGAAAGCGGCAAGACCCTCGCTGCTTCGCACGAGGAGTTCGAGGAAGCCGCCCAGTACTTCGAGTACTACGGCGGCGCGGCAGACAAGATCGAAGGCAAGTCGATCCCCCTGGGGCCCGACTATGTCGACTACACGATCTACGAGCCCTACGGCGTCTCGGCCCAGATCGTACCTTGGAACTTCCCGGTTTCGCTCGCTGCCCGCTCGCTGGCTCCAGCCATCGCCGGTGGAAACGCCGTGATCGTAAAGTCGCCGGAACTCGATCCGCTGGCACTGGCCATGCTCGGCTTGGCGTTCGAGCGGGCCGAGATGCCCGCCGGTGCGGTTTCGATCCTCTGCGGCATCGGAAGCGACCTCGGTGCACGGCTGGTGCAGTCTGCACAGGTCGACCAAATTGTCTTTACCGGCTCGGTCCCCACGGGGCAATCAATCCTGCGTTCGGCTGCCGGACCGGTCACCCCTACCTTGATGGAGCTGGGCGGCAAGTCGGCGGCGGTAGTCTTCGAGGATGCCAACCTCGACAGCCTGATCCAGAGCCTCAAAAGCGGCATCTTCTACAATGCCGGGCAGGTTTGCTCCGCCATGTCCCGGGTCCTGGTACACCGCTCGCTTTACGATGAGGTCGTGGAACGAGCCGTGGCACTGTCCACCGGCCTGTCCGTCGACCACGGGCTGGACAACCCGGATCACACGCCCGTGATCTCGGAGGAGCGCCTGCGCTGCGTCGAGCAGATGGTGGCGGAAGCCGCGCCGCGCAGCGCCCGCATCCTTTGCGGAGGCAAGCGCCTCGACCGTAAGGGGCACTTCATGGCCCCGACGATGCTGGTCGACGTGGAGCCGTCCAGCGCCATTGCCCAGGAAGAGATTTTTGGCCCCGTCGCCTGCCTCATCCCCTTCGAACGGGAAGAAGAGGCCATCGCGATCGCCAACGGGACCCCCTACGGACTGGTCGCTGGAGTCTTTACTCGGGATCTCGCGCGCGCCCACCGGGTCGCGGGGCGCTTGAGGGCCGGCCAGGTCTTTGTGAACGAGTGGTTTGCCGGCGGCATCCAGACGCCTTTCGGCGGCGTCGGCAAATCGGGTTTCGGACGAGAGAAGGGGCTGGAAGCCCTCTACAACTACGTGCGGACCAAAAACGTCGCGATCTCCCTGAAAAACTGATCGACCGGCATAAACGGCGGACAAGACAATGCGTACAGAAGCACGAGCGGTTGTGATCGGCGGCGGCGTGATCGGATGCTCGATCCTCTATCACCTCACCAAACTGGGCTGGTCTGACGTCGTCCTGCTCGAGCGCGACGAGTTGACCTCGGGCAGCACCTGGCATGCCGCGGCCAATATCCACGGCCTGCACGACAATACCAACGTCAGCCGACTGCAGCACTACACCATGTCCCTCTACCGGGAACTGGAAAAGGAGACGGGCCAAGGCTGCGGTGTCTTCCAGCCAGGCTCCCTTTACCTGGCCCAGACCGAGGAGCGCGAGCACCAGCTCCGGCTGCAGGCAGCGAAGGCCAAGCTCTATGGCATGAACTTCTACGAGATCACCATCGAGGAAGCGCAGAAGCTTCATCCTCTGGTGAACTTCGAAGGCATTCGCTGTGTGATGTACGAGCCAGAGGGAGGCAACGTCGACCCCTCCGGCGTTACCAACGCCTATGCAGTGGGCGCCCGTCAGAAAGGCGCCGAAATCCACCGCTTTACCCCGGTGATGGCCACCGAGCAGCAGCCCGACGGTTCCTGGATCGTGAAGACTCCCAAGGGCGACATTCGCACCCAATGGGTGGTGAACGCTGCCGGGCTCTGGGGCCGAGAAGTTGCCGCCCTGGCGGGGATTGAACTCCCTCTAATTCCCACCGAGCATCAGTACTTCGTGACGGAAACCATCGCCGAGGTCAGAGCTCGCGACAAGCGGCTGCCCTCTGTCAGCGATCGCGACGGGGAATATTACCTGCGCCAGGAGGGCGACGGTCTGCTGATCGGCGTCTACGAAAGGAACATGAAGTTCTGGGCCGAGAAGGCGACACCCCTTGACTTCGCCCACGACCTCTTCCCCGACGATCTGGAGCGGATCGAGGAAAACGTGATGAACGCCATCGAGCGTGTTCCCACGGTGGGCGAGGCCGGCATCAAGCGGGTCATAAACGGCCCCATGATCTGGTCGCCCGATTCCAACGTCCTCATGGGGCCGGTACCGGAACTGGACGGCTACTTCTGTTGCAACGGGATCATTCCTGGCTTCTCCCAGTCGGGGGGCATCGGCCTGATGGCGGCGCAGTGGATCGTCGAAGGCGAGCCGCAGTACGATGTCTTTCCTTGGGATCTGGCGCGCTTCGGTTCCTGGGCGACGAAAGAATTTACCAAGGCACGCGTTCAGGACCAGTACTCCCATCGCTTCGCGATCCACTTCCCCAACGAGGAGCGCGCCGCCGGACGTCCGCTGCGAACCCGGCCCGTCTACGAGCAGCAGAAGGCGATGGGCGCGGTCTTCGGGCTGAATGCTGGTTGGGAACATCCGCTATGGTTCGCCGACAGACCCGGCGCCAGCGACACCCATGGCTTTACCCGTCAGAATTGGTGGGAGCCGGTTGGAGCGGAATGCCGGATGCTGCGCGAGCGTGCCGGCATCATCGATATTTCCAACTTCGCCAAATACATCTGCAAGGGGCCGAGTGCCGCCGACTGGCTGGACGCCGTCTTTGCCAATCGCATGCCCGCGGAGGTCGGACGTTCCTGCCTGACCCCGCTGATTGGCAGGCGAGGCGGCATCGCCGGCGACTTCACGGTCACGCGGCTCGCGGATGAGGAATTCCTGATCATCGGCTCCGGCATGGCCGAACGCTATCACAGCCGCTTCTTCAAACAGGTTCCCTTGCCTGAAGGCACCAGCTTCGTGTCGATGACCGAGGGGCTCTGCGGCTTCAATGTCGCGGGCCCGCGGTCGCGCGCGCTACTTCAAAAACTTACGGATGCCTCCCTGGAGACAGCGGACTTCCCCTTCATGCGCTCGAAGAGGATTTCGCTTGCCGGACTAGAGGCGATCGCCCTGCGCGTCTCCTTCACCGGAGATCTCGGATGGGAAATTCACTGCCGAGTGGAAGACCAGGCGCAGCTCTACAAGGCACTGCTTCAGGCCGGCAAGGAACTCGGCGCAGGACCCGTTGGCAGCCGGGCCCTCATGAGCCTCCGGATCGAAAAGGGCTATGGGAGCTGGTCGCGCGAATATAGTCCCGAGTACTGGCCCCATGAGGTCGGTGTCGATCGACTGTGCAAGATGGACAAGGAGTTTCTCAACAAGACCGCGGTCGCCGAGACGCTAGCTCGACCGAAGCGTGAAGAACTCGTGCTGCTGCATCTCGACGAGGAAGCGGTTGCGCGCTCGAACGCCGATGCCACCGGTGGAGAACCGATATTCAAGGATGGCAAGGGGATCGGCCGAGTGACCTCGGGCGCCTATGGTTATAGCGTTGGCATGTCGCTTGCGCTCGGGTTCGTAAAGGGCGCAGCGCCCGGTGATCGCGTCGACGTGATGGTGCTGGGGCGCGCGCATCCTGCCACCATACTGGCAGCACCGCCATTCGACGCGGAGGGAAAGAGGCTCCGTTCCTAATAGAATGAAAGAGAGTTTTTTAGGACGGTGGACATCTGGGGGCGGCTCGTCCAGCCTGCAGCGCCATGGAAAAGAGCATTTGTATTCAAACGTCGGGGAGCGACCGCTCAAGGTCGCTCATAGTCGCGACCGTCACACCGAAGCGCTGTCTGACTGTAGCAAAAGAGTATAAGATACAAGATCGTCGGGGAGGATGAGTTTGCCTGCTAAGCTTAGCATGCAGGGCCTGTATAAGGTCTTTGGACCAGCGCCGGAAGAAGCCGTCGAACTGGCACGTGGGGGCAGCGACAAGGACGAGATCTACCGTCGCACGGGGTCCGTTGTAGCGGTCAATAATGTCAATCTAGAGGTGGCCGCGCGGGAAATCTTCGTGGTCATGGGGCTGTCGGGCTCGGGTAAGTCCACCTTGGTGCGCTGCATCAACCGCCTGATCGAGCCGACCAGTGGTCAGTTGCTGATTGACGGGCAAGATGTCTTGCAGGCGGACGAAGAGGGGCTGCGCCAACTGCGCCTCAACAAGGTGTCGATGGTCTTCCAGCACTTCGCCCTATTCCCGCATCGCACTGTTGCCGAGAACGCTGCTTACGGCCTCAAGGTGCGCGGGGTCGGCGCGGCAGAGCGGCGTGCCAAGGCGGTGGAGGCACTGGAAGCAGTCGGCTTGGGAGCCTGGGCCGACGCGCTTCCCGCCAATCTCTCCGGCGGCATGCAGCAGCGTGTCGGTCTTGCCCGAGCCCTTGCGGTCGACCCGGAGATCCTCTTGATGGATGAGCCCTTCTCCGCCCTCGACCCGCTGATCCGCCGCGACATGCAGAACGAGCTGCTGGCGCTGCAGGAGCGCTATGCAGCGACCATCGTCTTCATCACTCACGACCTGCACGAGGCCCTGACCCTGGGCAGCCGCATCGCCATCATGCGTGACGGCGCCTTCATGCAGGTGGGCCCGCCTGAAGAGATCGTGGGCGCCCCAGCCGACGACTATGTTGCCAACTTTACCAAGGAGGTGGACCGTTCGCGCGTCATCACCCTGGGGCGCATCGCCCGGCGGGATCGGCCTCTCCTGGCGCCAAGCGAAGAAGCCGCCGCCGCCAGCCGCAAGCTTCAGGATGCTGAGGTCCAGGGCCTGCTGGTCGCCGACAGCAATGGCAAGCCCCTGGGCTCGGTTTCGGCCACCGCCTTGCTTGGGGCTGATCCCGCCGCGAAAGTGGAAGACATCATGGAGAGGCCGGCGCTGACCGGCGAGCGTGACACGCCTCTGGCGGCAGTGTTGGAAGCTGGAGCGCTTGGGGCTCCCGTGGCCCTACTCGATAACCAGGGCAGGATCGATGCCTCTGTAGACCCTGGGGACTTGTTGTCGGCCCTGGCCGCGGCCCGAGCCGAAGATCAGAATCTGCGAGTTGGAGGCACGGCATGACCGACTTTCTGAGCTGGCTGAGCCCCTCGCACTACGGCCGCCTGCCCTTTGCCGACTGGGTCCAGTGGCTGGTGCGCGACTGGCTGGTGCCGAACTTCCGCCCCGCCTTCCAGGCCATGCAGTGGCCGGTCGACCAGGTTCTGCGCGGCCTTGAGGCCGCCCTGCTGGCGATCCCCTTCCCGGTTTTCACGCTGGTCTTGCTATTGCTCGCCTGGAGGTTCGCTGGCCGGGGCGTCGCTCTCTTCACGCTCGTCGCCATGCTCTTCATCGACGCCATCGGCGTTTGGGCAGAGACCATGACCACCTTGGCGATGATCCTCACCGCCGTATTTTTCTGCGCCATCGCCGGCATACCGCTCGGCATCTGGTCGGCGCGCAGTGACCGCGTGGCGGCGACGCTCCGCCCCGTACTGGACATCATGCAGACGATCCCGCCCTTCGTGTACCTGGTGCCGATCGTCATGCTGTTCGGCGTGGGCATGGTGCCCGGCGTAATCGCCACCATCATCTTCGCACTACCGCCGATCATCCGCCTGACCAGCCTTGGCATCCGCCAGGTCAGCGAGGAGCTGGTGGAGGCGGCGATCGCCTTCGGCGCAACGCAGCGCCAGATCCTCTTCGACGTGCAGATTCCGCTGGCGATGCGCACCATCATGGCCGGGCTCAACCAGACCCTGATGTTGGCGCTCTCGATGGCGGTGATCGGCGCGCTGATCGGCGCCGGTGGGCTTGGGCTCACGGTCTACACCGGCCTCGGCCGCCTCGATGTGGGCCGCGCCGCGGTCGGCGGGGTCGGCATCGTGCTGATCGCCATTGTGCTCGACCGCATCACCCAGGGTCTGGGCGACCCCAGCCTACGCGACGGCACCTGGACCTTCAGCGGCAGTGTCCGGCGGCTGCTTGGGCTTGCCCCACCGCGCATGCAAGAAAAGCTCGGCACCTGATGGTGACACCCCGGGCCGCGCACCGTCCGCCGGCGCCCGGGGCCGACTTCAAGGGCGGACGAAGAAGTCAATTACTAGGAGGAGTGAGGAGGATGAAGCGCACTCATCTGCTAGCCGGTGTCTGCCTCGGCTTGCTGGCGGCATTCGGACTGGATGCGAACGCCATTGCCCAAGAAGCGCCCGGCGAAGGCGTTACCGTAAAGCTGGCCCGGCCTACCTGGGACACCGGCTGGTTCCAGACTGAAATCTACGCCGAAGCCCTACGGGAGCTCGGCTACGACATCGAGGGGCCGGTGACCCTGGACAACCCGCCCTTCTATGAGGCTGTCTCCACCGGCGATGTGCACCTCTGGGTCGATGGCTGGTTCCCGCTGCACAACACCTACGAGCGCTTCTTCGAGGGCCGCGCCGAGCGCGTTGGTTACCTCGCCAAGGGCGGCGCGCTGCAGGGTTACCTGGTCGACAAGAAGACCGCCGACGAACACGGCATCACCTCAATCGAGGACTTCAAGAAGGACGAGATCAAGGAGCTTTTCGACGTCAACGGTGACGGCAAGGCCGACATGGTTGCCTGCCCGCCGGGCTGGGGCTGCGAAGAGGTGATCGATCACCACATGGACGCCTATGAGCTGCGCGATCATATCAACCTGATCACCGCGGGTTACTCGGCTTCCATGGCCGACGCCCTGGCCCGCTATCAGCAGGGCGAGCCTATCTTCTTCTATACCTGGACGCCGAACTGGACTGTCGGTGTGTTGGAGCTGGGCGAAGACGTGGTTTGGCTGACCGTCGACCATGCCGACCTTCCGGAAGACCAGAAGGACCTCGAAGACGCCACCACTCTGGAAGGGGTCGTCGGCTGCGTGGCCGATCCCTGCAACATGGGCTGGCCAGCCAACGACATCCGCGCAGTGGCCAACACAGCCTTCCTCGATGAGAACCCGGCCGTGCGCGCCCTGCTCGAGGAAATCGAAATCCCGATTCAGGCGATTTTCGCGCAGAACGCGCGGATGAATGACGGCGAGGATTCCGAGGAAGACCTCCAGCGCCACGCCAAGGAGTGGATCGAGGAAAACCAGGAGGCTTTCGACGGTTGGCTCGAAGCCGCCCGCAACGCCCAATAGGCGGTAAGGCCATCCGCACGTCATCCTGAGCAAAGCGAAGGATCTCGAACCGTCGGAACTCCGACTCACGAGATCCCTCGCTGATGCTCTTGATGATGATGGCGCCCGTAGGGGACTTCAAGCAAAGGCCCACACTTCCGCATCGGACCTTTCGCGAACTTATGCCTCCTCCGGGGATAGCGGATGTTACGCAGATGAAGGAAGGCGCAGAGACCGGAGGTATTCGAGAAAGCGGCTGACGGCGGTTTCGAGTTCGCCGGAATTGTCGATCTCCAGCAAACGGCAGTGCGGCGTAGGGAGTTCGAGCGGCACTTGCCGCTGCAGACGGGCTGCGATGTAGGCGGCTTTTTCCCGGCGCCGTGCGGCGAGACGTTCTGCCAGAAGTTCGGGCCGCACCGTCACCTGGACGACCTGGAGGGGACCGAAGCGCCGCGCCGCCCGGTCAAGGCATTGACGCGATACATTGGCAACGACGCTAACTCCCTGGGCAAGCTGCTCGTCAACGGAGGCCGGCAGGCCATAGCGCAGGCCATGAGCGCCCCAGGTGAGGGAGAAGGCGCCAGCTGCCTCTGCCCGCCGGAAGGCCTCTTCACTTAAACTGTCGTGATCTTCGGAGGCGGGGTCAGCCGGGCGGGTGATCACCCGGCGGACAAAGCAGATCCATGGCTCCCTGGCCAATCGCTCGGCGGCGCAGGCTATCAAAGTGTCCTTGCCAGCCCCACTGGGGCCAGCCACGGCGACAAAACAGCCTCTGGTCGCCGCTGTGCTGCGGTCAAGGCACGGAAGCTCGGCTTCACGCAATCCGCTGCCCTTCCCGCCAGACGCCGGTCACTACCGGCGGCAGATTGTCGCCCGCGCGGACCCGTACGAGATCCGCACGCAGGCCGACGGCGATTTCACCCCGATCGAGCAGCCGAGCCGCCTTTGCCGGATTGGCTGATACCATGCTGATGGCGGTCGGAAGATCCGCGCGCTCCGTCGTCGCCAGGAAGAAGGCCGCCTGAAGCAGGCTGAAGGGGACGTAGTCAGACGAGAGAATGTCGAGAGTCCCATGATCCAGTAGCTCTGCAGCGGACACATTGCCGGAGTGAGAGCCACCGCGCACCACATTGGGCGCGCCCATCAGCACCTGGAGGCCTGCCTCGGCAGAAAGACGCGCGGCTTCGACCGTGGTGGGGAACTCCGCAAGGGATACGCCCAGCGCCACGGCTTCCTCCACGTGCTCGGCCGTCGCGTCATCGTGCGAAGCCAGCGCCACCTGCGCCTCCCGACAGCTCTCAGCGATGATGCGGCGATTGCGCTCCGAATTCCTTTCCGATTCTTCACGCCTACGGGCGCAGAACCGCTCGAATTCCGCGTCGGTCATCTTGAGCTTGCGCTGGTAGTAGGTGCGGTAAGTCTCAAGGTCGACGAACTGTCGCTGCCCCGGTGCATGATCCATGAGCGAGGCGAGGCGGATCCTTCCGTTGTCGCGGATCGCCTTGAAGCTGTCCAACACGTCCGGGGCAGAAACCTCACAGCGCAGGTGGATGAAGTGATCGGCACGCAGGCGATCCCCCGCCATGCCCGCGGCGATAGTGTCGGCCATGGCACAAATGTCGCCGGATGCGAGGTCCGCATCCTCGTCCATCCCTACCCGGAGAGCATCGAAGACTGTGGTGATGCCGGAAGCGGCGATCTGGGCGTCGTGTGCCTGCAGCGCCGCCATGATGTTCCAGCGCACCTTGGGGCGCGGGAGGTAGTGTCCCTCGATGTGATCCGTGTGCAGCTCCACGAGGCCAGGGATCAGAAAGTCGCCCTCCAGATCCTCGCCGCTGGTGCTTCGACCTTCCGAGATCTCGGCGATGCGGCCCTCGGAGACGACGATGCTGCCGTGAAGAATGCGGCCCTTCAGGACGATGGCAGCGTTGGTGAAGATTTGTTCGCGGTTCATGTGTCTTATCGTTCCGGATGGGATCAGGTCAGGTTGCACGGAATGCGTGCTCGCTATACACGAGGAAAGGCGCAGCAGGTTCGGGCTCTACAAAGAGGGCGAGGCGGCCGACGACCAGCGGGCGCGCAAGGACCGGCGCCAGCAGTTCTTGCAGCTCCGGAAGGACGGCCTCCGCCTTCCCGGCCGCTAATGGACCGGTCAGCGTCATGTGAAAGCGAAATTCTTCCAGCACGTAGGGGTACCCCCACTTCTGAAGGTAGCACCGCTGCCGCTCGCTAAGTGGTTCGGGCTCTCGGCGCGCCGCCTCCTGCGGCAGCAGAGGCGCCCGCAGATCGTCGAAGTGCCGTACCACGGCTGCTTCCAGGGCATGCAGCTCCTCCGGCGTGCGCACCGGCAGGATCGCCAAAAAGTCGTCGAGCTGCTGCAGGCGAAGCTTCGGCAGCAGGACCGTCTCCTGCTGCGCACAAAAGCTGTTCAGACGGTTATCAAGCTCGGCGAGGGTGGAAGTCTCTGACAGCCGAAAGGGCGCCTTCATGGTGGCGTGAAAGCCGTAGCGGGCGGGTGCGGCGACGAGCGGATCGAGCCGACTGTCTGGAGCGCGCGTCGGCGCACCGGAAAAAGCATCACGCCCCAACCAGTGTGCAGCCAGGCGCGTAAGCTCGGCATCGGCTGGAGGTGTGAAGTAGATGGCCACCCGCATCAGATCACCAGCTTGCGCAACTTCTGCGACAGGAGATCCATCAGCGTGACCGTAACGATCACGATGATGAGGATCGCGGCTGCTTCCGAGTAGTAGAATCCGCGGATGGTCTCGAACATCACCTGGCCGATCCCTCCGGCCCCGATGATGCCGAGCACCGTGGCAGCGCGAACGTTGGATTCCAGCCGATAGAGTGAAAAGGAAATCCAATGCGGCAGGACCTGGGGGATCACGCCGAAGACGACCTGCTGAACACGGGACGCGCCGGTCGTGCGAATGGCCTCTACCGGCCGCGGATCGATCGCCTCCACCGCTTCCGAGAAGAGTTTGGCGAGAATGCCGGTGGTGTGGATGAAGAGCGCCATGACGCCGGCAAAGGGCCCGAGCCCCACCGCAACCACGAAGAGCACCGCGAAAACCATCTCGTGGATGGCTCGGAACAGGTCCATCAGGCGCCGCACCGGTTGCAGGACCCACCAGGGCGCCATGTTGTTGGCGGACAGGATCCCGAAAGGTACCGAAAGCACCACCGCCAACACCGTACCCCAGAGGGCGATCTGGATCGTGACCAGCATTTCCTGCAGGTAGAAGCGCCAGTCGCTGAAGTCGGGTTCGAGGAAGCCGGAGGCGTAGCGGGCCATGTTGCCAGCTTCGGTGAAGAGGAACGGCCAGCGCCACATCTCGGCCGGTCCCCAACTCAGGATCAGAGCGCCGACAAACAGTAGCCAGACAAGGCCGTTGTAGATCAGGCGCGACCCGTCTCGGGCGGTGTCTTCACCGGTCGGGCCGGACGCGGTCCCGCGTGCCACTTCGGTCATGATACGTCTCATTCAGATGAAGGCTCGGGTTCCATGACATGCCACCACGAAGAAAAGACAGAGCAGCACGCCTCAAGCTGCTCTGTCCTTCGTGGTGGCTTGCACTCAGCTTTGCGAGACTGCCACGAGCTGGGCCTCATACTCCGCCTTCTGGGCCTCGAGCTCTTCCAGACGAGCGGCCTTCTCTTCGGCCTCGAGCCGGGTGTCAGCCTGCAGCTGGCCGATCTCCTTCGTCAGCTCCATGATCCGGATCGGGAGGAGTTGGTCGTTGGAGGAAGCGCGGAAGGGCGCCCAGGCGAGACCACCAAGAACTTCCTTTTCAGCTTGGACATCGCCGTTCGACTCTTCGGTGCCGAAGGTCAGGAAGAACTCCCTGATTGTCTCTTTGGTCTCGTCTGCGAGATCTGTGCGCCAGACGATCGGGTCAGACGGGATCAAGGGCGAACGCCAGATCTCACGAATGTTGGCGTAGGCATCGGGATTGTTCTGCTTGATCAGCGCAAGGCTTTCCGTGTTGTTCGTGGCCGCATCCACCTGACCATTGGCCACCGCCATGGCATTGGTCTCGTGGTTGGCGTTGGTCACGTTGGCGAAGCATTCCTTCGGATCGATACCCTCGGCCGCGAACACGAAGGTCGTGGGCACCAGGTAGCCTGAGGTGGAGTTCGGATCGCCAAGGCCAAAGTTGAGCGACTTGTCGCAGGTAAGGAGGTCGTCGACGGACTGAATCGGCGAGTCGGCGGGCACGATAAGGACCGACCAGTAGCCGGGCTCCCCGGTATCGGCGACGGTCTGGACGAAGACCTCACCATTGGCACGATCCACCGCTTCCATGGCCGACTTGTTGCCGTACCAGGCAAGGTGAACCTTGCCGAAGCGCATGCCCTCGATGACGCCGGCATAGTC
>JAJUFM010000011.1 GCA_029265995.1 Rhodospirillaceae bacterium | reverse complement strand
GGAGCGGATACGGTCGGCGCTTTCATCGGCGAGCCGGTTCTTGGCACAGGTGGCATCATCCCGCCGCCCGAGGGCTACTGGCAGGCCATTCAGGAGGTGCTTCGGAAGTACGACGTGCTGCTGATCGCCGATGAGGTGGTCACCGGGTTCGGGCGCACAGGCGCAATGTTTGGCTGTGGCAAGTACGACATTCAGCCGGATCTGATCACCATCGCCAAGGGCCTCACCAGTGCCTATGTGCCTCTCTCGGCGTCGATCATTTCGCGGCGCGTCTACGAGGTGATGGAGACGGCGGCCGACACGCTCGGTGCCTTCTCCCACGGCTACACCTATTCCGGTCATCCACTGGGCGCGGCCGCAGCGATGGCCACGCTCGACATCGTCGAGCAGGAAGACCTTCCCGGCAACGCCCTGCGGACCGGTGACCATTTCCAGAGCAAGCTCAAGGAAGCTTTCGCCGATCACCCGCTCGTTGGGGAGGTACGCGGCGTCGGACTTCTTGGCGCTGTTGAATTTGTCGCGGACCGCGAGCGCAAGGAGCGTTTCGATCCGTCCCTCAAGGTCGGTGGCCGGGTTTCAGCCGCGGCCCTCCAGGAGGGGCTGATCGCGCGAGCTATGCCCCATGGGGACATCCTTGGTTTCTCGCCGCCACTGGTGATCACGGCTGCAGAAGTGGATGAGATGATTGCACGCGCGCGCCGGGCACTGGATAAGGTCACTGATGACCTGGTCCGTGAGGGTAAGTGGAAGGCCGCTTAGTCTGTCTGGGTCAGGCTAAAGATGATCTGCCCCGGGAGCGTACTGCGCGTCCGGGGCAGTATCGATTACTGGTGAGGGGGTGTGCATGACCATTACGATCCTGACTGAAAAGGAACTACGCAGCTGCGTAGAGATCGATCGGGAAGCGATGGAGGCCGTTGCCGAAGGGTTCCGCGGCCTTGGCCGAGGTGAAGCCGTCATGCCCCCGATCCTGAGGCTCGACGTGAAGGAAGCGAACGGGGAGATGGACGTGAAGACCGCCTATGTCCCCGGTCTCGACTCCTTCGCGCTGAAGGTTTCGACCGGATTTTTCGACAATTACAAGCTAGGGCTGCCCTCCCTTTCGGGCATGATGACGCTCCTCAGCGCCAAGAGCGGCCAGGTCGAGGCGGTCCTTCTGGATAACGGCTATCTGACGGATGTCCGCACAGCTTTGGCTGGCGCCATCGCGGCCGACGCCCTTGCTCGCCCAGATGCCGCCGTTGCAGGGATCATGGGGACTGGCCTGCAGGCCCGGCTGCAGCTTCAGGCACTGACGCTCGTTCGCCCTATCCAGCGGGCTCTGATCTGGGGGCGCGACCTCATGAAGGCAGAAGCCTGCGCCCTTGAGATGACCGAGAAATTGGGCATTCCGGTGCAGGCCGTTGCTTCAGGTGAAGCGCTTTGCGCTGAGGCCGACATCGTGGTGACCACTACCCCTGCTCGCAGCCCGATTCTAGAAGGAAAGTGGCTGCGAGCCGGCATGCACATTACCGCAATGGGCGCCGACGCCGACGAGAAGAACGAAGTCGCGCCGAACGCCCTGGAGCGGGCGGATCGGCTGATCGTCGATCGCACTTCTCAGTGCGCCAGCCTCGGCGAGCTTCGCAGCGCGCTGGCAGCCGGAGTAGTCCGCGAAGACCAGGCGGTGGAGCTGGGGGAGATCCTGGTTGGAAAGGCGGAAGGACGCCGAAGCAGCGCAGAAATCACCCTCTGCGACTTGACCGGAACCGGTGTGCAGGACACCGCCATCGCCCTCTTCGCCCACCGCCGGGCGCTCGAACGCGGCTTCGGGACGACCATCAAGACCTAGGGGAGTTGGCGCCTCACGCTCTTCTCCCCCCACTGCCTCAGGCGGCCTTTTCTGCCTTCGCAGATAGCTGGGCGAGTTGGTCCATGAGTTGCCGAACGCCTTTCATGCGGGCGCGCGGAGTTTCCCATTCGCGGCGGTAGACGAGCTTGCCGTCTGGCCGCATTTGCACTTTCCCCTTCTGGCGCTGGATGAAGCGCACTAGAGGTGTGGGGTCCGCAATCGCCTCCTCCCGGAAGGTGAGCACCGCCCCCTTGGGTCCTGCATCCACCTTCTCCACCCCGGCATCCCGACACAGTCGTTTGATGGCAATGATCTGAAGCAGGTTTTCCACCTCTTCCGGCAAAGGTCCAAAGCGGTCGATCAGCTCTGCTGCGAAAGCATCGATCTCCGCACGGTCGACCAGGGTCGACAAGCGGCGGTAAAGCCCGAGCCGGAGGTGCAGGTCCGCAACATAGCTATCAGGTATCAATACCGAAGTGCCCAGATTGATGCTCGGCGTCCAGCCGGTGTCGGCAGGCGCCTTGCTGACGGGCTCGCCTTCGGCGTCGGCACGAGCGCGAGCCTCCGCGACCGCTTCTTCCAGCAATTGCTGATAGAGTTCGACTCCCACCTCCTTGATGTGGCCCGATTGCTCTTCGCCGATAAGATTGCCGGCCCCGCGGATATCCATATCGTGGCTGGCCAGGCTGAAGCCGGCGCCAAGGCTGTCCAGGGTCTGCATGACATCCAGGCGCTTCTGCGCCGAGGGCGTAAGAATACGGCCTGGTGGCAAGGTGAGGTAGGCATAGCCCCGCTGCTTGGCCCGGCCAACCCGACCGCGCAGCTGATAGAGCTGCGACAGGCCGAACATGTCTGCCCGGTGTATGATCAGGGTGTTCGCCGAAGGAATATCCAATCCTGATTCGACGATGTTGGTGGAGAGGAGCACGTCGAAACGGCGTTCAACAAATCCTGCCATGACCTTTTCGAGGGCCGTGGCCGAAAGCCTCCCATGGGCGACCGCAATCTTTACTTCGGGCACCAGTTTTCGCAGCCGCTCCTCCAGGCCTGCGAGATCTTCCAGACGTGGCGCAACGTAGAAGACCTGTCCCCCCCGGAAGTGCTCACGCAGGATCGCTTCCCGCACCACGACCGGATCGTAGGGCAAAACGAAGGTGCGGACCGCCAGGCGATCGACAGGAGGCGTGGCAATCAGGCTCATCTCCTTCACCCCGCTCATGGCCAGCTGCAGGGTGCGGGGAATCGGCGTGGCCGTAAGGGTCAGAACATGGACGTCCGCACGCAGCGCCTTGAGGCGCTCCTTTTGCTTGACGCCGAAATGCTGCTCTTCATCGATAACCAGTAGGCCCAGGTCCGAGAACTTGACCGATTCCGCAAGAAGCGCATGGGTCCCGATCACGATGTCCAGCTTGCCGGCCTTCAGGTCCTCGCGCGCGGCCGCGGCCTCCTTGGACGACGCGAGGCGAGAAAGCTGCCCGATGCGTAGCGGCAGACCCGCAAAGCGCTCCCGGAAGTTTGCATAGTGCTGGCGCGCCAGCAGGGTCGTGGGCACCACCACAGCCACCTGTTTGCCCGTCATGGCAACGACAAAGGCCGCCCGCAAGGCTACCTCGGTCTTGCCGAAGCCGACATCTCCGCACACCAGTCGGTCCATCGGCTTGCCGCTCGCGAGGTCCTCCATGACATCCGCAATCGCACGCAGCTGATCCTCGGTCTCTGGATAGGGGAAGCGAGCGGCGAACTCCTCGTACAACCCCTCCGGCGGCATGATTTCTTCTGCCTGCTTCAGAGCACGGGCGGCGGCAACCTTCATCAGTTCTTCTGCCGCTTCCTTGATCCGCTCCTTGACCCGCGCCTTGCGTGCCTGCCAGTTGCCCTGCCCCAGGCGATCAAGATCGACAATCGTGTCCTCGGAGCCGTAGCGGGAGAGCACCTCGATATTCTCTACGGGAACGTAGAGCTTGTCCTCCCCGTGGTAGAGCACCTTCAGGCAATCGTGAGCCGCACCACCGACATCGAGTGTCTCAAGTCCTTCGTAGCGGCCGATGCCGTGATCCACGTGCACCACATAGTCCCCGGCATCCAGGCTAGACACCTCGGTCAGGAAGTTGTCGGAACGGCGGCGCCGGCGCGTCGCACGGGCAATCCTTTCTCCCAGGATGTCCGATTCCGTCAGTACGGCGAGGGATCCACGGGTAAAGCCGCGTTCCATTGCAAGCGTGACCAGCGCGGCGCTGCCGCTTGACTGTGCCTGCGCTTCGGCCCAGTCCGAGACGGTAGCTATTCCTTTCGCGCCATGCTCGGCAAGGAGGCTGCCAAGACGATCGCGCGCACCGTCGCTGTAAGCTGCCAGGAGCACGCGGCGTTTTTCTTTGCGCTGCTCCTCTATCCATGCGCCGACCGCCTCGAGCGCGCGCCCTTCCGAGCTTGCGCGTTCAGCCGCGAAGTCGGGCGCTCGCTTTCCCCCCGCATCCGCGTGCCCTTCAAGCTCCTCCGGAAGATCAAAAGGTGTGAACTCGGCGTGGGGCAAGCGGTTTAGCCGCTCCGTCCACTCTTCCTCGCTAAGATAGAGCCTCTCCGGCGGCAGGGCGTTGTAAGCCAGTCCTTCTGCGGCATCGGCCCGTGATAGCTGGAGACGCGAGGTGTAAAAATCCGCAATCTGTTCGACGCGCGTCTGTCGAACGCCTTCTGCCTGATGGTCAAGAGTGACCGGTACTTTGCCCACGTAATCGAGGAAGGTTTCGAGCTTGTCGTGAAACAGCGGAAGCCAGTGCTCCATACCCGGATGCGGGCGTCCCTCGCTCACCGATGCATAAAGCGGGTCGTCGCCCTGTACCGCACCAAAGGCGGCGCGATAGCCGGTGCGGAAACGGCTGATCGCCTCCTCGTCCAGAACGACTTCGCTCATGGGTAGCAGAGACAGCCGATCGGCCTTGCCTGTTGTCAGCTGGCTGAGGGGGTCAAAGCGGCGGATAGACTCCAGCTCGTCGCCGAAGAAGTCGAGCCGCAGTGGCTCATCGCTTGCCGGCGGAAAGAGGTCGAGGATGCCGCCGCGTAAAGCGTACTCACCCGGTTCACCCACGGTTCCTACCCGCTGATAGCCATTGCCCGCGAGGAAGGCGATCAGTTGGTCTGGCTCTAGCTGGTCGCCCGGCACGGCAATCAAGCTCCGGCCTTCGAAGTGATCTCGCGGCGGGACCCGTTGCAGCAACGCGTTGACCGTCGTCAGGACGAGGCCCTTGAAGCTCCCTTCTCGCAGGCGCGCGAGCGTCGCCAACCGTCGTGCTACAATATCGCGATGCGGACTTACCCGGTCGTAGGGCAGGCAGTCCCAGGCGGGAAACAGCAGCACTTCTACTTCTGGGGCGAAGAAGGCCAAGGTCTCAGCGAGCTGCGCCATGCGCGCATCGTCGCGACACACATGCAGGCGCAACGCGGGCGTTTCCAGGGCCGCTTCAGCCAGCAGAAGCGCGTCGAGCCCTTCCGGCGCGTTGGCGATGCGCCATGCGCCCGGCTTCTTCAAGACTTCATCAAGTTTCACTGTGATCAACCGCTGCGAGGTGAGAACTTAAAGCTGCGCATCATGTGGAGGATGTCGTGATCAACAGCAGCGGGCGGCGCCTCGCGACCGACCAGCCAGCGATAGAGATCGGGATCAGGCATCTGAAGAAGTTGCTCGAAGCGATCGAGCTGTTCTTCGCTCAGCGTTCCCAGATGCGCATCTGCAAAACCGCCGATCAGGAGATCCATCTCACGGGTTCCTCGGTGCCAGCTTCGCCAGCGCAACCTCTTGCGGCGGACGTCGGAGCCTGCTTCGCTCATGCTTTCCTTCCTCGATTCACGGTAGGATATAGGCTGAACGCCCGGAGCTGTCATTCCCACCCGCGGAACTTCTGTGAGACCTGATGTCCTCAATCCCCTCTTTGCGGATATAAGCAGCCTGCCCGGGGTCGGGCCGCGGGTCAAAAAGGCCTTCGAGCGGCTAGCGGGTGGCCGTGTGATCGATCTCTGCTGGCACTTGCCCAGCGGCGTCGTCGATCGCCGCTATCGGCCAAAGCTGGAGGAGGCCGAGCCAGGGCGTGTAGCAACCCTCAAGCTCAAGGTGATGGCGCACCAGAGGCCCGCCAGCCCGCGCGCCCCCTGGAAGGTGCTATGCACCGACGGCCAGCAGGACATGGACCTCACCTTCTTCCGGGCGAATGGTCGCTGGCTGGAAAAGCAGCTGCCGCTGGGTGAGTGGCGACTGGTGAGTGGCCGTCTCGAAATCTTCAACGGCCGTTTCCAGATGAGCCATCCGGAACATATGGTCCCACCTGACGAGGCTGAGAGTCTGCCTCAGACTGAAGCCCTGTACCCTCTGACCGCGGGGCTCGGGCAAAAGGTCGTACAGAAGGCTGTAGGGGCCGCGCTTGAACGGGCACCGGCGCTTCCCGAGTGGCAGGACCAGCATCTTCTGAAGAGCCGTCGCTGGCCGAGTTGGCACCAAGCCTTGCTCGAAGTCCATCAGCCGCAGAAGGAGGCGGATCTCGCACCCTCTGCAGCCGCGCGGCAACGTCTGGCCTACGACGAGTTACTGGCCAACCAACTGGCTCTTTCCCTCATTCGACTGAACCAGAAGCGCGCGGCTGGCCGCCCGCTAAGAGGGGATGGGAGACTTGTCGAGGCTGCCCTGGCCGCCCTCCCCTTTCCGCTCACCCCCTCGCAGCAGTCGGCACTGGCGGAAATCCAGGCGGACATGGCTTCTTCCGACAGGATGCTGCGCCTGCTGCAAGGGGACGTCGGCAGTGGCAAGACAGTGGTGGCTTTGCTCGCCATGCTGACCGCTGTCGAAGCAGGTCAGCAAGCCGCGCTCATGGCCCCCACAGAGATCCTGGCGCGACAGCACTTCAAGACCATCCTACCGTTAGCGCAGGCGGCAGGGGTCGAGATCGAACTGCTCACCGGTCGAGACAAAGGACGCGGTCGCCGTGCAGCGCTTGAGCGTCTGGGCGACGGCAGCGCCGCACTTGTAGTGGGCACTCATGCCCTCTTTCAGAACGATGTGGTCTTTCGTGACCTGGGAATGGCGGTGATCGACGAGCAACATCGCTTTGGCGTCCACCAGCGATTGCAGCTCGCTCAGAAGGGTAAGGGCGTCGACGTACTCGTGATGACGGCCACGCCCATCCCCCGCACGCTGGTTCTGACCGCCTATGGGGATATGGAGGTTTCGCGCCTTACCGAGAAGCCGGCTGGACGCCAGCCGGTCGACACGCGGACGCTCCCGCTTGAGCGCCTCGGGGAAGTGGTAATCGCCTTGGGCCGCGCGCTGGAACGCGGCTCGAAGATCTACTGGGTCTGTCCGCTCGTCGAGGAATCGGAAGCGATGGACCTGGCCGATGCGGAAGCGCGGTTCGCTGCCCTTAACCAACACTTTCCCGGCCGCGTCGCGCTGGTGCACGGGCGCATGAAGGGGCCGGAAAAGGATGCCGCGATGCAGGCCTTCGCGGAAGGGCCGGCGGACATTTTGGTGGCGACGACGGTTATCGAGGTGGGTGTCGATGTCCCGGCCGCAACAGTCATGGTCATCGAGCAAGCTGAACGTTTCGGATTGGCCCAGTTGCATCAACTCAGAGGGCGGATTGGGCGCGGTAGCGGTCGATCGACCTGCCTGCTGCTCTACCAGACGCCGCTCGGAAAAACGGCGCATGAAAGGCTGAAGATCCTGCGGGAAAGCGAGGACGGCTTCCGCATTGCAGAAGAAGACCTGCGACTCAGAGGCGCGGGAGAACTGTTGGGGACTGCGCAGTCCGGACTCCCGAAGTTCCGATTGGCCGACATCGAAGCCCAGGGTGACCTGCTGGCAATGGCACGCGACCATGCCAATGTGATCATCGAGCGTAATCCAGAACTGGCGGGGGCAGAGGGGAGCGCCCTGCGCATTCTCCTCTACCTCTATGAGCGAGATACGGCCGTGCGCTATTTGCGTTCAGGCTGACCAGGTGCCTCAAAAAAAGGGCCTCAGCTCCGCGGACGCTCGCTCTTCGGGTCATAGAGCGGCTTTAGGCTCGCATCGGCCTCGAAGTTTTCACCGGCAACCTCAATGCTGTAGCTGGCAGAAAGCAGCTCCTCCGCGCTCGCGCCCTGCAAGCAGTTCACGTAGCCCATCCCGATCGCTCCCCCAAGAAAATGACCGTAGTTGCCGGAGGTGACACGGCCCACGATCTCGCCGTCGCGCCTGATCGGTTCGTTGTGATAGAGCAGCGGTTCCGGATCGCGCAGCTTGAACTGTAGCAGGCGCCGGCTCAGCCCGCGCTCCCGCTTGCGAAGGACGGCCTCGCGGCCAATGAAATCGCCAAAGCTCGAGCGCGGCTTTTCCGTCTTTACGGCGAAGCCCAAGCCTGCTTCCAGCACATGATCCTCATCGGTCACGTCGTGCCCAAAGTGACGGTAGGCCTTCTCGATGCGACAGGAGTCGAGGGCATTCAGGCCACACAGCCGCAGGCCACGGCTGTCGCCGGCCGCCATTACAGCGTCGAACGCGGCCCGTGCCATCTCGCTTGGCACGTAGAGCTCCCACCCTAACTCGCCCACGTAGGTAATCCGATGAGCGCGTGCCAGAACAGCCCCCAATTCGATCTCCCTCGCGGTGGCGAAAGGAAAAGCTTCGTTGGATAGGTCGGCACGGGTGATCGACTGCAAGAGGTCGCGAGAGCGCGGTCCCATGACGCTCAGGACGGCTTCCCCGCTCGTCACGTCAACGACGACGCAGCGCGCCTCTGCCGGAGTGTTGCGCTTCAGCCAAGCGAGGTCCCGAATGGCAGATGCGGCGGCAGTCACCACTAGAAAGGAGTCTTCTTCAAGGCGGGTGACCGTCAGGTCTGCCTCGATGCCGCCCCGCTCGTTGAGCCATTGGGTATAGACGACCCGCCCCGGTTCGACGGCCACGTCATTCGCACAAATCCGCTGCAGGACGGCTTCCGCATCCGGGCCTTCGACGCGAAACTTGGCAAAAGAACTCATGTCGAAGAAACCGACGCCTTCGCGGACTGCCAAATGTTCAGCGGCACTGAACTCGAACCAGTTCTGCCGCTTCCAGCTGTAGCGATATTCCGGCTCCACCCCCCTTGGGGCAAACCAGTTGGGCCTTTCCCAGCCGGCCGTTTCCCCGAAGCAGGCGCCCGTTTCAGCCAGGCGCTCGTGCAGCGGCGATGTCCGCAGGCCCCGAGCCGTTGCAAACTGCCGATAGGGGAAATGATCTGCATAGAGGAGACCGAGAGTCTCGCTCACCCGCTCCTGCAGGAAGAAGGAGTTGTTCTGCACCGGGTGCAGCCGGCGAACGTCTACATCCCAGAGGTCGAAGGGCGGTTCGCCGCCGTCCATCCACTCCGCCAAAGCTTTTCCGGCGCCACCGGCGGATTGGATACCGATGGAGTTGAAGCCGCAAGCCAGGAAGAAGTTCTTCAAGAAGGGCGCTTCGCCCAGGAGGTAGCGACCGTCCGGCGTGAAGCTTTCTGGGCCATTGAAGAAAGTCCTGATACCCGCCTCGGCTAGCAGAGGCATCCGCTCTATTGCCTTCTCCAGAATGGGTTCGAAGTGGGCAATGTCCTCCGGCAGTTCATCGAAGCAGAAATCTTCCGGGATCCCGTCGCCGCCCCAAGGCTTGGCCTTGGGCTCGAAGCATCCGAGGACGATCTTGCCCGCGTCCTCCTTGTAGTAGGTGCATTCGTCCGGAACCCGGAGGGACGGAAGGTTGCTGGGCAAATCCGCAATGGGGTCGGTCACGATATAGAAGTGTTCGCAGGCGTGCAGCGGCACCTCGACTCCAGCCATGAGGCCGATTTCCCTGCCCCACATGCCGCCGCAGTTGACCACATAGTCGGCGGTGATGTGACCCTTGTCAGTCATGACGCCGGTCACCCGACCGTCACGGGTCTCAACCCCGGTAACCTTGGTGTGCTCGAAGATTCTGACTCCGGCGGTGCGCGCGCCACTGGCGAGTGCCAAGGCAATGTTGGCCGGGTCCGCTTGACCATCCTTCGGGAGGAACACGCCACCCTTCACGTCATCGCAATTCAGCAGGGGATAGGTCTCTCGAACCTCGGAAGGCGTCAGGAGCTCCACCTCCAGTCCGAAGGTCTTGGCCATAGAGGCTCCGCGCTTGAGTTCCTCCAGGCGCTCGTCCGTCAGGGCCACGCCCAGCGAGCCGCTCTGGCGAAAGCCGGTTTCCTGGCCCGTCTCGGCGCTCAGATTTATGTAGAGTTCAGCCGAATACTTTGCGAGCCGAGTCAGGTTGAGAGTGGCTCGGAGCTGCCCGATCAAACCGGCCGCGTGCCAGGTGGTACCGCTCGTCAGCTGCTTTCGCTCCAGCAGAACGACATCGGTCCAGCCGAGCTTGGAGAGGTGATAGGCCACCGAGCAGCCGACTACGCCGCCGCCGATAATCACCGCGCGTGCGTGCGCAGGTAGCTGTTTCATTCGTTTTCCCCCCGGTGGCCGCGACCTCGGTCCGATCATAGCATCGCGCTTTCAGGCGCAATAGCTAGCTTCATTCCCGAAGCGGAAGGGCAAAAGGGGGGCAGGTAAGGCTGCCCCGGCGCCACCGTTAGGCACCGGTCAATGGCGGGAACCTAGATGGAAAAGGATGTGCCGCAGCCGCAAGAAGAGCTGGCATTGGGGTTCTGGATCGCAAAGTAGGCGCCCATCAGGTCGTCCACGAAATCCACAACCGAGCCTCCCAGCAGGTCAAGGGAGACCTCGTCAATGACCACCTTCGCCCCATCCCGCTCGAAAACGCGGTCGTCTTCGTTTACGGCAGCATCGAAACTGAAGTCATAGCGGAACCCGGAACAGCCGCCACCTGACACGGTGATGCGTAGCTTGGTATCCGGCTCCTCTTCCTGGGCGACCAGAAAGGCTATCCGCTTGGCTGCGCTTTCGCTAAGGGTCAGGGACGGTGCTTCGATAACGCTGCTCATACTCATCTCCTACTGGCCCCACCGTAAAGGTGATAACCGCCTCTCCAATGTAAGGAGTCGCACCGAGAGGTGAAAGAGCCCCCTCCTCCGGCCTGTGCTGGAGGCTGTTGAGGCCGGATGTTAGAGTTTGCGCGACCTGCCTCATACCTACGGACTGTAAATGAAGATCGCTTCCTGGAACGTGAACTCCATCAAGGTGCGCCTGCCAAACCTGCTGCAGTGGCTCGACGAATTTTCTCCTGACATCGTGATGCTGCAGGAGACGAAATGCGTTGAGGATGCCTTTCCCAGGTTGGAACTGGAGGCAGCAGGGTACCATTGTGCCGTCGTTGGGCAAAAGGCCTACAATGGTGTGGCCCTCCTCTCTCGACAGCCGATCGAAGAGGTTCTGACCGTTTTGCCTGGTGACCCGGAAGACCAGCAAGCCCGCTATCTCGAAGCGACCATCGGCGACCTGCGTGTTGCTTCCATCTACCTGCCAAACGGCAATCCCGCCCCTGGCGAGAAATTCAATTACAAGCTCGCATGGATGGAGCGTCTGCAGGCGCGGGCCCGAGAGTTGCTGAGCCTGGAGCAGCCTATCGTGCTGGGCGGAGACTGGAACGTCATTCCCGAGCCGGTCGACTGCCATGATCCCGAAGCCTGGCGAGACGACGCTCTTTTCCGGCCAGAAAGCCGGGCTGCCTTCCGCACCATTCTTCATCTCGGCTACACGGACGCCTACCGTGCCCTCAACCCGGATACGACCCACGCTTACACCTTCTGGGACTACCAGGCCGGCGCCTGGCAGCGAGACAACGGCATTCGGATCGACCATCTCCTGCTTTCACCCCAGGCGGCCGATCGTCTGGCGGAGGCGGGAATCGATCGCGAGCCTCGAGGCCGCGAAAGAGCGTCTGACCACACCCCGGTTTGGTGCCGCTTGAGAGATCGCTAAGGTGTCGGCACACAACCCGCTCGCCGAGCCTTAGCCGATGGCCTTCCTGCCTCTCTTCGACCGCAATCCCCGCGTCTTCCTCGCCTATCCTTGGGTAACCTGGGGCTTGATGGCCGCCTGCATCTTCATCTTCGTCTTCCAGGCCGGTGGCGATACGGAACAACAGTTGGCCTCGGTTTACGGCTATGGAGTCGTTCCGGCTGTACTGACTGGAGAGGCTGTTCTGGCGCCAAACTTGGCCGGCCCGCCCTCCATCGTTACGCTCGTTACCTACCAGTTCCTGCACGGAAGCTGGATGCACCTTTTCGGCAACATGCTCTTCCTCTTCGTTTTCGGAGACAATGTGGAAGATGCCATGGGCCACCTGAAGTTTCTGGCCTTCTATCTCATCTGCGGCATTGCTGCAGCCTTGGTCCACGTCCTGGCTTACCCGGGATCGCCAGTGCCCGTGGTCGGTGCAAGTGGAGCGGTGTCGGGCGTGTTGGGCGCCTACTTGCTGCTGCATCCCCGTGCACAGGTACTGGTCCCGATTATCATCTTTCCCTTCTTTCTGCCGGCCTGGCTTCTCCTGATTTTTTGGTTTGCTTTTCAGGTCATGGGACTGAGCGGTGGTGAAGAAGCCGAAGGCATCGCTTGGTGGGCGCACATTGGTGGCTTTCTCACCGGCATGCTTTTGATTCTCTACTTTCGTCGAAGGACGGTCCCGCTTTTCGGATCAGGCCGACCGCCGCGCGGCCTAGAGATGCGAAACCCTTCGCAGTGGCGCCGCCGGCCGGCCGGTCGATCCGATAAGCCACGGCCTGATAAACCACGGCCCGATAAGCCACGGCGGGGACCCTGGGGGTAGCAATGGCACCGACTGATTTTTCTAAAAGCCACGACCTCATCGTCGTGGGTGCCGGGGCCGCCGGCCTCGCGGCCGCAGCCAGAGCTCGTGAGCTGGGGCTGAGTACCTTGTTGCTGGAGGCCAAGGATCGAATTGGCGGACGGTGCTTTACCGACACGTCCAGCCTGGGTCTTCCGTGGGATCAGGGAGCACACTGGATGCACCAGGCCCGCAGCAACCCTCTGGTGGCCGCCGCCCAACGGCTGGGTCACACGTGGCTGGAGCAACCGAGGAAAGTGCGGCATTGGCTTACAACGGAAAGCCGCTGGGCCACGAAGGAAGAAGAGACAGACATCGGGCTCTATATCGCAGCCTGCTATCAAGCCATCGAAGCCGCAGGACGCGAGAGGCAGGACTCCTCGGTTGCGCAGGTGCTGCCGCCGCATCCGCGCTGGCGACCCTATGCCGAGGGGTGGCTCCAGGCTCTCAATGGCTGCGAGGTGGAGCAAATCTCCGTTCACGATTACAGCCGCTATCGAGAAGATGACGCTAACTGGCCGCTCGACCGCGGCTACGGAACGCTATTGGCAGCGCTCCATCGGCGAACGCAGGCAATGCTCAATACGCGAGTGACCTGCATCGACTGGTCGGGTTCGGAAATCTCGGTCGACACCTCGCGGGGAAGCTTTCGCTCCCGATTCCTCATCGCGGCGCTGCCCACCCCAGTTTTGGCGCGCCCTCACCTCTTCGCGCCGGAGCTTCCAAAGGAAAAGCAATGGGCGGCCCTGGCGCTTCCCTTAGGCAGACACGAAAAGCTCGCTCTGCGCTTTGACGAGACCGTCCTGCCAGACGAGAAGCACTGGTACTTCCATCGAGTGCATTCTCGACGAGCCGCGCTCAACGGCATCTGTCGTCCCTTTGGTCGCCCGATGATCCTGCTCCACCTGGGCGGCAGCCTGTTGAGCGACTGGGGGATCAATTCCGCAGCACAAGCGCTGGATCCGGCGCTCGACTTTCTGGAGGAAATGCTGGACCGCCCTTTGCGCACCCAACTGGCCGGCTGGCGGGCTACCGATTGGGCCGGTGACCCCCTTATCGGAGGCAGCTACTCGTCTGCCCTGCCTGGCGCCGCCGGAGCACGAGAAGAGCTGGCAGCGCCCCTGGCAGATCGCCTCTTCTTTGCGGGCGAAGCCTGCTCAATCCCGGCCTACGGCACCGTTCACGGAGCGCACCTCAGCGGCCTTGCCGCCGCCGAGCAGGTGCACCGAGCCAGCCTGAAGCTGAAGGCGCAAGCCTGACCGCAGAAGTTCACGCGGCCTTCTGCGGCCTCCGCCGCACGCCAGGCCGCAGCCTGTTATAGGTCAACTTGCTGTAGTCCACGGGGTTTGGCCCGGGGGCAGATGCCACGATGATTCGCTCCGCAATCGGCTGGAAGTGGGCCCGAAAGTGGACCGTTGACTTGACGGCAACGATTGGCCGCTCCGTCGGCTCCACTCCCAGGTGGCGGAACATCTCCATATCCGCGGCCTGCACTTTCTTGGAGGCGACAGCCACTTGGACGCCGTTCAGTTCCAGGAGCGCCATCGGCCCCAGACGCATCCGCGCGCCTTCGTAGAATGGGCCGGTGCAGGTGAAGGCGCCGTCGCCCAGGCGCACCACCTTGTAATCTGCCACCAGTGGCACGTGCCCGACCTGACCGCTTTTAGCTCCTAGCTCCAGACGAAGCGTAGCGCCCTCCCCCGCCTGGTGCGCGCGGGCAGCACATTCCGGATCTATCAGTAGTCCGAGCACCGCACGCTCGGCCCGCTGTTCGACCAAAGCCTGTAGCAGGCCGACCGTATCGCCATCGCCGCCTGCACCCGGATTATCCTGCGTATCGGCCAGAATTACCGGCCGTCGCGCCCCGCGTTCGGCAATCGCGAGAGCCTCGCGCACGGCTTCTTGTGCTGGAAGGATTTCACCCGCGAAAGCAGGTTCCTGCTCCAGCACCATAGCTTCCAGGGCATCAGCAGCCTTCTCGGCCGCTTCCGCACTTTCAGCGTAGGTAACAAGGGAGGGACCGCAGTGATAGATATCAGCCGGTGCAAAACCGCCTGCGAAGGAGATACTGGCAAGCCCGTACTCCTGCTCCAGATCGGGCAAGGCCGCATAAAGCGAAAGCGCAGGCTCCACCAGTGTACAGCCGCTGGTCAGAGGCATCAGGAAGGGGATCTGGCGGAAAGCCTTGGCCAGTGGCCGCGAACGCTGGAGGCGCGACAGCAGCGCAAAGGCGCGGGCGCCTGTTTCAGCCATATCGACGTGCGGATAGGTCCGGTAGATCACCAAGGCATCCGAATGCGCTACCATCTCCGGCGTCACGTTGGCGTGGAGATCAAGGCTCGCCACCAAGGGCATGTCCGCGCCGACGAGAGCGCGTACCCGACGGAGAAATTCGCCCTCACCGTCCTCGTGGTGCTCGGTCACCATGGCGCCATGAAGATCCAGGTAAACCGCGTCGATCCCCCGAGCAGCGGCGAGATCCTCAAGGATCTGTCCGCAAATTCGCTCGAAGGCTTCCTCCGTCACCTCGGCTGAGGGAGAAGCGGCTGCCCAGGTCAGTGGGACAAGCTGGTGGCCCGCTGCCCGCGCCGCCTCCGTGAATCCTGCTATGGGAAGGTTGATCCCGGAGGTAGCGGCCAGCATCTCCTCGCCGCGAGAAATGCCTGGCCAGCCGCCTCCGGCAACAAAGGCCTCATAGTCGGCCTTCGTCGGCGCGAAGGTGTTCGTCTCATGTTGAAAGCCGCCCACAGCGATCTTCACGCTTCTTGCCCCTCTTCCTTCCTGTCCAATAAAAGAAAGGGCGGCACAAGCCTGGTCTATGCCATTCCTCGTGCCGCCCCCAGCCCCTTAAGCTCGCGTCAGATGTCGGCGTAGCAGTGAGTTTCCGCCGCGCCACCCGGGTGGGTGACTGCACCCTTCTCCGCCGAGCCCACGGTGGCAGCGTAGCGCCAGAGCGCGCCCGACTGGAAGTCGTGCTGGCGAGGCTTCCACTCCTTGCGGCGAGCTTCCAGTTCCTCTTCAGATAGCTCGACGTCCAGCGTGCCCTTTTCCGCATCGATCACGATGATGTCGCCATCTTTCAGCAGGCCGATGGGACCGCCAACGGCTGCTTCAGGGCCGACATGGCCGATGCAGAACCCGCGAGTAGCGCCGGAAAAGCGCCCGTCGGTGATCAAGGCGACCTTGTCGCCCATGCCCTGCCCGTAGATAGCGGCAGTGGTCGCCAGCATCTCGCGCATGCCGGGCCCGCCCTTCGGCCCCTCATAGCGGATGACGAAGACGTCGCCTTCCTTGTAGCGGCGGTCCTGAACCGCCTGGAAGGCTTCCTCTTCACTGTCGAAGACCAGGGCGGTGCCGCGGAATTGGAGATTCTTCATCCCGGCAACCTTCACGATCGCGCCTTCTGGCGCCAAGCTCCCGCGCAGGCCGACGACGCCGCCGGTCGGGCTCAACGGGTCGCTGGTCGGGCGCACGATGACCTGATCTTTGGGAAACTCGACGTCTTTGAGGTTTTCGGCAATGGTCTTGCCGGTCACAGTCATGCAATCCCCGTGCAGGTAGCCGCCGTCCAGCAATGCCTTCATGAGCACCTGGACGCCGCCGATTTCGAAAAGATCCTTCGCCACGTAGCGGCCGCCGGGCTTGAGATCCGCGATGTAGGGCGTCTTCTTGAAGATCTCCGCCACCGCGTGCAGATCGAAATCAATTCCCGCCTCGTGGGCGATCGCCGGCAGATGAAGACCAGCGTTGGTCGAGCCGCCGGAGGCAGCGACCACCATGGCCGCATTCTCCAGCGCCTTGCGGGTGACGATGTCGCGCGGCCGCAGGCCAAGCTGCAACAACCGCATCACCGCCTGACCCGATGCCTCGGCATAGGCATCACGGCTCTCGTAGGGGGCAGGCGCACCAGCGGAACCGGGAAGTGCAAGCCCGATCGCCTCGGAAACGCACGCCATGGTATTAGCGGTGAACTGCCCGCCACAGGACCCCGCCGAAGGGCAAGCTACGCATTCCAGCTCATGTAAATCATCGTCCGGAAGATTGCCGGCCTGGTGAGCACCGACGGCTTCGAAAACGTCCTGAACTGTGACGTCCTTGCCCTTGTACCTGCCCGGCAGGATCGAGCCGCCATACATAAAGACACTCGGTACATTGAGGCGCACGATCGCCATCATCATCCCCGGCAGCGACTTGTCGCAACCGGCCAACCCGACGAGCGCGTCATAGCAGTGGCCACGCATGGTCAGCTCGACCGAGTCCGCGATGAGATCGCGGCTGACGAGCGAAGACTTCATACCCTGGTGCCCCATGGCAATGCCGTCGGTCACCGTGATGGTGGTGAACTCCCGCGGCGTTCCATTGGCAGCCTTCACACCGCGCTTTACAACCTGCGCCTGACGTCCAAGTGCAATATTACAGGGCGCGGCTTCGTTCCAGCAGGTCGCAACGCCGACGAAGGGCTGTGCGATCTCCTCCTCCGTCATCCCCATTGCATAGTAGTAGGAGCGATGCGGTGCCTTGTCCGGGCCGACCGAAACATGGCGGCTGGGCAGGCGTGACTTATCGAAACCAACATCCCTGGCATCGAGCGGCATGGACATTTCCTCTCGTCCTTGAACTGCGTTCTTTTCCTACGGGCTCTCTCCCGATCAGACGCCAGCCTATCCAAGGGCAGCCAGCGCCTCAAACCGCTTTTTCTGCAGGCTGTGGCCGGGCGTCAAATCCAGCCTGAACAGCCTAGAGCGCCGCAAGTCGCGTCAGGCTGGCTTCGAGCTTCTCGCGCGCCTTCGCCACTTCCTCCTTGCGACTGCGCTGTTCTTCGACCACCGCAAGCGGCGCCTTGTCGAGGAACTGCTGGTTGCCGAGCTTGCGGTCCAACTTGTCCATCTCCGCGGTCAGCTTGGCGATTTCCTTGCCGAGCCTCGCCTTCTCCGCCCCGATATCGAGCACTTCCTTGAGCGGCAGCCCGAAGGTCGCTTCGTCGACCACGAAGCTCACGGCGTCCTGGGGAAGGTCGCCTGCCACGGCGTCGATCCGCTCCAGCCGCCCCAGTCGCTTTGCAAGCGGGGCGTAACGCTCCAGGCGCTCCTGCGTTACTTCGCCTCCGTCCTTGACGAGCAAGTCGGGCTTGGCGGCCGGCAGCAAGTTCACCTCGGCACGCACCACACGCACTTCGGTAATCAGGCGAATCAGCCATCCAATTTCGGCAGCGGCGTCAGGATCCCGGAGCGACTCGGGAAGACGGGGCCGCTGCACCGCCATGAGGAGGCTCCCGTCGCCAAACTGCTCCCAAAGTTCTTCCGTGATAAAGGGCATGAAGGGATGCAGCAGGCGCAGCAGCATGTTCACCGCCCACCCCATCGTGGCGCGGGTTTCGGCGGCGTTCTCCTCCTGCTCCAGCAACGTCTTTGCGAATTCGATGTACCAGTCGCAGAAGCCGTTCCAGATGAAGCGATAGAGGAGGTTCGCGGCTTCATCGAGCCGGTAGGACTCCAGAGCGCTCTCCAGGTCTCGCTCGACCTCCACGATCTCACCCACCAGCCACCGATTGACAGGGTGGCGGCAGTCCGCCGGGTCGAAATCAGCCGGCAGGGCTGCGCCGTTCATCAGACTGAAGCGGGCGGCATTCCACAGCTTGGTCGCGAAGTTGCGGTAGCCTTCTATCCGAGCCGGATCGAGCTTGACGTCCCGTCCGGGCACTGCCATCGCCGCCAGCGTAAAGCGCAAGGCATCACAACCATACTGGTCGATCAGGTCCAGGGGATCCATTACGTTCCCCCGGGATTTCGACATCTTCTGACCATGCTGGTCGCGCACCAGAGCATGGATGTAGACGTCTCTGAAGGGCACATCACCCATGAAGTGCATGCCCATCATCATCATCCGGGCGACCCAGAAAAAGATGATGTCGAAACCAGTAACCAGCACGTCGCCCGGATAGTAGCGGGCCAGGTCGTGGACTACCGCCGGTTCCTTCGACGGCCAGCCGAGCGTGGAGAAAGGCCAGAGGGCCGATGAAAACCAGGTGTCCAGGACATCACTGTCCCGTTCGAGCGCAACCTCATCCTCTCCGTAATGGGCGCGCGCGGCAGCTTGCGCTTCCTCCTCCGTCTCCTCCACAAAGACCGTGCCATCGGGCCCGTACCAGGCAGGCACCTGGTGCCCCCACCAGATCTGTCGGGAGATGCACCAGGGCTGGATGTTGCGCATCCACTCGAAATAGGTGTTCTCCCACTGCTTCGGCACGAAGCGGGTGCGGCCCTGCTCAACGGCCTCGATACAGGGCTTCGCCAACGTTGCCGCGTCCACGTACCACTGATCCGTCAGCCACGGCTCTATCGCCACGCCCGAGCGGTCGCCGTGGGGCACGACGTGTTGATGCTCCTCGACCTTCTCGATGAGGCCGAGCGCTTCCAGGTCCGCCACCACCTTTTCCCGAGCCGCATAGCGATCCAGGCCGCGATAGGCGTCGGGCACGTTTTCGTTGAGGCAGGCGTCGCGGTCGAGAATGTTGATAAGCTCGAGGTTGTGCCGTCGCCCCACCTCAAAGTCATTGAAGTCGTGGGCGGGCGTCATCTTGACCGCCCCGCTTCCAGCCTCCGGATCAGCGTAATCATCCGCAACGATGGGAAGCCGGCGGCCGACCAACGGCAGAATGGCGTACTTGCCAACCAGTTCTGTATAGCGCTCATCCTCCGGATGAACGGCCACACCGCTATCTCCCAGCATCGTCTCCGGCCGGGTCGTGGCGACGACGATGTAACGCCCTTCCTCACCCTCGATCGGATAGCGGAGGTGCCAAAGCTTGCCTGCTGTCTCGACCTGCTGCACCTCGAGATCCGAGATCGCCGTGTGAAGTCTTGGGTCCCAGTTGACCAGGCGCTTGTCCCGGTAGATGAGGCCTTCCTTGTAGAGCTGAACGAAGACCTTGCGGACGGCCGCAGAAAGACCGGCGTCCATGGTGAAGCGCTCGCGCGACCAATCTGGGGAAGCGCCGAGGCGACGGAGCTGCCGGGTGATGGTGCCGCCAGACTCCGCCTTCCACTCCCAAACCTTCTTCAGGAAGGCTTCGCGACCCAACTCGGCGCGGCCCGGCTCACCGCGTTCAGCAAGCTGCCGCTCCACCACCATCTGCGTGGCAATCCCCGCATGGTCACTGCCAGGCTGCCAAAGTGCGTCTCGCCCGCCCATTCGGTGCCAGCGGATCAGTACGTCCTGAATCGTAAAGGTCAGCGCGTGGCCCATATGAAGGCTGCCCGTGACGTTGGGCGGCGGCATCATGATCACGTAGGGATCGGCCTTGCTTTGAGGCTTACAGGCAAAGTACCCGCTTTCTTCCCAACGCTCATACTGTTTCGCCTCGACCTCAGCGGGTCGATAGGTCTTTTCAAGCTCTGCCATAGCGGGCGGCTTCCCTCAATCAATCACGGGCCACGGGACTGGCTGGAACGTCAATTGGCGAAAGGACCACAA
The DNA here is from genome assembly GCA_029265995.1 of Rhodospirillaceae bacterium. Classification (GTDB taxonomy): domain Bacteria; phylum Pseudomonadota; class Alphaproteobacteria; order Kiloniellales; family DSM-21159; genus Aquibaculum. Next base: position 19,561 of record JAJUFM010000011.1, on the reverse strand, counting down.
CTAGTGGTCTTGCGCCTGCTGCGCCAGGCGGCGCACCTCTTCTCGAACGATGCGTTCTACCAACTGCGGCAGGTTCTGATCCAGCCATGCCTTCAGCAAGGGCGTCAGGGCCTGGCGCACGAGCGCATCGAGGGTCTGGCTCTCTGCATCGGACGAGCCTGACGTGGATGCCTCTGCCGATGGCCGCGTTGCCTGAGCCAGGGCAGCAACGGCAGTGGCGGCAGCGGTGCTGGAAAGAAGCCCTTCCGCCTTGGCCGGCGGCTCTACCGACTCAGGCGCATGAGAAAGAGCCGATGAATCTTCCGCAGGTTTGGATACTGGTTGATCAGCAGGCGGAGGATCAGGGGGACTTACCCGTTCGGTAAGTTCCAGCACCTCCTCCCCCGGCGATTCCTCCACAGGAGAAGCGGCGGGTCGCTCTTCTTCCACAGCCTCGTCATCCGAGATGATCCGGCGGATTGACGCCAGAATCTCTTCCATGGAGGGCTGATCCTGCCCGCCCGACTGGGCCATGACGAACTCCATTGTGCCAAGACGACGACAGTACTTTACGACTTGTCATCATAGGTCGAGGGCGAACCGCGCAATTCTGGCGAGCCCAGGATTTCGACTGGCGCAGGGTGCGGCCAACCGCGGTGTCGTAGAGCCTCGCTCAGAGGCTCTGCCCACGACCACCAACTGCTCTAACCTATTCGTTTGGCAGGCTCAAGCCGTACCAGGCGTCCTCGACCGCTTCGTAATCCCACTCCGGATCATAGACCGGCACGTCTAGCCCGAGTTCGGCAGCGGTAAGCCGTCCGACCGCAGCGAGAAGCCGATAGCTTGCAACCACCTCGTCCCTTTGAGCGCGTACGCGGTTCACCTGCGCATCAAGAAGCTCCTGCTCCTGGTCCAGCAGATCCAGCACCGTGCGCGATCCCACAGAGACCTCGTCCCGCACACCTTCGAGAGCGACTTCCGCCGCCCGGATCTCGGCGTTCAGAGAGACAATCTGAGCGCGTGCGGATTGCAACGTTTCCCAGGAAGAGATGGCTTCCTGTTCTGCCGCGCGTCGGGCCTGCTCCATCTCCAAGCGCCGCTGGCTATTGACCTGGCGCGCCTCCCGAACCTGGCTGGACACCAGGCCCTGCTGGTAGATGGGCACGGATAATTCCGCGAATATGCCGGCGCTCCGATCCTTGGTGCCGCGTCCCTGATTGTCGCGCCCTTCGTTGACGGCCGCCCGAACGCCCACCTCCGGCAAAAGTTCGCCATAGCGTTCGCGCACCGCGCGTTCAGATGCACGCTCGAAAAAGCTGCTGGAGACGACACGCGGGTTGAAGCGCTGCGCCAGGTCTGCGGCCCGCTGCTCGCTTTCCGGAAGTTCGGCCCAGGGCTCCACCGCGCTCAGCTCGCCGGCGGGAAGTCCTGTGACTTCACGGAAGATCGCCCGGCTGGTTCGCAATTGGGCTTCGGAGGCAACGCGTTGCGCCGTTGCACGTGCAAGACGCGACTCGGCCTGTGCTACATCGGTGCGCGTCGTTTCCCCTACTTCGAAACGATCGCGGGCGGCGGTCAGGTGCCGACGGATGACCTCTTCGCTGTTGATGTTGAGGCGAACTTCCGCTTCATCGCGCCAGACGTTCATGTAGGCGGTTACGGCGTCGAGCAGCACATTCTGCTCGGTATCGATAAGGATCGCTCTCTGCCCCAAAACCTGGTTCTCTGCCCGCTCGACCCCGGCTTGGGTGCGTCCCCCGCGATAGATCGGCTGACTCACGCCCAATTCGACCTGGGTAGGGCGGCGATATTCCGTCTCCCAGCCCAGCCCCAGATCCATATCCGTGCTGTGCCGGTTCACCCCGGCAGTGGCGTTCAACTCAACCCGTGGCCGCCATCCTGAACGCGCCTGCGGCACGGCCTCGTTGGTCGCCCGCAGTTCGGCACGGCTTCCCAACAGACGCGGGTTGTTCAAGTAGGCGGCTGAAAGTGCATCTTCCAGCGTTTGTCCCCAGGAGTTGCCCGGTAAGAGGGCGGCAAGACAACCGCTCACCATGAGAGCAAAGCGCAGGCGGTTTGGCTTCGATCGCTTCTCGGTCATGCGCGTGCCCCCCTTCATTCCTCAACCAATGCGAAGTTTGCCCTACTCAAAGAAGACGGGCCAGAGCCGTGTGCATCCGGCTGAACCTGATCCGCTGTTGTACTTCTTCTTGCATCCCTTGGACTAACGTCGCGCGCTAAAAGACAAAACTGCGTGGTTTACGCATGCTTTCGATCACTGGTGTTGCAGCGTCGAAGAGAACGCGGCTCGCAAGGGTACCATTCTTCCTGAACAAGCGCGCGCGGCCTACCTCACCAGGCGGCCGAACCACCGCTACCAATCGGCCTCCCTCAGCCAACTGGTCCCCGAAAGCGGCCGGAACCTCTTCTATCGCGCCCTCTACAAGAATGACGTCATAGGGCGCCTGCTCAGGCCACCCTTTGCGCAGCTCCCCCGTAACAACGCTTACATTATCGATCTCAAGTTCCTGAAGCAGGGACCGTGCCTGTTCTGCAAGCGCAGTCTCTTCTTCAAGCGCCACCACACTCCCGGCCATTGAAGCCGCCACGGCAGCAGAGTAGCCAGATCCTGCGGCAACGACCAGAACGGCATCGCCTTCTTCTATCTCTGCCTCCTGCAGCAGTCGCCCAAGAACCATCGGTTCCATGATCCAGCGACCATGGCCCAGCGGCAGATCCTCATCCACATAGGCGAAGCCGCGAGCGGTATCCGGCACGAAAAGCTCGCGAGGCAGAGTTTCGAACGCCCCGAGCAGGCGGGGGTCGTTGACCCTATTGGTGCGCAGTTGCCCATCCACCATGTTGCGGCGTGCGCTGGCGTAATCCAAAGCTCGAATCCCTACTATCGATTCTGGCGCGGCACCTCACCTTACCGCACCGCCAATTCGCGAGAGGTTATAGAGTCACTACCACAGCAAGACAATGACTGCACCGCAACGGGCGAATGCGCCATCAGCCGACGCACATTGATGAGCATCATCTTTTTGCTGCGAAACGGAGCAGCAGCTAGAGCGACTCACTTGACCTTGAGGGCGCAGACTGGCAGACATCGGCGGCCGCCGGCCCGGTGGCAGAGTGGTTATGCAGAGGACTGCAAATCCTCGTACGTCGGTTCGATTCCGGCCCGGGCCTCCAGTTCTTCAGGCGTTTGCGGGAGGTTCTGGAGAAGGTGGCGAAAGTCTTTGCAGGGGCCGATGGCCTTTGCTATAAGCCGGCCGCGGCGCTCAGTATCGAGCGCCCTCTGATCCGCGGTAGCTCAGTTGGTAGAGCAGGTGGCTGTTAACCACCGGGTCACAGGTTCGAGTCCTGTCCGCGGAGCCAATTCGGCGAGGTAAAAAGGGTCGGTCTTTACCGGCCCTTTTCCCGTTCCAGGTCCCAGAAGCGAACTACTCCACCTTCTGATTCCATTTCCCACCTCCGACTCCGGAACAGCGGCGGCGACTGGCGATTGCTCTGCCATCACTCCAAGGACCTCTCGAAGAGGAGGTGAGAGATGCGCAGCATCAATCCAGTGGTAATCCTCGCCAGTTTCTGCGCCTTGCTGCTCCTGAGCGTTCCAGCCACCGCGCATCATGGATGGAGCTGGGCGGAGGGCGAAACAACCGAGTTGTCAGGCACCATCCAGGAGATTTCCTTCGCACCGCCACACCCTTCGCTTACCGTCGAGGCAGATGGCGAGGTGTGGCAGATCGATCTCGCGAACCCGCGCCAGACGCAGCGCGCCGGATTTGTAGAAGGCGCAGCGCAGCCAGGCGATCACGTCACTATCTTGGGAAACCGCTCCCTCGACGAGACCGAGAGATTGATGAAGGCAGTCCGGATCACCATCGACGGCCAGAACTTCGACCTCTACCCAGAGCGAATTGGAGATTGAGGTTGCTTTGGCCGGGCCGCTCGAGTGGCTGACCGGCAGCCCTGTCGCACAGGCGCTAACAGCCTCGCCGACGCTTTACATCTTTGCCAACGCCGCCCACATCCTGTCGATAGGGCTCCTCATCGGCTCCATTGTGCCACTGGACCTGCGCATCCTCGGGCTGTTTCGGCGGACTTCACTGCAAGTCCTGGGCCCCTTCCTGTCGGGCGCAGCCATGGTCGGGGTGAGTCTGGCAATCTCGACAGGCTTGGTTCTCTTCACCGTCAAGGCCGACGAGTACGCGTTAAACCCTGCGTTTCTCACGAAGATGGGGCTACTCGCGGCTGGCCTCACGAATGCGGCGCTGCTTCACGGCGTTGCACCTTGGGCGCGGGCGCCCCAGAGCGGTGAAGCGCCGCTGTCCATCAAATTCATGGCGGGCGCGTCTCTGGCGATCTGGATCTCTGCCCTCATCGCGGGCCGCTGGATCGGCTTCCTTTAACGGGCCTCGGTAGAGAGAGCTCCCCTCATCAGCCTCCGAGCTTGCGCTTTAGAATCTGGTTTACCGCCCCAGGATTGGCCTTGCCCTGGCTGGCCTTCATGACCTGGCCGACGAACCAGCCGATCACCTTGGGATTCTCGCCGCCGGCATACTGCTCCACCTGCGCGGGGTTTTCGGCAATCACCTTGTCGACCAAGGCCTCGATGGCGCTTTCGTCGGTGATCTGCTTCAGACCCTTTTCCTCGACGATGGTCGCAGCGTCCTTACCGCTCTCCCACATTGCCTCGAATACTTCCTTGGCGAGGCGCGAGGAGACGGTGCCGTCAGCGATAAGGTCAAGCAGGCCGCCGAGCTTCTTCGCGTCGATCGGCGCCTCTGCCAAGCCGACGCCAGAGGCGTTGAGCGCGCCGAAGTAGTTCACTGTCACCCAATTCGCGGCGAGCTTGGGGTCGCGCTTGCCACCGTCCAGTACCGCCTCGTAGAAGGCCGCATTGGCCTGCTCGGCGACGAGAACGCCTGCGTCATAAGCGGAGAGCCCATAGTCTTCCATGAAGCGACGCTTTTTTTCGTCTGGCAGTTCCGGAAGGGCAGCCGCCAATTCATCCACGTAGCTCTGCTCCAGGACCAGCGGCAACAGGTCGGGGTCGGGGAAGTAGCGGTAATCGTGCGCCTCCTCCTTGCTGCGCATGGAGCGGCTTTCGCCTTTCCGCGAGTCGAAGAGACGAGTTTCCTGCTCGATCGTTCCGCCCGCCTCGAGCACTTCGATCTGCCGTCGTGCCTCATACTCGATGGCCTGCTGAACGAAGCGGATCGAGTTGACGTTCTTGGTTTCTGTCCTGGTTCCAAGAGGCTCGCCCGGACGACGCACGGAGAGGTTAACGTCGCAGCGCAGGCTCCCCTCTTCCATGTTGCCGTCACAGGTGCCCAGATAACGCAAGATGGAGCGCAGCTTGCGAATGTAGGCACCGGCCTCCTCCGCCGAGCGGATGTCCGGCTTCGAGACGATCTCCATCAGCGCCACGCCGGCGCGATTCAGGTCGACGAAGGTCCGACGGGGATCCTGATCATGCAGCGACTTTCCTGCATCCTGTTCCAGGTGCAGCCGCTCGATCCCTATATCCCTTGTGCTGCCGTCGGGCAGATCGATGGTCAGCGTCCCCTCCCCGACGATCGGGTGCTTGAACTGGCTGATCTGATAGCCCTGTGGCAGATCGGCGTAAAAGTAGTTCTTGCGCTCGAAGACGGAGGTGAGGTTGATCTTTGCCTTGAGGCCAAGGCCGGTGCGTACCGCCTGCGCCACGCATTCGCGGTTCAAGACGGGCAGCATGCCAGGCATTGCGGCATCCACCAGTGACACCTGGGAGTTTGGCGCTGCGCCGTAAGCGGTGGATGCGCCGGAAAACAACTTGGACCGGGAGATGACCTGGGCGTGGACCTCCAGCCCGATCACGACCTCCCACTTACCCGTCTCGCCTTCGATCAAAGACATCTTCGTTCGCCCGTTTTGTGCCTGCTCTTCCGTCTGCTACGCGCCTGCAACGAAGGCGGGTTCCGCAGTGAACTGGGCAGCCTCCTCCAATACGCCAGCCGCACGCAGCACCGTCTGCTCATCGAAGGCCCGCCCGATCAGCTGCAAGCCGAGGGGCAGTCCCTGTTCCGAGAGGCCTGCCGGCACAGAGATCGCCGGCTGACCCGCAAGGCTGGCAGGGACTGTAAAGACGTCGTTCAGGTACATGGCGATTGGGTCGTCCATCTTTTCCCCCATGGGAAAGGCCGGCCCCGGCGTGGTCGGCGTCAGGATGACGTCGACCTTCTCGTAAGCCTGGCCGAAATCCCGGGCGATCAGGGTGCGCACCTGCCGCGCCTTGTTGTAGTAGGCGTCGTAGTAGCCGGCGGACAGAACGTAGGTGCCGATAAGGATGCGCCGCTTCACTTCACGGCCAAAACCCGCGCCGCGCGTCGCCTCGTACATCTCGTCCAGGCTGTCGCCCTCGACGCGCAGCCCATAGCGCACGCCGTCATAGCGCGCGAGGTTGGAAGAGGCCTCGGCGGAGGCGACGATATAGTAGGTCGGCAAGGCGTAGCTCGTGTGCGGCAGGGAAATGTCGATGATTTCCGCCCCCGCAGCGCGCAGCCAATCGATGCCCTGCTGCCAGAGCCGCTCCAGCTCCTCTGACATGCCATCAACCCGATACTCCTTCGGAATACCCACCTTCAAGCCGCGGATATCGCCTGTTAGAGCCTTTTCGAAATCAGGCACCGGCTGCTCGATCGACGTCGAATCCTTCGGATCGTGGCCGGACATGGAGCGCAGCAGGATGGCGCAATCACGCACACTCCGGGCCATTGGCCCCGCCTGATCCAGGGAGGAGGCAAAGGAGACAATGCCCCAGCGAGAACAGCGGCCATAGGTCGGCTTCATGCCGACAATGCCGGTGAAAGCCGCCGGTTGGCGAATGGATCCGCCGGTGTCGGTTCCCGTGGTACCCAATGCACAGCGGGCTGCCACCGCCGCCGCCGATCCGCCGGAGGAGCCGCCGGCCACCAGCTTCTTGTCACTTCCTTCGGCGCGCCAGGGGTTCTCCACCCCGCCGTAAGCGCTGGTCATGTTCGACGAGCCCATCGCGAACTCGTCCATGTTGAGCTTGCCCAGAAGGACGGCGCCATCGCGCCAAAGGTTGGCTGTGACGGTCGACTCGTAAGTCGGCTTGAAGTCCTTGAGCATGCGGCTGCCGGCCGTGGAAGCCACGCCCTCGGTGCAGAAGAGGTCCTTGATCCCAAGAGGGATCCCCTCGAGCGGGCGCCCTTCCCCTTTGGCCAGGCGTTCATCGGAGGCTTCAGCCATGGACAGAGCCTTTTCCGGTGTCTCCACCGTAAAGGCGTTCAACGGCCTTGCTGCCTCCACAGCGGCGAGGTGGGCTTCGGCCAGTTCGCGAGCTGACATTTCGCGCTTCGCCAGCGCGTCACGCGCTTGAGCCAGGGTCATGTGGGTTGGGCTCGTCATCACTCCACCACCTTCGGTACGACGAAGAAGCCGTGAGCGGAATCCGGAGCATTGGCGAGAACAGCAGAGTTGCTGTCCTCCTCGGTGACCACGTCCTCGCGCAATGGCTGGCTACGTTCGACCACGGAGGTCATCGGCGGAACGCCCGTGGTATCCAGTTCACCGAGCTGCTCCACCCATCCCAAAATCTTGTTGAGCTCGCCGACCAGTGCCTCAGCCTGCTCCTGCTCCACATGGAGCCGCGCAAGCTTGGCGATGTGCCGGACCGTGCCGAGGTCGACCGACATGCTGCGCCAATCCCTATCATTCGCCTAATGAATGTCCGTCGCGGACGGCGCGGACCCTAGCACCACACCCGGTAAGCGACAAGGCGAACCCCGCCCTCACCGACCGCCTCGAGTAGTTCAATAGCGCGGCGCACGCCAGCCGAAGAGAACAAAGATCATTCGAGTCGCAAATATCCCCATCATGCTGATCATCAAGGCCCAGAACACCGTTTCGGGGTCAGACAGATGGCCGAAATACTGAAGATAGAGTGACAAGGGGAAGGACCAGAGAATGACGGTTTCTCCGTAGAAGGCATTGTGAAGAATGTCGTTCTTGCTGTCGGCACGTATCATGTCGCGCAAAATCGCGCCGCCCGTGGCCGTCAAGGCGGCGAGCAGCGGCCCCCACATCCACAGAGGGTCGCGACCGAACTCTGCAGCCACAGTCACCGCTACAATGGTAAAGGCCGCGATCCCTGCCGCATCGAAGAACTCCATGAGAAGCTGCGGCCTCATCCGGCGACGCATCAGCAGAACCAAATTCACCGCATCGAAGAACAGAAGCGAGCGGCCGCGCGCGCGATCCAAAAGCCGATTGAAGAGGTAACCAGCCAGTAGCGTGCCCAGGACGATATAGACATAGATCGGATAGGCAAAGATGTAGGGTTCACGCAGGATCAGGAGGTCGCGCACCACACCGCCTCCCAGTGCCGGCAGGCACGCCAGCACCACAGCGCCGTACAGGCCATAGCCACCGCTGCGCGCGATCACGACGGCAGATATGGAAAAAGCCACCATTCCCACGATCAGAATGGCTTCAAACCAGGAACCGTAGAGTGCAATGTCCATGACCGCAGGCAGCACGAAGCGACGGCCGATGGTCTTGGTCTCACCGCGCGCATGAAGTTTCGCCAGCGCCGTATCGAAGCGCTGGATCACTTCCGGCTCCACTGTCTCTCTGGAGAAGAGCGCGGCGACGGGCGCTTCGTAGATTGGCACCTTGTGTGCTTCGAAGCCTCGCAGATCGTGCCGTGCCAACTCACGGTAGCCTGCAAAGCGGTCCAAGATGAACCCATCGATCTGGCCCGAGGAGAGGCTGGAAAGAAGGTCATCGATTCGCGGCAGCACCACAACCTGATCTGGATGGCGGTTCTGGAAATCTGCGAAGTCAGCGCCCAGTTCGAATCCTTGAATTACCCCTAGACGCAGTTGTTCTTGCGCCAGCGCCGCGAACAATCCTTCCAGCGTCGTTGCTTGAGGGAGCAGATCACTCGGCAGAAAGACACTCTCTCGGCTCATGCGCAGAGGAACCGAGAAGTATCCGTATCGGTCGCGCTCCTTGGTGTGAAAGGCCGCGAGTGCAGCATCGATTTTTCCCGCTTCCACCTGGGAAAGCGCTTCCTCCCACGGAAGCTCCTCCAGCACGACCGTCAAATCCGCTTCGTCCGCAGCCTGCCGAAATGTCACCACATCTATGCCGGTAACGTACTGGCTGTCCCCCCTAAGCTGATAGAACTGGTAGGGTGCCTGTGGAGACCAGGCGACACGCAGTACACGATCCTGGGCGTGGGCAGGTGACAGGGGCGTGGCGGCTCCAATGCTCAGGCTGGCCAGCAATATCAAGTGCGCCACAAGGAACAGGTGTCTGTAGAAGGGTCGCATGGTGACAGAGAGTGCACTACCGCAACGCGGGGTTAAAGCGAGATGATACAACCCTATAGAACTGGCTTTGTGTTTACGCCGCACATATCCCAGCCGGGTGATCATGGCCATCGTTGAGCTGCGGGCATTGCCGCGTCTTCTTCCACCTCGTTCCAGGCTTCTCGGTCTCGATCTCGGTGAAAAAACCATTGGTCTTGCGATAGCGACGAGCGATCTAAGCCTCGCATCTCCCCTCGAAACCATCCAGCGAACAAAATTTACCGAGGATGCACAGCGGCTGGCGGACATTTGCAGGGAGCAGCGTGTCGGCGGCCTTGTGCTCGGCTTGCCGCTCAATATGGACGGCAGCGAAGGCAAACGCGCGCGCTCAACCAGGCAGTTTGCGCGCAACTTGGAAGAGCTGGCAGGCTTTACGCTGCCGATCGCCTACTGGGATGAAAGGCTCTCTACGGCAGCCATTGAGCGCTTCCTGGTGGAAGACGTGGACATGAGTCGCCGTCGACGTGGTCAAGTGGTCGACAAGATGGCCGCTGCCTTCATTCTTCAGGGCGCCATCGATGCGCTCAGAAATTGGAATAACTCCGGCTCCGAGCGCCTTGATAAGAACTAAAGAGGTGCATTTCGGTACATATTTGGGCCAAAGCTCCGGAGTCTCTGGCCCCTAGAGCCTCTACACGCTAGACAGGAGGAAGGGGGTCCGCCGGGTAAGTAGGCCATTCGCCGTCACTTCCCGTCGAGACAACTCAAGGCAGGGCAACAACAAGAGCGGCGGCGCGCAGTGAATGCCACCTCGACCATACCGCCGAGCATGAAGCGGCTTCGCATTCTGGCGCTCGCGCTGATGATTCTGTCACCTCTGGGGGTAGCTGCGCAAAATGGAGAAGAACCGGCTCCTGAAGGCGTGCCCTATACCGCCGAGATAAGCGGCGACCTCAGCAATCGCCTCCGCAGCCTCATTGACGAAAGTTCAGCCTTGCTGACCCAGCAAGATCGCCTGCCAGGTAGCGAGGCAGCCCTTCGCCGCCGGCTTGCCGACGACCTCGATCGCATCGCGAGGATTCTCCGATCTGAAGGCTACTACAATCACAACATCGAATATGAAGTTGATGACGAAGAGCATCCTGTCCAGATCCACATTACGGTAGAGCGCGGACCGGCCTTTCATCTGGCTGATTACGAGATCGTCTATACTGACGAGGTCCCTGCCTCGGCGCCGCGGGACGCCACGGCCGTTGGCCTCACGTTAGGAGAAAGAGCCCGGGCCGCAGAGCTCCGCGCCGCGGAAGAACGAATTGCGCAGTGGCTGCAGGAATCCGGCTATCCCTTTGGAAGGGTCGCTAGCACCCGCTACCTCGCGGACATGGACGAGGCAGAGATCCGTGCGGAGGTACGCGTCGTTCCAGGGGAAGCCACCCGCTTTGGTCCCCTGTCGATCGTGGGCCTCGAGACCGTGCGCGAGGATTATCTGCGCCGCATCATCGACTGGCATGAAGGCTCCCTCTATGACCAGCGCCTGACGGAAGAGGCACGTCAGAAGCTGTCCAAGACGGGGCTGTTCGAGTCCGTCGTGACCAATATGCCGGACTCCAGCGAGGATGGCGAACTGCCTGTGGAGGTGCAGGTTGCAGAACGACCGCATCGCACCATCGGCGCCGGTGTTTCCTTTGCGACTGACGATGGACCGGGGCTCGAAGTTTTCTGGGAGCACAGAAATCTGTTTGGCGCGGCCGAACAGCTCAGTCTGCGAGCGCAGGGCACGCAAGAACAGCAGAGTGTGACAGCGGATTTCCGCAAACCAAACTACCTGCGTCTCGACCAATCGCTCCTTTTCGAAAACGAGTTGCGCCACGAAGACAGCGATGCTTTCGAGGAGTACACCAGCAGCCACTTTCTCGGTCTGGAGCGTAAACTGAATGAGAGATGGACTGTTCGTGCTGGCCCAAGCCTGTTGATCACCCGGGTGACCGAGGACGAGGATACATCCTATTTTGGTCTTCTGGGTTTCACTGGCGGGGTGACCTATGACGGCAGCGACGATCTGCTGAACCCCACCAGTGGCGCGCGGCTTGACGCTACCTTGACTCCCTACGTGAGCGTCGTCGGCGAATCTGCGAAGTTCATAAGAGGCGACGCTACTGGCTCTCTCTACTACTCGCCTCTGGAAAGTGACCGGGTGGTCCTGGCTGCGCGAGGGCGCTTCGGATCGCTGGCCGGCAGTTCGCGAGGCGACATACCGGCCAACTTGCGCTTCTATGCCGGTGGCGGCGGGTCCGTTCGCGGCTACGCTTTCCGGTCCGTCGGGCCCCTGGACGATGACGATGACCCGATCGGCGGAAGATCGGTTGTCGAATTGGGTCTGGAAGCGCGGATCAAGGTGACTGACACCATCGGCATCGTTCCCTTTCTCGACGCTGGGCAGGTGTACGAAACGCCATGGCCACAAGGCGAGAACCTGCAGTATGCCGCCGGATTGGGACTGCGCTACTACACCGCCTTTGGTCCTTTACGGGTGGATGTGGCGACGCCACTTAATCGAAGGAAGGGTATCGACAGAATTTACCAGTTCTACATCTCCATCGGGCAAGCCTTCTGAAATCCGTGAGCAGCGAACAGCCACCCCAACGAGGACAGGAGAAAGGACGCCGCAGCTTTACGGCCAGGCTGTTGTTGTACGCGGCGCTCCTGATCATCGGCCTGCCGCTGCTGCTGATCCTAGTCCTATATCTCGGTCTACAAACCGCGCCCGGCCGTGCGCTGTTGGTCGACGTGATCGAAGGCAGCGTGAGCGAGCCAGGTGGGCTCCAGTTGAAGATCGATCGGCTCGACGGCCCTTTGCCACAGCGTATCGAGTTGGAAGGCTTAGAACTCAGCGATCCGCAGGGGCCGCTCGTAACTGTGGATCGCGCGTTGCTAGCATGGCACCCGCTCGACCTTTTGAATCGGCGCCTCGACATCCGCGTGGTGGAGGCAGACCACGTCGCTCTGCATCGCCTGCCGGAAGATAGCACGGAAGAGCCGCCGCAGCCGGGGACCTCAGAGCCATTCCAGCTTTCCCTTCCCGAACTGCCGATCAGCATCAACCTCGAAACGCTTAGAGTTGAGGAGGTCTCGCTGTCGGAAGAGGTGGCTGGCATGCCTGCGCGCCTCAGCGTCGACGGGCGAGCTCGGTTGGAACGAGACGGAGCTCTCGAGACCCGGCTGGCGGTAAGACGGATCGATGATCGCCCGGGAAACCTGGATGTCGATCTGGCTCTCGCAGCAGGTGGCGAACAGCTGACGGCACGCGTGACTGGTTCGGAACCTGCTGGCGGCTTGGTCGCCGAGTTGCTCGACCTCCCCAATCGTCCTCCTGTCGAACTATCGCTCGATGGAAACGGACCGCCGGAAGATTGGGAAGCCCGGTTGGTCGTCGATGCAGGAGAAGCAGCCCATCTGGCGGCCGATCTTCATCTCGATAGCCTACAGCCACTGGATCTTAATGTACGAGGTGAGGCACAGCTTCAGGCCTTGGCGCCTGCAGAAGTTCAACCGCTACTAAGCGACGGTCTGAGGTTCAATGCCCACATCGCACAGCAGGAAGACGGCGCCACTCGCCTGGATGATCTTCGCTTGTCGCTTGCGGCGGCTGAGCTGCAAGGCAATGGCTCGCTTGAAGCTGATGGTGAAACTGTGGAAGCCGGCCTCAACCTGACGATAGACAGCGGCAGCGCTTTTACCGGGTTGACCTCTCCTGCGGCTTTCGAGGCAGCCGAAGTTGCCCTGAACCTGAGCGGCCGTCTCAGCGCCCCAACAGTAAGGTTGCAGGCAGAACTTCATGATGTCGAGGCACCACAGGTGCATCTCGACGTGATGCGGCTTCAGGTCGACGCCACGACACCGCAGCCCCTGAACGAAGCTGATGCAGCAGTAGCAGTAGATCTGGAACTCAGCGGCGAACATCTCCGGCTGGATGACGAAAAAGTAGGTCAAGCTCTGCCCGGCGATCCTCGATTAACGGCAGCAGGCATCTACCAACTCAAGCATCAGCACCTCACGCTCGAACACCTGGAAGCTTCACTGGCCGAACTTCTGGTGCAGCTTTCAGGAGAAATGCAGTTGCCACAAGGCGAGGCAGTGCTCCCTGTCGGCGATTTTGTGCTGAAAGCCCAGCACGAGAACCTCAGCAGTCTTTCCGCCTTGGCCGGTCAGGATCTCCGCGGCAACATCACTTTCGATGTGGATGTTCGCTTGCATGAGGATGGCGCTGTCGAGGGAAATGTCACTGCTTTGGCTGACCGCCTCCATTTAGGGATTCCCGCTGCCGACGCCATGCTTGGAGAGCGCCCGGGGCTGGTTGCCAACCTCAGGCGTACGCAGGATGACCAGCTACATCTGGAAGAGCTCCATCTAGATACGGCTACCACCTCTCTGACTGCGGAAGCGCTGATCGCAGCAGACTATTCGACGATTGATGCCGCCTATCAGCTGCAGATATCTGCGCTGGAACCGCTTGGCGAAGTCCTCGAGCAGCCGCTCGGCGGAAGTCTTCGACTGGAAGGAACAGCGGTAGGCCCGGTCGCGGGCCCGCATGTTCAGGCCACCCTCGCAGGAGATAACCTGTCGCTGCCAGGCGACCCGGCAAGAACCCTATCCGGTGAACTCGATATCGATCTGGCAGAGACCGGCCCACTGGGCAGTTTCAGCTTGGAAGGCACGAATGGACGCTACGGCCCGCTTAGTTCCCAAGCGGTGTTCGCGCTGGCCAAGGAGGTGCTGTTTCTTGAGCCTTTCAGCTTCAACCTCGGGGAGGCAGCCAACATCAATGGGCGCCTTGAATGGCCATTGGATGGAAGACCCGGCAACGGTCACGTTGAAGGCGAGATCCCGCGCCTGGATGCCATCGCTGCACTAATCGGGTCCGAGGCAGGAGGAAGCCTGCGTTTTCAGGCCGACCTCGCACCGGAAGATGAACAACAGGGGCTTCAGGCAACTGCAAGTCTTCAGCAGTTCCGCTTCGGCCCAGCAGGCGCCCCCATCGTGCAAAGCCGCCAGGTCGAACTCCAGGCTCGGGCTCGCGATCTGATGGGTGCGCCAGCGTTGGAAGCGGAAATGACCGCTTCATCGATTGTAGCTGACGCCTTGACCCTCGACCAAACCAGCCTTACGGCCTCCGGCGATCTGACCGCGCTTGGCTTCGAACTGAATGCTCAGGGAAGTGCTCAAGACGAACCTTTGCGCCTGCAGACAAGTGCTTCGCTAGGGCTAGGAGAAGAAAGCACGGCGATCTCCTTGACCTCACTCGAGCTCGACTGGGCACAAGAAGAGGTTCGGCTGCTTCAGCCTGCAGAAATTGTGGTTGCGCCAGACCTCAGCGTCAGCGGCCTCCGACTCGCAATTCTGGGTGGGCAACTTCGAGCAGACCTTGAGCAGCAGGGAGCTTCCCTGACCGGCAACCTGGACCTGGCCGGCCTTCCTTTGGCTCGGGTTGCTGAACTCGCGGGGAATGAGGATGTCGAAGGACTCCTATCCGCTGAGATGTCTCTCTCTGGGACAATGGCCGCCCCCCGAGCACGTCTGAACCTCTTCGCGGAAAATCTCGCTATCGCGCCGGAAAGTGACTTGTCCACGCGACCTGCCATGACTTTCCGTGGCGAAGCCCTGCTGCAAGAGAATAGCCTCAGCGTCGATGCCAGTCTTCAGGGCTTCGCTGAGACCCCCTTGACGGTAACCGCCCGCCTCCCCGTCCGCGCGTCCCTGGAACCCTTCCAGATGGAGCTGGTGCGGACCCAGCCGCTTGACGCCAACGTTCACTGGGAAGGAGATCTAGCCCCCGTCGTCGCACTCTTACCGACAGACGCCATCCGGTTGACGGGCGACGGCCTTATCGACCTGAGCGCAAGGGGAAGTCTTGAAGACCCGCAACTCGCGGGTCAGGTCGTTATCCGACAAGCGCGTTATGAAAACTATACCAGTGGGACAGTTCTGGAGCCGATGGAGCTGGTGCTGACGGGCGCCGAACGCCGCTTGACGCTAGAGCGTCTTGAAGCCAGCGACGGACGTGATGGCAGCATCAACGGAAGCGGCAGCCTGACCTGGTTGGGAGAAGAGGGGCTGCTGTCGGACCTCCATATTCGCTTCGACGAAATGCTCATCGCCCAGCGTGACGATGTGACGGCGCGCATAAGCGGGGGCATCGACGTTATCGGCAATCTCTTCACCGACGCGCTGATATCGGGCCGCCTGACGAACGACTTCATTGAAGTACGTCTGGTCGACGCCCTTCCTCCAAGCGTCGCGGAGATTCAGGTAGTAGAGGTTCGCGATGGCGTGCCCGCCACGCCGGAAGAGGAGCTGTCTGATGAGGCGCCCCGCCCCTCTCCCATCGCGCTCAATGTTGAAATCGATCTTCCCCGCCGGGTTTTTGTTCGCGGGAGAGGGTTGGAATCCGAATGGCGGGGCCAGTTCCTGGTTGCCGGAACCATAAGCTCTCCTCAGATCAGCGGGGAGATCAACCCCGCGCGCGGCAGCTTTACGGTCGTCGGCAAGACCTTCGTACTGCAGGATAGCTCCATTCGTTTGCCGGTCGGCGCGCCTAGTCTGGATCCGGAACTCGATCTTACGGCTGTTTACTCCACTCCCGATTTTCGGGCTCTGGTTCTGGTGACGGGTGCTGCATCAAATCCGCAGATCGAGTTGTCCTCAGAACCTGAATTGCCACAGGACGAGATTCTCTCACGCGTCCTCTTCAACAAGAATTCCGCTAATCTCACCGCGATGGAAGCGATCGAACTCGCTGATGCGGCAGCGGGTCTGGCCACAGGAGGTAGCGGCCTCACCGGCTTGATGCGCAGGAGCCTCGGTGTCGACGAGTTCGGTTTCAGGCCAGGCGCAACCGAGGATGACCCAGGTTCGGTCGCTGTCGGTACCTATCTCGGCGAAGGGGTTTATGTTGGCGTGCAGCAGGGAATCCGTCCCGGCAGCACGGGCGTCACCGTCGAGATCGATATAACAGATACTATCAAGGCGCACAGTGATATGGGCGTCGATGGCCGCAACCGCTCGGGGGTACGCTGGCAGCTCGACTATTGAGTTGTCCCTCTGAACCGGAGGGAGCCTTGCCTTGACCCACCGCTTTGCGTCCGTTACCGCCCTATCTTCGCTGCACGGTTAAGGAAGTTCACGATGATCCCCCGCTATAGCCGGCCGGAGATGGCCGATATCTGGTCGCCCCAAACGCGCTTTCAGATCTGGTTCGAAATCGAAGCGCACGCCTGCGATGCCATGGCGGAACTCGGAGTCATTCCGAAGGAAGCCGCTGCCGCCATTTGGCAACGCGGCGCCTTCGAAGTTGATCGCATCGACGAGATCGAGCGGGAAACAAAGCATGATGTCATCGCCTTCCTGACCAACGTTGCGGAGCACGTAGGCCCAGAAGCTCGCTTCCTTCACCAGGGGATGACCTCCTCGGACGTCTTGGACACCTGCCTATCGGTGCAGTTGACCCGCGCCGCGGATCTGCTGCTCACAGATCTCGATCGCCTCTTGGCAGCCCTCAGGAAACGCGCCTTCGAATTTAAGGACACGCTCTGTGTTGGCCGCAGCCACGGGATCCATGCGGAGCCCACGACCTTCGGCGTGAAGCTCGCCGGTCACTTTGCTGCCTTTCAGCGCAACCGTGAGCGGCTGCTGTCAGCACGGGAGGAAATCGCCACCTGCGCTATTTCTGGCGCCGTCGGCACCTTCGCCAATATCGATCCCTTCGTGGAAAACTATGTAGCGAAAAAGCTCGGCCTTAGCCCGGAACCGGTCTCGACCCAGGTCATTCCGCGAGACCGCCACGCGACCTTCTTCGCCATCCTCGGTGTGATCGCCTCCTCGGTCGAGAATCTTGCCGTTGAGATCCGTCATCTGCAGCGAACCGAGGTGCGTGAAGCTGAAGAGTATTTCTCACCCGGCCAGAAGGGCTCTTCCGCGATGCCTCACAAGCGCAATCCGGTACTGACGGAAAATCTCACGGGTCTTGCGCGAATGGTTCGCTCCGCAGTGACCCCTGCCCTGGAAAATGTGGCGCTTTGGCATGAACGGGACATCTCCCACTCTTCGGTCGAGCGGATGATTGCGCCGGACGCCACTATCACTCTGGACTTCGCGCTCAACCGTCTCGCAGGGGTGGTCGAGAAGCTGCTGGTTTACCCAGATCAGATGCGGCGCAACCTCGACCAGCTGGGCGGCTTGGTGAATTCCCAGCGAGTGCTGCTTGCCCTGACCCAGGCCGGAGTGAGCCGTGAGGAGGCTTACCGCCTCGTGCAGCGCAACGCCATGCCGGTCTGGCTAGAGGGCAAGGACTTTCGTGCGGAGCTCGAAGCTGACCCTGACGTTCTCCTGACGCCAGAGCAGCTAGATGCCTGCTTCGATGATGCCTATCACACCAAGCATGTGAACACGATCTTCGAACGGGTCTTCGGCTCCACGGCGCCGTGAACTGCTAGACAAAGTTCAGGGCCTCTCATCGGGTCCCCAAAGTAAACCCGATGAGAGGCGACCTGCTCAAACCGCGTCGAGTTAATCGTCGCGCTGTGTGCGCTCCATGCGCTCGTGCCGTTCCTGTGCTTCCAGCGAAAGCGTCGCGATTGGGCGTGCTTCCAACCGCCGGATTGCAATCGGCTCATGCGTTTCTTCGCAATAGCCGTAGGTACCATCGTCTATACGTTTGAGCGCCGCATCGATCTTGGCAATCAGCTTGCGCTCTCGGTCGCGCGTTCTCAGCTCAAGCGAACGGTCTGACTCCAGCGTTGCCCGATCCGCAATATCGGGTTCTGCTAGGCTTTCCTTTTGCATGTGTTCAAGAGTCTGATCCGATTCACGCAGCAGCTCAGCTTTCCATTTCAGTAGCTTTTGCCTGAAATGTTCCCGCATGCGCGGGTTCATGAACTCTTCGTCTTCGGTCGGTCGGTAGTCGGGATCGAGAGTGATCGTCATTTTACCCTAACCGCAGCCACCAAGTTGCGGCGCGAGTATAATTTTTTTGCGCAGTGGAACAAGCCCCCGTCCCCACACGCAAAAGCAGGGGACCAAACGCACGCTCACCGCCCGCAATCGCCTGTTTTCTAAAGACGATTGCGGGCCTGTTCAGAGTCTTCAGGATGGATCCGGCAGTCGGGGAATCAAACGTCCCGTACCGCCTCAGAAAGAACCGCCTGGGCCGCGGCTAGTCGCGCGATGGGAACGCGATACGGCGAGCAGCTCACGTAGTCGAGACCGATACAATGGCAGAAGCGGACCGAATCCGGGTCGCCGCCATGCTCGCCGCAAATGCCCAGCTTGATGTCGGGGCGAACCGACCGCCCTCGTTCGGCCCCGATCTTGACCAGTTCCCCGACACCCTCCTGATCAAGTGTCACGAAGGGGTCGCGGGGAATAATGCCGCGTGCTTCATAAATTGGCAGGAAGGTCCCCGCATCATCGCGAGACACCCCATAGGTCGTCTGGGTGAGGTCATTCGTCCCGAAGGAGAAGAACTCTGCCGTTTCAGCGATTTCGGCCGCTCTCAGTGCAGATCGGGGCAGTTCGATCATGGTGCCGACGAGATAAGCGATTTCCACACCCGCCGCTTCCATGGTCTCCTTCGCCACGCTGTCGACGAGTTCCTTCAGGATCTCGAACTCACGGCGCAGGGCAACAAGCGGGATCATGATCTCCGGCTGAACCGTTTCGCCGCTCTCCTTATGGACTTCAACTGCCGCCTCGAGGATGGCTCTGGCCTGCATCTCATAGATTTCAGGATAAGTGATCCCCAAGCGGCAGCCGCGATGGCCGAGCATGGGATTGCTTTCCTCCAGCTTGAGCATCCGTTGGCGGACTCGCTCGACCGACACCCCAGCTGCCTGGGCGACCTCACGAATTTCCTGTTCACCGTGGGGCAGGAACTCGTGAAGCGGCGGATCCAACAGACGGATGGTGACCGGAAGCCCCTTCATGATCGTAAAGATCTCTTTGAAGTCCTGCTTCTGGATCGGCTGAAGCTTGGCGAGAGCTGCCCGACGTCCTGCTTCGTCTTCGGCCACGATCATCTGTCTCACCGCCACGATGCGATCGGCATCGAAGAACATATGCTCCGTGCGGCTGAGACCGATGCCTTCGCAACCGAACTTGATGGCCGTGCGACAGTCCAGAGGTGTCTCGGCGTTAGTGCGTACCTTCAGCCGGCGGATGCGGTCGGCCCACTCCATGAGCTTTGCGAAATCACCGGTGAGCTC
>JAJUFM010000049.1 GCA_029265995.1 Rhodospirillaceae bacterium | reverse complement strand
TTGAGCCCGAGCCAGACGCAAAGCAGCATCATCGGGACTGCAAGAAGCGCGCCGGCGATGGCGCCACTAAGCAACCCGAGCCACAGGGAGTTGCTGGACCACGCAAAGTAAAAGCCAGCATAGGCGCCGAGGAGCATCATGCCCTCGAGACCGATGTTCAGTACCCCGGCCTTTTCCGAGATTTGTTCCCCGAGGCCCGCGAGCAGCAGGGGAATTGCGGCAGCCACGGTCCCTGCCAGGAGTGAGGTCAGAAAGGCCGATGTGACCAGGCTTTCCATGTCAAACGGGCCTCGATCGCAAGCTCGGCAAGCGTCGTCCCAACAGCTCCGTTAGCGGCATGAAGAGCAGGGTAAGCGCCACGAACACCAGCACAAAGTAGTTTGGCAAGTCACTTTTGCGAGCTGCGGTTTCTCCGCCGATCGACAGGATTGCAAAAAAGAAAATGAAGAAGATGACGGTGATGCCATGAAAGCGGGCGAGAAAGACCAGCGGGATGACCAGAAGGCCATAGGCAGGGTTCCAGTCGGTCCGAACGTTGCCCGCAACGCCCAGTACTTCAACTGCGCCGGCCAGTCCCGCCAGGCCGGCACTAAGCCCAAAGGCCAGGAGGGTAAGCCGTTCCACGGGAAGGCCCGCGTGGCGCGCGACCCGCCTGCTCTCGCCCAACACGCGCAGTTTCAAGCCGAAGGCTGTACGCGTCATTATCACGTGTACGGCAATCACGCAGAGCAGGCCGATGACAACCCCGAGATGGATGGTGCTCCCGAAAAGCCGCGGCAGGCGATCGTCGGTGGCCAGCGTCAGGGTCTGAGGAACGGTCGTCGACGGGTCTCGAAGTACCAACTTGATGAGGGCATTGGCCAGACTTACGCCTAGAAAGTTCATCATCAGGGTGGTGATGATTTCATTGGTGCCCTGGCGGGCCTTGAGAAGCGCGGGAACTGCTGACCAAAGCGCCGCGACCAGCATGCCAGCGAGCATGCAAATCAATAGCGTCATTCCCGTGGGGATACGCGCCGCAAGAGGCGGACCCAAGGCAGCGGCCGAAATGGCTGCCAGCAGGAACTGCCCATCTACACCCAGATTCCACAAGCCGGCTCGGAAGGCGACGATGAGCGAAGCCGCGAGCAGAAGTAGCGGTGCGCATCTCGAGATGGTTGCCTCTAGCCCCAGCGGGCTGAACAGGCCGCGGCTCAACACGTCTGCATAGAAGGAGATGGGATCCCTGTCGAGTAGCTCCAGTAGCAGCGCAGCGGTAAGCAATGCGAGAAGCAGAGGGAACAGGGCTTGGAGGAGGCCTCTTCCTATACTGCTGAAGCGGGTGTCCTCGGCGGGCCCAGGGCTGCTCATTGTGCGTGCTCTCTCCCGACCATGAGCTCACCGAGACGACGTCGCGATAGTCCTGGCCCCTCGAGTATTCCTACCAGCCGACCGCGGTACATGACGGCGATCCGGTCAGACAGTTCGAGAAGTTCCTCGAGGTCCGTGGAAATCAAAAGCCCCGCGACACCGCGTTCAGCCTGCGCCAGGATCGCTGATCGGGCGTTTCTGATGCTCTGCAGGTCAAGGCCGTAGGTAGGTTTGTTATAGATCACGACCTTTGGCGCTCCGTCCAATTCGCGTGCGAGCAGCAGCTTCTGGATGTTTCCACCGGAAAGTTGGCTTAACCGGCTGCGCGGTCCGCCAGCACGAATTTGGTAGTGATCGATTAGCGCACGCGCGTGAGCCTCGATCGCCGATGCGCGCTGCCAGCCGCAGCGCCAGAAGGGTGGCTCTCCGATCCGCTTGAGAAGCAGGTTCAACTCGATCGGGAAGTTGGGCAGGGAGCCTTCGCCCAGACGATCATCGCTGAGATATCGAAGGCCCAGTTTCTGGCGTGCTCGGACGCCAAGCGAATGGATAGGAGTACCTTCCAGTTCGATACTGCCCGCAAGAAAGCGCCTTTGCCCGGCCAATACCTCAGCAAGCTGTTTCTGACCATTTCCTTCCACGCCTGCGATACCGAGGATCTCCCCGGCGGAAAGCGAAAAGGTGATGCCTTCCAACCGTGGCTCGTCAGGTGAAGCTGCGGCGCGGATGTCTTGCACTCGAAGCACGATCGGCCCCCTCAAGGTGGCCGGCCGCGCGCTTGGCGTGCTGAAGGACGGTGAGGCGGTCGTGTCGAACATCAAGCTGATGATGCGCTCGATCAGAATCGGACGCTCCAGGCTCTTCAGTTCGACAGGCGCCAATTGACCTGCCAGGCGCCCAGCCTTCAGCACCGAGATTCTGTCGCCAAATCTGATTGCCTCATCAAGCTTGTGGGTGATGAATAGGATTGCGGTGCCGACGTCGCGCAGGCGGACCACCGCCTTATAGAGCTGATCAATCTCGTCCGAGCCCAGCATCGAGGTCGGCTCATCGAGGATCAGGAGGCGATTGCTCCGCCATAACGCCTTGATGATCCCGACCAATTGACGTTGACCCAACGAGAGGCTCGAGAGGGTTGCGTCGAATGGAAGATCCATTCCCATTCGGTCGCACATGGCGGAGACGCGGGCGCGCACATCCAGACGTTTTGGCCGAGACCACCAAGCAGCGCCCAGGATCAGGTTATCTACAATGCTGAGGCCCGGGACGAGGGTAGTGTGCTGGTAAACGGTGCCAACGCCCCGCTGCAGCGCATCGCGGGGAGAGCTGAGGCGCTGCGGCACCCCATCGATGACAAGGCGCCCTTGGTCGGGTTGCTGCATCCCGGAGAGGAGCGAGATCAAGGTGGACTTACCCGCGCCATTCTCCCCAAGCAAGACGTGCACCTCCCCAGGATTGAGGTTGAGGCTCACGCCATCGAGAGCTACCACGCCGGGGAAGTGCTTGGACACACCCTCAAGCGCAACAAATGCTTGCTGCCGCTCTGGTTCTATCCTGTTGGGCAAGGGACGGTTGGGCGCTTGAAACGGATATCGCCCATCTTTTAAACCAACGGATTCAAGGGCGCTTTCGAGGTTCCTGTGGCGGCGGGCGGTGTCCACTACCTCAACCCACGTGTCGTGCTTTAGTTCGCTGAAACACGCAGAAACTCACGTACCGCTTCTGCATCAAACACAGGCTCGATCTCGATCTCACCAGCGATGATCTGCTCGCGCACCTGCATGACCGTCTTCCAGACATCATCGGGAATCTGCGAAGTCTTTAGAAGTTGCAGCGAGTCGTCGGCCAGGCTGATCTGATAGGATCTGGTGCCGAAAGCTCCTGCAGCGAGGTCCTCCACCATTGCCGTGTAAACCGGTTCCAGGTTCCAAAGGACCGAGGACAGCAAGTGGTCGCTGCCGAGGCTGCTCTTGTCGCCGATGATGTCGATGAACCAAACCTTGCCACCGTCGGGGGCAGCGGTCGTTTCCACCGCCTGCAGCATTCCGAAGGTTGAGCCATTGCCTTGGCCGAAGATGACGTCGGCGCCAGCCGCGATGACGGCTTCGGTGACACGGCGCGCACCGGCGGCGTCCGCATAAGCAGCAGGGCCGATGACCGAGTATCGAATCTCTATGGCGGGAAGGGTGTCCAGGGCGCCTTGCGCGAACCCTCTGGTCTGGCTGTTCCAGGCGGGTGGTTCGCCAGACACGACAATGCCGAGGGTGCCGCTGCGACTCATTTTGGCGGCTAGCACGCCCGCCAAATAGGCTCCCTCGTGGCCGCTTAAAGTGTAATCGGCGACCAGGTTCGGCTTTGCCGTGTTCGGGGCATCGACGATCGCCACCGGTACTCCGGTCTCTGCGGCTATTTCCGGGGCGGCGCTATTGTAGCCGCTGGCATGAGCAATCATCAGGTCAACGCCGTCATCCGCCAGTTCGCGTAGCGTCGGCCGGATGTCGCCGTAGCCCAGGCCGCTGGCGACCACCACCTCAAGGCCCAGCTTCTCTCCAAGCGCTCGCGCGCCTTCGACGGCTTGCTGATTCCAGCCAAAGTCGGTGCCCTGTTCAGGCGTCAGAATGGCGATGGTCTCAACCTGCGCCACAGCCTGACCAGCCAGAACGGAAAGAAGCCCAAGTGTGGCGAGAAAGCCTGCGGTTCTTCCGAACAGTCCCCGACGCAACATGCCTCGTCTCCTGCAACAGCGATCCAGCATAGGCAGTAGCGCCTGATCGGAGGCTGCAGCAAGATCCGCTCGGACCGAATCCGCCCGGAAAGCGGACCCATTGAGTTAAAATGACATCTTAAAGATGGGGGACCACTTGCGCCGGAGTTAACAGATCCATATGAGCCAACGTGCAGAACAAGGGGTCATTCTGCTCCCTAGTCCCTGCTTCAGGCCCGCTCGAGTTCCGTCAAGTCCGACAGGCTTTCGTTATCCCGACTTTCCACGTCGGTGAGCTTTACGGGATATTGACCGGTAAAGCAGGCGTCGCAGAAGGCGGGATGCTCCTTGTCACGCCCCGGAAGGCCCATTGCCCGATAGAGGCCGTCGATGGAGATGAACGCCAAACTATCGACGTCGAGCTGCCGAGCGATCTCCTCGACTGACATCTGGGCCGCCATGAGTTGGCTGCGCTCTGGGGTGTCTACGCCGTAAAAGCAGGGATCGGTGATTGGCGGAGAAGCGATGCGCATGTGCACCTCCGAGGCGCCGCTGCTGCGCACCATTTGCACGATCTTGCGTGACGTCGTGCCGCGAACGATGGAGTCATCCACCAGCACCACTCGCTTGCCCTTGAGCATGGAGCGATTGGCGTTGTGCTTGAGCCTGACCCCCAGGTTGCGAATTTCCTGTCCCGGCTCGATGAAGGTCCGGCCGACATAGTGGTTCCGGATGATGCCCAAATCGAAGGGCAGCTTCGATTCTTCGGCGAACCCAAGGGCGGCGGGCACGCCGGAATCGGGGACGGGCACAACAAGATCGGACGGTGGTAGGCTTTCGCGCGCCAGTTCCCGGCCGATCGCCTTCCGCGCCTCATACACCGAGGTTCCGGCAATGACCGAGTCGGGTCGCGCAAAATAGATGTACTCGAAGACGCAAAAACGCGGTGGCGGCGGTGTCTTTACCTTGATGGAGCGCGGCTCGCCCCCGTTAAGTACGATCATTTCGCCCGGCTCAACGTCGCGCACGAACTCCGCACCGATGATATCGAAGGCGCAGGTTTCGGAAGCGAATAACCAGGAGTCTCCCAGCCGGCCCAGGACCAGCGGGCGCACGCCAAGGGGGTCGCGCACTCCTATGACTGAATCCGATGTCATGGCGACCAGGGAATAGGCGCCTTCTACCTTGTTGAGCGCATCCAGCATGCGCTCGATGAGGCTGCCGTGCGGGGAAGTCGCGATCAGATGGATGAAGACTTCGGTATCGGAGGTAGATTGGAAAATGGAGCCTCTTCGCACCAACTCCCGGCGAAGCGACTTGGCATTGGTCAAATTGCCATTGTGCGCGAGGGTGAAGCCTCCTAGCGACAGGTCGGCATAGAGAGGCTGAACGTTTCGCATCACCGTCGCGCCGCTGGTCGCGTAGCGATTGTGACCAATGGCCGAGTGTCCGGTCAGGCGGGACATGACCGCCTGGCTGCCGAAAATGTCTCCCACCAGGCCGAGATCCCGGTGGGCATTGAAGTGCTTGCCATCGAAGGCAACGATACCTGAAGCTTCCTGGCCCCGGTGCTGGAGGGCGTGCAAACCGAGCGCAGTGTGTGCCGCCGCGTCCGGGTGACCGTGGATGCCGAAAACAGCACATTCCTCGTTCAAGCGGTCGTCTTCAAATGGATGGGAAAGCCCATCCATCGGCTCTTGCAGAGATTTTGGCATGGCTGCCTAAGTTCCTTCCCGGATCGATTCCAAAAGCCGATCCATTTCCCGGCGAGGCTGATCCTCATAACCGGAATTGTCGCCAGTTTCTTCAGAGCGCTCTGCGCGAGGCGTCGGCTGAAGCGGCGGCGTGCGCAGATCCACCGCAGGCGGATTTGCGCTGCCTTCGCCGGCCTGCTGCAGCTCAAAATCCTGTGGTACCAGCGTGCGGATGAAATCGGCACCCGCCGTTACCAGCGGAAGCGCCTGCGCCGTTCTTAGCCATTCGGGGTGCTGATCCTCCGGCATCAGCCACGCAAGGCCGAGCCAGAGCAGGCAAATGATAACCACACCTCTGGCCAGCCCGAACAGGACGCCAAGCGTGCGGTCGAGGAACCCCAGGCTGCTTTCGCGCACCCGCCGCCCGATCATCCGCGACACGATGGAGAAGAGAATTAGTGCCACTAGAAAGATCGCGACACCGGCGGCGATATCCGCGAGCAGCTCGATGGAAATGAGCTCGCGGGCGATCTCCTGAACGGGCGAAAACAACCACAGGGTCGCAAATATCGCAGCAACCCATGCCCCAACGCCAAGAACCTCATGCACGAAGCCGCGAGAAAAGGCCAGCAAGGCGGACAGGAGGAGGACCACAATAATAATGAGGTCGACGATATTGATCGGGAGCCAGTCCATCCGCGTTATCCGCTCGATCCACGCATTATCTGCTAACGGGTTCGTCAGGGGCCGGTTGCGCCGCGATCCGCGCTACCAGGTCCTGGAGATGTGCCATTTCCTGTAACTCGATACCTTCCGGCGGAGAAAGCCGGCCACCTCTACGAGGCGGCAAGATGGCACTGGCAAACCCCAACTTGGTCGCTTCCTTAAGCCGAAGGTCGCTCTGACTGACCGCGCGGACCTCACCAGATAGGCCGATCTCTCCGAAAACCACGCAACCCTCCGGCACCGGCCGGTCGCAGGCACTGGACACTAGCGCCGCCGCCACCGCCAAATCAGCCGCTGGCTCATTGATACGAAGTCCACCAGCGATGTTCAGATAGACGTCCTTGCCTGCCATAACAAGGCCGCAGCGTGCTTCAAGCACAGCAAGGATCATGGAAAGACGCCCCGAATCCCATCCGACTGCGGTCCGCCGAGGTGTGCCGAGAGGTGAGGGGGAGACGAGAGCTTGTACCTCCACAAGTAGCGGACGCGTACCCTCGATACCTGCGAAGACGGCGGCACCCGCTACGTTTCCATGCCGTTCTGCCAGGAAGAGCTCAGAAGGATTGGCTACTTCCACCAAACCCTTATCGGTCATCTCGAAAACGCCGATTTCGTCGGTAGGGCCAAATCGATTCTTTGTCGCACGCAGGATGCGGAACTGGTGACCTCGTTCGCCTTCAAAAGTGAGGACGCAGTCGACCATGTGCTCCAATACCTTCGGGCCAGCGATCACGCCGTCCTTGGTAACGTGGCCAACGAGCAGTAGGCAGAAACCCCGGCGCTTGGCGACCCGCACCAACTCCTGTGCGCTTGCCCGTACCTGCGCAACCGTGCCTGGCGCAGATTCAAGAGCATCGACGTGCATCGTCTGGATCGAGTCGATGATGACCAGGCTGGGCGCATCGGGGCGATCCAAAGACGCTACCAAGTCTCGGACCGAGGTCGCAGCCGCGAGCTGTACGGGGGCCTTTTCCAGATCCAGCCGCTTGGCGCGCAGACGCACCTGATCGACCGCCTCTTCGCCGGAGACGTAGATGGCGGCTGCCTGCTCGCCTAAGGCGGCGGCTGCCTGCAAAAGCAAGGTTGATTTTCCGATGCCCGGATCGCCGCCCACTAGTAATGCGGAGCCGGGCACGAGGCCGCCCCCGCAAACTCGGTCGAATTCCCCGATCCCGGAAACCAGCCGAGGTGTCGGCTCGCTTTCGCCTTGAAGATCGACAAACTCGATCCGCCGTGCGCCGCGCCGGCCACTCTTTGAGAGGCCGCCGGGGGGACCTTCAGGGGCAGCCTCTTCCACAATGGAGTTCCACGCGCCGCAGGCTTCACAGCGACCGCTCCACCGACCACTCACCGATCCGCAGGATTGGCAGACATAGGTGCTCTTGGTTCTTGCCATGCTCAGCTAAAGCGTCACTTGGATCGGTCCCTCGGTACTGCCGGAGACGAACTGCTGGACGACCGCATTCTTCTCTTCGTCGATCCGCTCCATCGGGCCCTGCCATACGATCTTGCCCTGGTAAAGCATAGCGATACGGTCAGAGATGCGACGCGCACTATCCATGTCATGGGTGATCGTGAGGCTCGTGGCGCCGAGGTGGGTGACGCATGATCGGATGAGGCGATCGATCAGATCCCCCATTATGGGGTCGAGGCCAGTGGTCGGCTCGTCAAAGAACAGAATTTCCGGATGAACCGCTATGGCACGTGCAAGCGCCACACGCTTTCGCATCCCGCCAGACAGTTCCGCCGGTGCAAGGTCGGCCACCTCGGCGTCAAGACCTACATCTGCGAGGCGCTCCAGGGCGAGGGAGCGGGCCTCCTTTCGGCTCATGCGCTTCTGGGCGAGCGGCACGAAGGCGACGTTCTGCCAAACCGGCAGCGAATCAAACAGGGCAGCATTCTGAAACAACATGCCGATGCGGCGGCGAGCCTCCTCAAGCTCTGCGCCACCCAGGCCGACTATCTCTCTACCATCGATCTGGATCGAGCCCTCATCTGGAGGCAGAAGGCCCAGTATACATTTCAAGAGAACCGACTTGCCGGAACCCGACCCGCCAATGACCACCAGCGATTCGCCAGCGGCGACATCCAGATCAAGTCCGCGCAGGACCTTATTCTTACCGAAGGCCTTCGACAGGCCGCGAATGCGTAGCTTCGGAGGAGTGTCCGCGCTCTGGTTCATCCAAAGAACAGACCGGTGATAAGGTAGTTAAAGGAAAGGATGAGGATAGAGGCGGAAACTACTGCGTTCGTTGTTGCTGTTCCTACGCCCTGCGCGCCGCCGCGAGAATGATAGCCGTGGTAGCAGCCCATCAGCGCAATGAGAAATCCGAAGACTGATGCTTTAACCAACCCAGAAAAGACGTCCTCGAACTCCATGAAATCCCAGGTGTTTTGCAGGTAGGCCTGTTGATTGAATCCAAGTTGGGTGGTCGAAACCAGATAGCCGCCCAAGATGCCGATGATGTCCGCGATGAGAACGAGGATTGGGAGCATCGTCACCCCCGCCAGGACCCGCGGCACAACCAGATACTTGAAGGGGTTGGTGGAGAGGGTCACCAAGGCGTCGATCTGTTCCGTCACCCGCATGGTGCCGATCTCCGCGGCCATCGCCGCCCCGATCCGACCGGCGACCATCAGGCCGGCCAAAACCGGTCCCAGTTCGCGAGTAATGGAGACAACGACGACGTTTGGTATTGCGCTTTCGGCGGAGAAACGAGCGAAGCCTGTGTAGCTCTGGAGCGCCAGGACCATTCCCGTAAAAATGGCGGTCAACGCTACGACCGGCAGGGAATAGTAGCCGATCTCGATCATCTGGCGACCGATCATCCGAAAGTACCAGGGGCCCCTGACGCAATGCCACAAGGTACTGCCTGTGAAGAGAGTGAGGCGGCCGACCGTTTCTAGAAATGCCAGGAAGGCCCGGCCAAGTGGTGTGAGAAGAGGAACGACCACGCTCAGACGCTCCGATAGATGCGGTGATAGCGCCGACCAAGCGATGTCAGGATCTCATAACCGATGGTTCCGGCCTGTGCGGCAAGCTCGTCTACACCTTGATCCGGGCCGAGAATGTCGACCAGATCGCCGGGCTGCAGGCTGCCTTCCGGAAGGGCGGTGATATCCAATCCGGCAACGTCCATGGAAACACGTCCGGCGAGAGGCAGCCTGATGCCTTGATACCAAGCAAAGCCCCGATCCGATAGATGCCGCAGAAAACCGTCCGCATAGCCGAGGGCGAGGGTGGCGATCCGCGATTTAGTCTTGGCGCGGAAGGCTGCGCCATAACCTACGGAGCGGCCGGCATCGATTGACCGTACCTGAAGCACTTTCGCCTGGAGGCGGACGACCGGTCGCATGGGGCTCGCCTGTGCAGGCGTTGGATTGACCCCATAAAGCGCGGCGCCGGGCCGCCCCAGCTCAAAATGGTAATCCTTTCCCAAGAAAATCCCAGAGGAGTTGGCCAAGCTAGCGGGGACTTCTGGAAAGAGCCGGCGCGCGCGTTGAAAGCTTTGCAGCTGTTCCCTGTTCTGGAGGTGTGCCGGTTCATCGGCGCAAGCTAGATGGCTCATAATGAGGCGCAGCTCGATTGAGCTCAGGATCTCCTGGTTCTCGTGCAGTGCAAGAATCTCGGAGTCAGGCATCCCGAGCCGGCTCATCCCACTGTCGGTCTGGATGGCGGCTCCAAGTCGGTTGCCCTTCTGGCGCGCTAGGGCGGCCCATCGCTCGACCTCTTCCAGTGAGTTAAGCACCGGCAGTAAGTCATTGTGTAGATACTCTTCCTCCGCGCCCTTGAAGAGGCCGCCGAGAATGAAAATGGGCACATCAGGCAGCGCGCGCCGCAGCCGAATACCTTCATCAGGTAGTGCTACGAAAAAGGTCCGGGCGCCAGCTTTCCGAAGGGCTGGCCCTACCACTGTATCGCCCAGGCCATAGCCATCTGCCTTGAGAACGGCCGCACAGGGAACATCACCCAGCTCCTGCCGGAGGCGGCGGTAGTTTGCCTGTATGGCTGGAAGATCAATTGTCAAAATGCCGCCAGCTCGCGTGGCGGCAGTATCAGTGAGCATCGGGCACGAACTCGTCCGGTATGTAGTCGCCAAAGCGCGTCGTGTCGCCGTCAAAGGTCAGCTTTCGGATTCCGATGGGACCGTGGCGTTGTTTCGCAACAATGACTTCTGCCAGCCCGTAGACTTCCTCGCAACGTTGTTTCCAGCGCTCATAGCGCTCGTGGAACTTTTCGTCCGTCTCATTCTCGCGCCGGGTCGGCTCCGCACGTTCGAGGTAGTA
This sequence comes from Rhodospirillaceae bacterium, assembly GCA_029265995.1. Lineage (GTDB taxonomy): Bacteria > Pseudomonadota > Alphaproteobacteria > Kiloniellales > DSM-21159 > Aquibaculum. The sequence goes on along the minus strand of JAJUFM010000049.1, from coordinate 10,503 downwards.
CTGCTCGCGATAGACAAACAGGACCATGTCCGCGTCCTGTTCGATGGAGCCGGATTCCCGCAGATCGGACAGTTGCGGGCGCTTGTCCTCACGCTGTTCGACCTGACGACTGAGCTGCGACAAAGCGATCACTGGAACGTCGAGCTCCTTTGCAATCGCTTTGAGCCCGCGCGTGATCTCGGACACCTCCTGCACGCGGTTGTCCGTCTTCATTCCGGCAGGGGCCGACATGAGCTGCAGATAGTCGACCACGATCAGGCTTAGCCCGTGCTGCCGCTTGAGGCGACGAGCGCGCGTTCGCATTGCGGGGATCGAGATCGCCGGCGTGTCGTCGATAAAAAGGCGCAGCGATTGGAGTTCGCGCGCGGCATCGAAGACCCGGTCGAAATCTTCTTGGGTGATCGCACCTTTTCTCAAGGCATCTGAGCGAACGCCGGACTGCTCTGAAAGAATTCTTCCAGCCAACTGTTCGGATGACATTTCTAGTGAAAAGAAGGCAACCGTTTCGGAGACTTCGAAACTTTGCCCGTCAGACCCTCGCTCCAAGCGCCGCGACTTGGCCACGTTGAAGGCAATGTTCGTTGCCAGCGCCGTTTTTCCCATGGATGGGCGCCCGGCGAGAATGATGAGGTCGGACTTGTGCAAGCCTCCAAGAAGCTTGTCCAGTTCCGTAAAGTGGGTGGCGATGCCGGCCAGCGCACCATCCCGGCGATAGGCGGATTCGATGGAAGAAACCGCGTCCGTCAGCGCCAGGGAGAAAGGTTGAAGGCCCCCGTCGGCAAGACCGGTTTCCGCCAGACGATAAAGCCGCTGTTCAGCGGTCTCGATGTGGTCGGTTGCCGACGTGTCCAGTTCCTGCGCGTAGGCGCTCTCGTCGATATCTTGGGCAAGAGCAATAAGTTCGCGGCGCAAGTAAAGATCGTGGATGAGCGTCCCGTAGTGACGCACGTCCGGACTGACGGGCGCACTCTGCAGTTCGGCCAGGTAGGCGGCACCGCCAACATCGGACAAGTCGCCGTCCTGTTCGAAGAAGCCCTTTAGAGTGACGGCATTCGCAAGCTGCCCGCGCTCGATCAGCTTGCCGCAGGCTTCAAAGATGCGCCCGTGGCTTGCGTCGGCAAAGTGGGCCGCCAGGAGAAAGTCCGAGACTTTCTCATAAGCGTGGTTGTTGTGCAGAATGGCCGCCAAAAGCGCCTGCTCAGCCTCGAGATTGTGAGGGGGCAAGCGCGGCGGCGCTGGCTCGTCAGCAACGAGTTTGATCGGGGGACGCTGGCTGGCTTCCATAGTCTGGCAGCTTAGCAGGCTGCGCCGGTAAAGGCGCTGCGTGAATCGTGGGGATAGTGGGAGTAACTCGCTTAAGTTAGGAGGTTCAACCGCTTACTAAAGCACGGGCCCGCGCTCCGGTGGCCCTTCTTGCAGGTAGCTGGTGATGTAAGTATGGGCTTCCTCCACCGAATCGGTGGGGTAGAAAAAGGAGAGGTCATCTTGGCTGATCGTGCCGTGGCGCACGAGGGCGTCCAGATTGATCACTTCTGACCAGAACTCCTTGCCGAACAGCACGACCGGCATGCGCTTCTTCATCTTCAGAGTCTGCATGAGCGTGAGCAGCTCAAAAAGCTCGTCGAGCGTGCCAAAGCCGCCGGGCATCACCACCACGGCCTTGGCCATGTAGGTGAACCAGAACTTGCGCATGAAGAAGTAGTGAAACTCAAAGGAAAGATCGGGGCTGACGTAGCGGTTCTCAAATTCCTCTACCGGGATGGAGATGGTCAGCCCGATACTGCGGCCGCCGGCTTCGTGAGCCCCGCGGTTGGCTGCCTCCATAACTCCCGGCCCGCCGCCAGTGCAAATGACGTAGCGCCCCGGATCCTCGGGAAGCGCCATCGACCATTCCGTCAGGCTACGCGCGAGCTGCCGTGTCGCTTCGTAATAGGGGGCAAGCTTGCGCAATCCATCATGATCACGTGCTTGTCCGGTGGCGATCGCTTCGGCTGAGGGTATACGTGCTGATCCGAAGAAGACGATCGTGTCGAGTATGCCGTGCTTGTCGAACCGCTGCAGCGGCTCATGAAACTCGGACATGATGCGCAGAGGGCGACCGGCGCGACTGTTGAGAAATTCGTAGTTTTCGTAGGCTTTAGGGGCGGTGGTCGGACTGTTCTTGCTCATCAATCACGCATTGAAGTTGGTGTTCTTAATCGAGTTTCCGTGCCTTAGATGGTCTCTGCACACGCAAAAAGGAATAGCGGGCCTCCGGCGATGCATCGCCTATCCTAGGCCCGCTTTCCCACCAGTACTCAATGCAAGAGGATTACTCCCCTAATTGGGTGCGAGCCTCCTCAAGTTTCTGACTGCAGGCTTCCTCATCACCGGCCTCAGCGTGCTCACGTGCTTCCTCTAGAAGCTGAGCGACATCGGATGAGCCTTCGACTGAGCTAAGCGTTTCTTCCTGGTGCTGAGAAGAGGGTGCGGTGGTGCTGTCGGCTGTTCCGCTACTCTCCATCGTTTCCTGCTCGCCCTCGAGAACTTCGCTCTGATGTTGGGTTGCCGGCATTCCGCTGTCGTCGGGCGCGGCTCCGGTTTCAGCGGCCGAAACCTGTGACTCGAGGGAAGCAACCTCATCGGCGCAATCAGCCAAGGCTGGAGTGGCGAGAAAGATCGCAGCTGCAAAAACCATGATCGGGGTGCAAGATTGACGAGGCACTATCATTTCCTCCGTGGGCTGCGCCGGCTCGAGCGCCGGCCTAACCGGAGAAACCTGCTCGTTCTTTCTAGGTTCCTAGAACCCCTTACCCTCTGGTGAGAGGCTCATGTAGGCTCTGCTTGGCTGAGGGTAAGCAGCTTGAATAAATTGTGCGCCGTGTAAGTGGAACGCGAGGAGGCGTCTGCGCCAATGAACCCCTTCGATCAGAACCTTGACCGTCAGGCCGCCAATTACGTGCCGCTCTCGCCGCTTTCCTTCCTGCCGCGCACGGCCGCTGTATTTCCTGAAGGCACAGCCGTCGTGCACGGCATGACGCGCTATAGCTGGGCAGAGGCCTATGGCCGCTGCAAGCGCCTTGCCTCTGCCTTGGCGAACCTTGGGATCGGTAAGGGGGATGTCGTAGCGGTCATGTCGCCGAACACGCCGCCGCTATGGGAGGCTCACCATGGCGTGCCGATGCTAGGCGGCGTCCTGAACGCGCTGAACGTACGGCTGGATGCGCAAACTATCGCCTTCATCCTGCAGCATGGGGATGCGAAGGTGCTGATTACCGACACGGAGTACCATGCTACCATCCAGGAGGCCCTCCGCCTGCTTGGACGAGATTTGCCGGTGATCGATATCGATGATCCCGAGGGGCCCGGGGGCCGCCGCCTTGGTAGGCTGGAGTATGAGGAGTTCTTGGCTGCCGGGGATCCAAATTTCCAATGGTCGCTGCCGGGTGACGAGTGGGACGCCATCGCCCTCAACTATACCTCCGGTACGACCGGCGATCCCAAGGGTGTGGTTTATCACCATCGCGGCGCCTACTTGAACGCGCTCGGCAACGCCATGGTTTGGGGGTTGAGCGGCCGGCCGGTTTACCTCTGGACGCTACCGATGTTTCACTGCAACGGCTGGTGCTTTCCCTGGACCATCACCGCCCTCGGGGGAACCCATGTTTGTCTGCGGAAGGTTGAAGCCAAGGCCATCTATGACGCCTTTGCCGACCAGGGGGTCACCCACCTCTGCGGTGCGCCAATCGTCATGCAGCTCATCCTTGGCGCCGAGACAGAGCAGCGGCGCGATTATCCGCAGAAGGTTCAGATGATGACCGCCGCCGCGCCGCCACCGGCAGCGGTGCTCGCGGGAATGGCGAAGCAGGGCATCGAAGTAACGCATGTCTATGGACTGACTGAGATCTATGGGCCAGGTGTGGTGTGCGCCTGGCACGAAGAATGGAATCACCTCCCACTGGAAGAGCAGGCAGAGTTGAAGTCTCGGCAGGGAGTTGCCTATCCAGTGATGGAAGCTCTCATGGTCGCCGATCCGGAAACCATGGAACCGGTTCCGGCTGACGGTCAAACCATTGGCGAGGTGTTTATCCGCGGGAATACGGTGATGAAGGGCTACTACAAAAACCCTTCGGCAACCGAAAAAGCCTTTGCCAACGGCTGGTTTCATAGCGGCGATTTGGGAGTGCTTCACCCCGACGGCTATATCCAGCTGAAGGATCGTTCGAAGGACATCATCATTTCCGGCGGAGAGAATATCTCGTCGATCGAGATCGAAGACGTCCTCTACAAGCATCCGGCTGTTGCGGCGGTCGCGGTCGTGGCTTGGCCAGATGATAAGTGGGGTGAAACGCCCTGCGCCTTCGTGGAATTGAAATCAGGAGCTAGTGCCACGGCGGACGAGTTGATCGCCTTTTGTCGCAACCGTCTCGCCCACTTCAAATGTCCAAGACATATCCGGTTCGAGGAGTTACCAAAGACCTCGACAGGTAAGATTCAGAAATTTGAGCTCCGGAAACGTGCCGGCGTCAAATAGAGAGCGCCGGCACGTCCGCGAGAGCTTAGGCCTCGACGTGGCCGTTCTTCAGGGTGTTGATCGTGTCTTTAAGTCGTAGTTTCTCTCGCTTGAGTTCATGTAATCGAGCCTCATCGGGATGTGGTCGCGCATACTCCTCATTGATTACCTGTTCCAGACGAGCATGCTTGTCGCGCAGCATCTCGAGGTGTGGTTCGATCATATGAACGACCTCCTCCAGGTTGATAAGGCAGCCAGCTCCACCGACTTTAGTTGGAGCCAGCAGGGGCGGGTCGATACCGTCCTGTAATTTAGTGTGGGTGCGGGATGAGGTTTGCGCAATATTACAGATTGATGAAAAATGTCAGATGAGGCCAAGCGGCCACGAATTGTCGTCGGCATAAGTGGCGCCAGCGGGGTCATCTACGGCATTCGGATGCTGGAAGCCTTGCGGGCACTGGATTGCGAGAGCCATCTGGTCATGAGCCGTTCGGCGGAACTTACGCTCGCCTATGAAACCGACATGAAGGTGCGCGACGTCACTGCATTGGCCGATGTCGTTCACAACCGTAACGATCTAGGCGCGGCCATTTCCAGTGGCTCCTTCCCAACGCTTGGGATGGTCGTCGCGCCCTGTTCGATCCGCTCGATGTCCGAGATCGCGGTGGGTACCACCTCGACGCTGCTCACTCGGGCCGCGGACGTGACTCTGAAGGAGCAGCGACGCTTGGTGCTCATGCTGCGCGAAACCCCGCTACACGCCGGTCACTTGCGCAACATGCTCGCTTTGGCCGAGATGGGCGCTGTAATTGCGCCGCCTGTGCCCGCTTTCTATGCGCTTCCCCAAACGCTTGACGACATCGTCAATCACACCGTAGGGCGGGTGTTGGATCTTTTCGGCTTCGAAGCGGACTTGGTGAAACGCTGGGGCGTGGGCGAGGGGGCCTCCAGCGGGCGGACGAGGCGAGGAATGACGCCTACAGAAAGATAAAGCCAAGAAAGCCGGCGGCTAAAACGACAGTCCAGGCGGGAAGCTTCCAGACCGTCAAGGATACGTAGGCTGCAACCGCGAAGGCTGCAGCTGCCGGCGTGGGAACTCCCGAGATGAGCACCGGATCGTAGAAGGCTGCGGCCAGCAGTCCCACGACGGCTGCATTTACCCCGAGAAGCAGCTGCCGGATGCGCCTCTGTTGTCGGAGCCCGGCCCAGAAGGGAAGGGCTCCCATCACCAGCAGCGCACTTGGCAAATAGATGGCGGCCAAGGCCACTGCGGCGCCTGGAATGCCCGTCGGAGAGATGTTCTGGAGCGCCCCCAAATAGGCGGCAAAGGAGAAGAGCGGCCCCGGTACCGCCTGCGCGGCCCCATAGCCGGCGAGAAAACTATCGCGCCCCACCAGGCCGCTACCAACCAACTCCGCCTGCAGTAGGGGCAGCACCACGTGTCCACCGCCGAACACCAGGGCGCCGGCTCGATAGAAGCGATCCGTTGTCTGAATGATCCCCTGCTGGGTCAGGCCAGCTACCAATGGCAGAAGCACCAGCAGCAAAGCGAAGAGGATGAGGCACCCCACGGCAGTCGCGTGAGTCACAGGGACTGACTGCTTAGCCTTTTCGACCGTCGGGGCGGGAGGCGACAGGAAAAACCAGCTGGCGGCAGCTCCGAAAAGAATGGCGCTTACCTGTCCGATCGCGCCGCCAAGAGTGTAGGCAAGGACGCCGGCGAAGGTTGCGATGGTAAGGCGCTGCCAATCGGGAGTTAGACTGCGTGTCATGCCGATCAGCGCCTGGGCCACCACAGCTACCGCCGCTGCTTTGAGACCCGCAATCCATCCATCGCCGGTAAGCTCCGTAAGAGCGGTGGCACCAAAAGCAAAGGTAAGCAGCAGGATGGCAGAGGGCAGCGTGAAGGCGGCCCAGGCGGCGAGCAGGCCAAGCGGTCCAGCACGCTGCAATCCGATGGCCATGCCCACCTGGCTGGAAGTGGGACCGGGCAGGAGATTACACAGCGCTACGAGGTCAGCGTAGGCTGCGTCGCTCATCCAGTACCGGCGCGCAACAAAGGCCTCGCGAAAAAATCCTATATGGGCGAGGGGGCCGCCGAAGGACGTTATTCCGAGCAGCAGGAAGATCCGGAAGACCTCTAGCGCTCGAGCTGTGCGGCTTCTTTCCTGCTTGTCCATCATGTTGGCCGGACGAAACTTTGCAGCTGCGGCATATCAGCCTGCGGCCAGAGGCTGGCGAGAAGAACAACTAGGTCTTGCAGGTCTTCCATGCTGGGTTGGGAAAGAAGGCCGAGCAGGTTCTGGGCAGCGACTGGCGGGCTCCCTTCTGCTGGGGTTGGGGTAAGGGTGGCTTCCAGAAGCTGCTGCTCGAGGCGTTCGGCTTGCAGTTCCTGCTTCTTGATCGCTTGGCGAAGGGCTGCGGCCTCGGGACCGCAAGCGGTCTGAGATCCTTTCATCCAGCGTCGCGCATGACGCAGCGGTTTGACCACGTTCTCGTGCCAGTCGGACACCGCCTCGCAAAGCGTCTGGCGCTCAACCGGTGAGATGAAATAGCCCCGCGACCCGCACCAAAGAGCATGAAGAAGGAGGTTTACATCTGTCCCACGCCGATCCTGCAAGCTCAAGCAGGCAGGAGCTACCCCAGGTCGGCTGTAGACCTGCAGGGAAAAGGCCCACAAACCTTCATGAGCCAGACTGTCAGCGGTCGCCAAGGCAGATTCCCAACCCCCGTGCTGCGCGAACCAGAGCGCTATCTGGATCTACGCAATGAGGTCGGTTGACGACCTCAGACAGGGGGAGGTCGATGACCGTGCGACCTGACCAGGCCACCATCCGCCCGTCCTTGTTCTGCGCCAGCAGGTCCACCGCGTGTACGCCGAAAATGGAAGCCATCAAGCGATCTCTGGGAACAGGGGTGCCGCCCCTTTGCACGTGCCCTAAAACAGTGACGCGAACCTCAGCGCCGGTCCGCTCCGCCAGTTCACGCCCAATGTAATGCCCGATTCCGCCGTAGGTGGCTACTCCAGAAACGATGCTCCCGGTTGCCGCCTCTCCATCCGCTGTGCGAACGGCTTCCGCCACAATCACGAGCGCGAAGTTGCGGCCTTGTTTACGGAGAAGTTCAATTTTTTCGTGCAGAACTTCCAGCCGATAGGGAATTTCCGGCACGAGGATGATGTCAGCACCGCCGGCAATTCCAGCTGCCAGCGCAATATGGCCGGCATCGCGCCCCATGACTTCAAGGACCATCACGCGGTCATGGCTTGCCGCGGTCGGCTGCAGGTGGTCGAGCGCATCGGTCGCGACACCAACCGCGGTAGCGTAGCCGATCGCTACTTCCGTCCCGGGAACGTCGTTGTCGATGGTTTTTGGAATGCCGATCAACGGCATTTCTGCCTGCTCGCAGAGCCGCGACAGGATTGCCAGGCTGCCGTCACCACCGATGCCGATCAGCCCGTCGATTTGTAGTAGCCGCATACCCTCGACTATTTCTGCAGAACGATCGATGCGACGGCCGTCCGGCAGAGGGAAGGCGAAGGGATTACCCTTGTTCGTCGTGCCAAGGATGGTTCCAGCTCGACGGAGAAGGTCACCTTGAAAACGCGACACCTCGAGCCTTTCCGCTTCCACCGGACGCGATAGCAGGCCCGCGGTCCCCTTGTGAATGCCGGTCACCTCCCACCCGTAACCGTTCACGGCGCGGTGCACGACAGCACGCAGAACGGCATTAAGTCCGGCACAGTCGCCACCGCTGGTCAGAACTCCGATTCTTCGCATCTTGCTCATCCGTCTCTCGACACCCCTGTGCGGCTCCAAATCTTTATGTTCAGCCTGTGCGCGATGGGTTAGAAGCGGGTAGGAATCTCAGGTGTGAGGTCGCACCTGCCTCCCGCTTGGACTCCACCCTCCAGCGCAGTAGCGCTATACTTCCTCCCCAGCGCGCGCTTTTCAGGACCTAGTCATTTCGCTCATGAACGACGACTACTATTTCGGCGAAGACGAACAGGCAGCGCTACGGGCGCGCCTGGATCAATTGCGTAGTGAGCATCGCGACCTGGATGAGGTGATCGCGCAGCTTTCCGAGTCTCCACTGCAAAACCAGCTGCAACTGCAGCGGCTGAAGAAGCGTAAGCTTGTCTTGAAAGACATGATCATCCGGCTGGAAGGGCGCCTGATCCCGGACATCATTGCCTGAAACCTCTTGCTGCGCTGGCCGATGCCTTTCTGCTGATTGCTTGCTTAATGACGCTATGCACGGTTAAGGGAGGCAGTTGCAAACCAACCGGAGACACGCATGTCGGGGGCCGACACGCTCGTGGGCATTATCATGGGAAGCCAGTCAGATTGGCCGACGATGCGTCATGCCGCGGAAATTCTCGATCAACTAGGCATTTCGTATGAGACGCGGATCGTCTCTGCCCATCGTACGCCGCAACGCCTCTTCGACTACGGCCGTTCGGCCAGAGCGCGCGGCCTGAAGGTGATCATCGCGGGCGCCGGAGGTGCGGCGCATCTACCCGGTATGATAGCCAGCCTGACCACGCTTCCAGTCTTTGGCGTGCCAGTAGAGAGCCACGCGCTCAAGGGACTCGATTCGCTACTTTCTATCGTACAGATGCCGGGTGGTGTGCCAGTGGGAACACTCGCCATCGGCGCTTCGGGAGCCAAGAACGCGGGCCTGCTCGCAGCCGCGGTTGTGGGATTGCAGGATGAGCAAGTTGCCTCTCGTCTGGAAGCGCACCGCCAGGCTCAGACCGAGGCCGTGGCTGAGGAGCCAGTAGAAGATGCGTGAAGGTCATGTGCCGCTACCGCCCGGCTCCACGATCGGAATCCTGGGCGGCGGCCAATTGGGACGGATGACGGCGCTAGCGGCCGCCCAACTCGGGTACCGCTGTCATATTTTCTGTCCTGGCGAGGATGAGCCGGCGAGCCAGGTTGTGCCGCGTACGACCGTGGCGCCCTATGATGACGAAGCTGCTCTGGCGGCCTTCGCCGAGGCAGTGGACGTCGTCACGCTGGAGTTCGAGAACGTGCCCGTGGCAACCGCATCCTTCCTGGCGGAGCGCCTACCTATGCGACCGGGGCCGCATGTTCTCCACACCTGTCAGAATCGGCTCCGGGAGAAGGACTTTCTTGCTTCCATCAATGTCCCTACGGCGCGCTACATGGAGGCGGCTGGCCCCGAGGCGCTGGGCCGTGCACTGCGGGAATTCGGCGCGCCGGTAATCCTGAAAAGCGCTGAATGGGGCTATGATGGTAAAGGCCAGGTGATGGTACGTCATGCAGCGGAAGCCGAGCCCGCATGGCTGGAAATGCGCCGTCACGCACCATCCAGCCCGGCTATAGTAGAAAGCTTCGTGGATTTTCGTGCCGAGGTTTCGGTTATCGTCGCGCGCGGCCTAGATGGCATGATCGCGACCTATGTCGCAGTGGAAAACAAGCACCACAACCATATCCTCGACCAGACGATTGCGCCGGCGCGTCTTCCTCAGGAGGTGATGGAGAGGGCAGAGGTCGTGGCTCGCCACATCGTGGAGGGACTCGATTTCATTGGCCTCTTGGCTGTGGAAATGTTTGTGACGGCCGATAATCGTGTGCTGGTGAATGAACTGGCGCCGCGCCCCCACAACTCCGGCCACTGGACGATGGATGCCTGCTTTACGTCGCAGTTCGAGCAATTGGTCCGGGCGGTGATCGGGCTCCCGCTGGGATCCACCGAGCGCCATTCCAATGCCGTAATGCGGAATTTACTGGGCGCCGACGCAGAGCGATGGCATGAAATCGCAGCAGATTCGGGCGCGCGCTTGCACCTCTACGGTAAAAAGGAGGCGCGGCCGGGTCGGAAGATGGGCCATGTTACACGCCTTTCGCCGCTAGGCTGATCTCTTCATCGTACTCTCCACTACCTATCATTAGCCAGAGACGGGTAATGCTACGCCACATCGTTTTCTTTTCGGTCAAGAACCCCGCGGATACGGAGCGGGTGCAAGAACTCCTCTCACAGCTCGC
>JAJUFM010000155.1 GCA_029265995.1 Rhodospirillaceae bacterium | reverse complement strand
TACCGATAAACGGGAGTGTCTTCGGAAAGCACGTAGGGGTCTTGGTGGATGATCACCTCGGCGCCGGGGAAGTGGGTTTCCAGCTCGGCTTCTACCGTGTCGGCAATGGCATGGGCGCGATAGAGGTTCATGGAGCCTTCCAGTTCCAGGTGCAACTGGATGAAAACGCGCTGGCCCGACTGGCGGGTCTTGAGTTCGTGGACCCCCAGGACGGAGGGGTGCCGGCGTGCCACCTCCAGGATATGAGCGCGCTGTTCGTCCGGCAGCTCCCGGTCCATCAGCATGTCGAAGGCGTGCCGCCCGATCTGCAGGGCGCTCCAGAAGATGTAGCCGGCGATGATCAGCGCGATGATGGGGTCTGCAAGGTGCCAGCCCAATTGCGTCGCCAGCAGCAGGGCGATGATGACCCCGCTATTGGTCAGGAGATCGGCCAGATAGTGGAGGGCGTCTGCCTGGATCGCCGTGGAGCTGGTGTGCTTCACCACGTAGGCCTGAAAGCGCGTGAGCGCGAAGGTCACGACGATCGAAAAGAGCATGACCGCGACGCCCAAACCGCCAGACTCCACCGGTTCCGGGTCGACCAGGCGGGGCAGGGATTCGAAGACAATGAAGAGGGCGGAGCCGGTGATCAGGCCCGCCTGTAGCAGGGCTGCCAGAGCCTCCGCCTTGCCGTGGCCGAAACGGTGCTCTGCGTCGGCCGGCGTGAGGGACTGGCGCACGGCAAGCAGGGTGATCACCGAGGCGGCGGCATCGAGCAGCGAATCGACGAGGCTCGAGAGCAGGGCGACCGAGCCCGTTATCCACCAGGCGATCACCTTCACCAGAATCAGGGTGATGGCGGCGCTCACCGACGCGTAGGTGGCCAGGCGCATGAGGCGCTCGCCGGCCTTTGCTCCTCCTCCGGGGGCCCGGCTTCTCGTCATCCTGTTCAGGGGAAGAGACGTTGTTTACGCCACCCCTGCTCCTCTCGCTGATAGACCGCCCGATCGTGCAAGCGGAAGGCGCCATCCCGCCAGAACTCGATTCGATCTGGCGTCAGAGTGAAGCCGGACCAATAGGGCGGGCGTGGAATAGCGCCGCTTTGATAGGTCGCCGTATAGTCGGCCACACGCTTTTCAAGCGTCTCCCGATCTTCCACCGGCCTGGACTGCTGCGACGCCCAGGCGCCGATCTGGCTCTGCCGCGGTCGGCTGGCAAAGTAGGCATCGGCCTGCTCCGGAGTTACCGGTTGAACCGGCCCTTCGACGCGCACCTGCCGGCGTAGCGACTTCCAGTGGAAGAGCAGGGCGGCATTCGGGTTCTCGATCAGCTGCTCACCCTTACGGCTTTCAAAGTTGGTGTAGAAGGTAAAGCCTTCCTCTCCCACGCCCTTGAGCAGCACCATCCGAACAGAGGGGCGCCCCTGTGCATCCGCCGTCGCCAAAGCCATGGCATCGGGATCGTTGAGTTCCCTTTCCTCGGCTTCCTTGAACCAGCCGTGGAAGATGGTGAGAGGGTCGTCTGGAAGGGCGTCGGGGTTGAAGAGCACGGACATGAACTACATCATCCAGTGATAGTGACGAGAAAAGTGGTTTGCCGTTTACGCCTTAGGTTCGAAGCGATGCTTGAACCTTGGCCGCGACCCGGGGAACAATGCCACGCTATTGCCAGATTACCAGAGATGCTGTTAGCGGCTGATCGACGCGATCGAGTTTGATGAAGAGCGCCCTCTAGCGCTCATCCCAGAAATAGCAAAGGACAGGTCACCATGGCTTTCAAATATCTCTCCATCGTGGTCTTGGCGGGCGGCTTGCTGGTCGCCGGATGCGAGAACCAGGGCTATGGGACGAAGCAGACGATCGGTGCCGGAACCGGAGCTGTCCTCGGCGGGCTTGCCGGCGCGACGGTCAGCAAGAGCGGTTCCTCTGCAACGCGCGCCGCAGCGACGGGCATTGGCGCCATTGCCGGACTGCTGCTTGGCAGCGAGATCGGCCGGCACATGGACGATCAGGACCGCCAGAAGGCTGATACGGCCGTACAGCAAGCTCATACCGCCCCGATCGGCCAGGAGATTACCTGGAACAACCCGGACTCCGGCAACTACGGGACCGTCGTGCCGACCCGCGAAGGCACCGACAGCAGCGGCCGCTATTGCCGCGAGTATCGCACCACGGTCAATGTCGATGGACGCGTTGAAGAGGCCTATGGAACCGCCTGCCAGCAGCCTGATGGTACCTGGAAGATCGTTTCCTGATCGATTGCGCCTGAGGAAGGAGAACGGCGACCGGGCCGCGCCTGGTCGCGCCCTTCCTGACCGCCGCCTCTGCAGGCGCGCCGGCTGCATACTTCCTGCGTCCTTGGATCGAGGAAGCGAGGCCCCATGAAGGATCTTTACAGCATCCTGGGCGTCAGCAAGACGGCCTCCGCCGAGGAGATCAAGGCCGCCTATCGCAAGCTCGCCAAGAAGCTGCACCCGGACCTCAACCCAGGGGACAGCAAGGTCGAGCAGCAGTTCAAGGAGGTCAGCCAGGCCTATTCCATCCTCGCCGATGCCGAGAAGCGGCGGCGGTACGACGCCGGGGAAATCGACGAAAGCGGGCAGGAAACGGTTCGTGGTGGCTTCTACCGCAGTGCCCATGGGCGCGGCGGGGAAAAGTACGCCCACTACGAGACGGCGGGCGCCGGCTTTGACGATATCTTCTCCGATCTCTTCGGGGCAGGCTTCGGCATGGGGGGCGGTCCGCGCGGCGCCGGCCTGAAACAGAAGGGCGCCGACGTTTCCTACAGCTTGAAGATAAGCTTTCTGGATGCTGCCCGAGGCGGTCGCAAACGCGTGCAGATCGGCGATGGCCGTACTCTCGACATCAATATTCCGGCGGGGACGGAAGATGGGCAGAGCCTGCGCCTGAAGGGGCAAGGCTTGCCGGGCTTTGGCGGCGCACCGCCAGGTGATGCCTATGTCGAGGTAAAGGTCGAACCCCACCCCTTCTTTACGCGCAAGGGACAGGATCTGCATCTTGAACTGCCGGTCAGCCTGGGCGAGGCGGTGCTGGGGGCGACCGTTCAGGTGCCGACACTCGATGGCAAGGTTTCCATGAAGGTGCCGCCTGGCTCTAACAGCGGGAAGATCCTGCGCTTGCGGGGCAAGGGGGTGCCTGGTCGTCGCGGCGGTCCGGCCGGCGACCTCTATGTCACCCTGCGCGTGACGCTGCCCGATCCGCCGGACGAGGAGCTCAAGGCCTTCATTCGGGAGTGGGCGCCGCGCCATCCGGACAATCCCCGCGCCAAGGCAGGCATGGATTAGAGCAGGATGCTGGGAGGGTCCCGATGCCGCTCAATCTGACCGAAGTGGTGAACGAGATCCGCAGCGCCGGCCTCGAGGTGACGGAGCAGGAGGTGATCGGCTTCGTTCAGCAGTCCTGGGTGCTGGTCAGCGAAGCAGACGGAGGATGGCGCTTCGACGAGGCCGATGCGGCGCGGGTCAAGCTGATCGTCGAACTCAAGCGCGACCTGGAGGTGAACGATGAAGCCCTGCCGGTCGTGCTCAACCTGCTCGACCAGCTCTACGGACTCCACCAGGTTCTGGACGATATCCGCACCGCCGTCGACGCCCTGCCGCTCTCCCTGCGCCGCGAACTGGAGTTTCACCTATCGCGGGTAAAGCGGGAGTAGCCCACCAATCCCCTCGTCCTCCTGAGCGGCAGCGAAGGATCTCGACCCACCGAGCTCCGAGCGGCGAGGTCCTTCGCTGTCGCTCAGGATGACGGCGAAGAATCCTACCACCCGCCGCGGCTGAGCCAGCGGTCGAGTACCGGCAGGCGGTCGGCGCCCCAGAAGGGTTCGTCGTCGGCAAAGATGAAGGGGGAGCCGAAGACCCCGCGATCCAGGGCCGCTTCGACCTCCTGACGGGTCTTTTCCTTGACGCTCGCGTCCTGGAGCGCCGCCTCGAGCTCGCCGCGCTCGATCCCCAGCCTCTCGGCAACCTCGAGCACACCCTCAGCAGAGGAAATGTCGCCGCCCTCGCCGAAGGCGCGGTGGTAGAAGGCCAGAACCAGATCCCCCGCCGCGGTCGGATCTCCCGCCTGCCGCCAGTAAACGGCGCGACAGGCGGCCACCGAGGCAAAGGGAAAGCCCGGCGGGAAATGCAGTGGCACCTGCAGCTCGCGGGCGCTGCGCTGCATGTCCCTCACCGAGTAATCGCCCTTCAGAGGCTGAGCAACGAGAGGCTGGCCACCGATCTTCTTGTAGACAGCGCCCAGCAAAAAGGGCTTCCAGGCAACGCGGCGGCCATGTCGTGCCGCCAGCTCCCCGATCTGCACGGCGGCGAGATAGCCGTAGGGGCTGGAAAAGTCGAAGTAGAAGTCGAGAGTTGGCGGCGCCATGAAGCCTCCGTTCGGTCCTGGTTAAGTGGTACGAGCTGCGCCCTCAGCCTCGGCGCGCCCTTCGCCGTTGCAGGCTGTCGAAGAGGTCGCGCGCGCCGAAGCTCCAGGGAGCGGCCTCTTCGCTGGTGACCACCCGGTTGACGAGGCGGCCGAGGGCCGGCGCGCCGATGGTGACGATGTCGCCGCGCTTGTGGGTGAAGCCCTGGCCCGGCTCATCGCGATCCTCGACTGGCGCGAACATGGTGCCGAGATAGAGCACCAGCCCATCCGGATATTGGTGGTGGCGCCCGATGGTTTGTTGGACGATGTCGGCGGGATCGCGCGCGATCTGCGCCATGTGGCTTTCTCCCTCCAGGCGGAAGCCCTCTTCCCCCTCGATGGTGAGTGACACGCTCGTATTGCGAACGCTGTCGAGGTCAAACGCCTCGTCGAACAGCCGGATGAAGGGGCCGATGGAGGCGCTGGCGTTGTTGTCCTTGGCCTTGCCCAGCAACAGCGCCGAGCGCCCTTCCACATCGCGGAGATTGACGTCGTTGCCCAGGGTCGCGCCCACGATTCGCCCGCTCGGCGCCACGGCCAGCACGACTTCTGGCTCCGGGTTGTTCCACTGTGAAGAGGAGAGCACGCCAACCTCCGCGAGGTGGCCGACGGAAGAAAGCGGCTGCGCCTTGGTAAAGACCTCGACGTCCGGCCCGATGCCTACCTCCAGGTACTGGGACCAGCGACCCTGTCGAATCAACAGCTCCTTCAGCGCCGCGGCTTCGGGCGAACCGGGTTTCAGGGCCTTGAGGTCCTTACCGATCAGCGACTCGATCTCCTGCCGTGCTTCCACGGCCAGCGCCGGGTTGCCCCGCGCCTGTTCCTCGATCACTCGCTCCAGCAGGCTGATCACGAAGGTGACGCCGGAGGCCTTGACGGCCTGCAGGTCGATCGGGCTCAGCAGCCACGGGCGGCCGGGGTCGCGGTCCTGCTGCGGTGTGTTCGCGAGAATGG
>JAJUFM010000068.1 GCA_029265995.1 Rhodospirillaceae bacterium | reverse complement strand
CGGCGCGAGGGGAAGGAAATGACGAAGAACGTGTCGGAAGTAGCGCCAAAGACGGCACAGCACGAAATCGGCGCGACCTTGCGGCGGCTTCGCCATGAGAAGGGCTTGTCTCTTCAGGAACTTGCTCGCGCCTCCGGCGTGTCCGTCGGCATGATCAGCCAGATCGAGCGCGACATCGCCAACCCATCGGTTCGGGTCCTCACCGCTATCCGACGGGCGCTAAACGTGCCTCTACAGGCGATGTTCGGAGAGGACAGTGACCTGCCCGCGGAGGTAGTGGATCCTCCCTTTGTCCGGCGGCTTGCCGACCGCCCGCAGATCGATCTGGGCTTCATGCGCAAGGAGCTTCTCTCTTCCGGCGGCCACCACAACCTGCAGCTCATGATCCTGCACATCGCGCCCGGCGGAGAATCGGGTAACAGCGCCCTCAGCTACCCAGCGGAAAAAGGCGGGCTCGTCATGGAGGGCGAGTTGCTGCTCACGGTGGATGAGCAGGAAGCCCATCTGCAGGAAGGCGACAGCTTTGTCTTCGACAGCGCCCTGCCGCACAGCTTTCGCAACACCGGCGATGCTCCGGCAAAGATCCTCTGGATCATCGGAGCGGTGCAATTCGACCGCCATCTTTAACTCGGGTTCTAGAACCTCCGCCTTGCCTTCCTCGAAAGGATCATCCATGCCAGCGTCACTGGCCGCCGTGAAAGACACCCCCTTCTGGTGGGAAGCAGCTCCCGTAGGAGACCTGCCTGCACAGGAAGCCCCCAAGCAAGTTGACGTCGCGATCGTGGGTGCCGGCTACGCCGGCCTCTCGGCCGCTCTCAAGCTGGCGCGCGCCGGTCGATCCGTCGTGGCCTTCGACCGCCAGATGCCGGGGGAAGGCGCCTCGTCGCGCAACGGGGGCATAACCAGCGGCAACATCAGGCCGGATCACGCGACGCTCCAGCGCCGCTTCGGCCCAGATCGAACGATGGCAATCGAGCGCGAGGGCAAGGAAGCCCGGGCATTCCTCTACGACTTCCTGCGAGAAGAAGGCATCGACTGTGACTTCCAACCCGTCGGCCGTTTCAACGGCGCCCTCGGGACGGAGGACTACGACAAGCTCGCCCGGAACGCGGAAAAGCTCCACCGGGAACTGGGTGTTGAAGCCTATGCCGTCCCCCACGCGGAGCAGCACCGTTACCTTGGCACCGACTTCTACCGCGGTGGCGCCGTGCGCATGGACATCGGGGGTCTGCATCCGGCCAAGTTCCACGCAGAACTGCTGCGCGTGGCTCTGGAGGCCGGGGTGACAGTGCTTTCCAGGACCGCGGTGCTCCACATCAACGCCGAAGCGGATGGCTTCCGGGTGGCGACCTCCGCCGGCGAGGTGAAGGCGCGGCAGGTTCTCGTTTGCACCAACGGCTACACCGACGGCGCACTGCCGTGGCTGCAGCGGCGGATCGTGCCGGTGCGCAGCCGGATGATCGCGACCGAGGAACTGCCCACCGAGCTGATGGACCGGCTGATGCCCCGACGCATGATGTGCGGCGAGACACGGGAGCTAGGTTTCTACTACCGCCCCTCTCCCGATGGACGGCGGATCCTCCTGGGCGGACGCGACGGCTCGACAAGGGGCAATCCCATAGAACCGACGCTCCACCTGCAGCGAAACCTGATTGCCATCTTCCCGGAGCTGAAGGACATCCGCCTGACCCACAGCTGGTTCGGCCATGTGGCCATGCACCGCGACATGGTTCCGAGAATCTTCACTCGGAAGGGGGTGGTCTACGCGACCGGCTTCTGCGGCTCCGGCGTCGTCTGGGCGCCCTGGATCGGGAACCGCGCGGCGGACAAGCTACTGGGCAGGAAGGAGCCGGCCTCCGCCTTCGACCTCCGCCCGCCCCCCTTCGTTCCGCTGTATCAGGGCAAGCCTTGGTTCATGCCGCTCTTCATGGCCTACTTCCGAGCCCTGGATCGTCGCATGATCCGACGCAGTGGGCGTAAGGACATCAGCTAGACCGGTTCGGGCCGCCCCCTATTCCACTTTCTTTGGCGTCTGACGCAGACGCTTGGTGTCACTGCGGCGCCGCTTGCTTTCGAGCCGGCGCCGCTTTGAGGCCAGCGTTGGGCGGGTCGGGCGCCGCAGCTTCGGACGCTCTGCCGCCTGCCGGATCAAAGAGATCAGGCGTTGAAGCGCATCCTCGCGATTTCGCTCCTGGGTGCGAAACCGCTGCGCGGTAATGACCAAAACCCCCTCCCTGGTCAGGCGCCGCCCTGCGATCCTGCGTAGCCGCTGACGCACCTCCTCGGGGAGGTTGGGCGAATTTTCAACGTCGAAGCGGAGCTGCACCGCCGTGGCCACCTTGTTGACGTTCTGACCGCCCGGGCCGCTGGCGCGAATGAAGCTTTCCTCGATCTCCGCTTCGTCGATGGCGAGACTTTCGGTGATCGGGATCACGGGCTCGCCGCAGGTCCTCTTCGCCGCCGCCCTTCCCGCCGTGCCTGTCGCGGCGGCGGCTCGCCCCGCCCCCCGGCACTGATCGGCCCCAGCAAGGCTTCGATTTCCGGCAGCGTCGGAGGATCGCCGGGCGAAGTTTCCTCCAGCGCCCGTCGCATGGCGACAAGGTGTTCTGCGGTCGTGCCGCAACAGCCGCCGATGATACGGGCGCCGGCGTCACGCGCCAGAACCGCATAGTGAGCCATGAGATCTGGTGTTCCCGTATAGCGGACCTCTCCTCCGACGAATTCGGGAATACCGCAGTTCGCCTTGGCGACCAGTACTTCGTCTGGAGCAGCCGCGTCCGCCATGGCCAGCAGAGCGGCGATCAGCTCTGACGCGCCGGTGCCACAGTTGCCGCCAAACGCTACAGGCGGCGCCGGCAAATCATGCAACAGTTCGGGAAGCTGGGCGGGGGTCACTCCCATCATGGTCCGGCCGTTGGTGTCAAAGGAAAGCGTACAGACACTGGGCAGCCCGGCAGCAGCAGCGCCCTCAAGCGCCGCCGCCAGTTCAGCCGGCGCGCTCATGGTCTCGATCCAGGCCACGTCCGCACCGCCTTCCGCCAATCCTACACACTGTTCGAAGAAAGCCGCGACACCCTCTTCATGAGTCAAGGGGCCCAAAGGCGCGAAAAGATCTCCGGTAGGGCCGACCGAGCCGGCGCAGACGACGGTGCGTCCACTGGCCTCGATTTCTTCGCGGAGAAGCGCTGCAGCTGCCGCGTTGATCTCCTTCACCCGCTCTTGCGCGCCATGAAGCTTCAAGCGGTTGGCAGTCCCGCCGAAACTGTTGGTGAGAACAATATCGGAGCCGGCTTCGATAAAGCGCCGATAATGCTCGCGCACCTTATCAGGTTGATCGAGGTTCCATAGCTCCGGCGCATCGCCATGCTGCAGCCCCATTGAGAAGAGGTCCGTGCCGGTCGCACCATCTGCGAGGAGCCAGGGTCGGTCTCTGAGCAGACGTTGGAGCAGGTCGGACATGGCGCCTCCGATCATAACTGCAGCCATCCTCACCCTGTTAGAAGATGGCGGTCGTTGTTCCTATGGGCTCGTGGCCCGCTATGATGCACCGCACTCTACCTGAACCATCTCGGGTCCACAGCTAAGGCAATAAGCCTCCTATCATCGACAGATAGCTTAGCGGTACGACGGGTGCCCTCTCCCTGCAAGAGCGCATCAGGCTCAAGGAGCGCTCTGACGGCATCAAAAAAGCCCGGTGGAGCGGCTCCACCGGGCTTGGCAGCTGATCAGTGCGAGCTGCTATTCGCGCATCATCCCAAGGATGTGCAGGATGTAGATAAACAGCGTGATGAAGGAGCCATAGAGCATGAAGGCCCCGAAAATCGCCTTCTTCGTGGCGACATCCGCACCGTCCGTCTCAATGTACATGTTCTTGATTTGCTGCGTCTCATAGGCAGTCAGACCGGAGAAGACCAGCACCACAACAATCGACAGGAGAAGCTGGAAGCCGCTGTCCTGGATGAAGAAGGCGTTGATCAGCAGGGCGATCAGGATACCGATGGTCGCCATCGCCAGGAAGGCACCCATCGGCGCCAGATTCTTCTTCGTGGTATAGCCCAGCAGGCTCATGCCGGCAAAGGTGCCCGCAGTGATGAAGAAGGCGCGTGCAATCAGCATCGGGTCGATTGCAGCGTAGGCGTACATCATCGGGCCCAGCAGCGCGCCCCAAAGGCCGGCGTAGACCCAGAAGCAGATCTGGGCAGCGCCCGTCGACTTGGTCGTCATGATGCGCGGCGCCAGGAAACCCAGCCCGAGGATGCCGATGAAGAACAGCCAGAACATTGACGCGACGCCCTGAACCAGCGCCTCGTTCGATGCGACCATCATCGCTATGGCGCCGGTGAAAGCGACGCCGAGACCCATATAGTTATAAACGCGCAGCATGTAGCTGCGCAGGCCCTCATCAAGCTGCGCAACCTGGGCTTCGCTGCCCGTCATGTACCTGGTGCGGTTAGGACCGAACGCCATGGCACTCCTCGCTTTGAAAAATCCGTATGAAAACTCGCTTCAGATATGGGGGATTGTTGATGGGTGGTCAACAGAAACCGCTCGCTTCCCCGGGCTTTTCTTCAAGCCGCAGTACAACTTTTGGCTAATCGTTTCGGAGTAAGGGAGCTGCCTTTTGTTGCAACGCCCGCCACGTCCCGCCAAACCCGAAAAGTATTGTGACTGCAACAGCCAAAAGGGTGGTGATTGCTACAGGCCAAATCAGAAAGGTGACCCGTTCCACCCGCATGATTGTGGTAAGTACGGCCCAGGCTGCGATGCTGCCGAAAACGATCGCTAGTAGAGAGGCGATCAGGCCGATCAGGCCGAACTCCAGCAGGAAGGCCCGCAGCACATCGCGACGCCGCGCGCCGAGCACCTTCAAGACCACGGCATCATAGACGCGCCGGCGCTGTCCGGCTGCCACCGCCCCAGCGAGAACAAGCAGCCCCGCCACAACGGTTACCGAAGCGGTGGCCGTCACCGCCGTCGCGATAGCGCGCAGCATCGCAGCAACACTCGCCAGTGCCTCCTTGACCCTGACCGCGGAAACGTTGGGAAAGGTGTCGGAAATCACGCGCTCAAGCGAATCTTCCTGCTCCGGGGCCAGAGTGACCGTCGCCAGGTGGGTTTGCGGAGCGCCTTCAACCAACCCCGGCGAAAAGACCATGACAAAGTTGATGGCCAATTCCGCCCAATCGACGGGCCGCAGATTGGCAATCTCCGCCTCTATATCCCGGCCCAGAATGTTGACCGTCAGCTTGTCCCCCGGGCCGATGCCGACCTGCTCCGCAATCCTGGCCTCCAAGCTGATCAAGGGTGGGCCCGAATAATCGGCGGGCCACCACTCCCCCGCAGTAATCCTTGCTCCCGGCGGAGGTTCGGCAGACCAGGTTACCCCACGATCACCACGGAACACCCAGGTTACATCTGGATCGAGATCCATGTCCTGCGGACGCACGCCATTCACGCGGGTAATGCGTCCGCGCAGCATCGGCACCCGCTCCATCTCCTCCACGCCTGGGTGCTGATTTACCAGGGCATCAAATTGCTCGACCTGATCCGGTTGAATGTCAATGAAGTAGAAGCCAGGCGCTTCCTCGGGCATCTGCTCCACGACCTGATTGCGCAGGTTCCCTTCGATTAAGGCGATGCTAACAAGCACCGTCAAACCGAGCCCGAGAGAGGTAACCACGCTTCCCGTGGTCGCGCCCGGACGGTGTAGGTTAGAGAGGGCAAGCCTGAGTGCTGGCCGACGCGGCCTCGGCAAGGCGCGCGCTAAAGCGGCAATTCCTGAGGCAGCCAGCTTGAAGAGCAGCAGCGCCAGCAGCGCACCGATGACAAAGGCGAAGGAAACGCGCCCCCCGTCGGTTCCCACCACAGCAAGAGCGACCAGCAGCAAGCCGCTGAGCACCAAGGTAATGACTGCCCAGCGTGGCGGCCGGGCCGCCGCTCCCTCGACCACCTCGCGGAAAAGGCTGCCCGCCGGCACCGCCTGAGCCCGAGCTAGTGGCCAAAGCGTGAAAACAAAGGTCGTCAGCAGCCCGAAGAGTCCCGCCAAACCGAGCGCCTTGAGCTTTAGACCCTGTTGCAAACTGAAATTGAGCCGCTCGGCCAGGAGGGGGCCCGCCACCAGGGGCGCAAGCGCACCTAATAGAATCCCCCCACCTATGCCGAGCAAGGACAGCAGGAGGATCTGACAGAGGTAGGTAGCGAAGATCAGTCGGCTCGAAGCTCCCAGACATTTGAGCGTGGCGATGGTGTTACGCCGCTGATCCAGGAAGGAGCGTACGGCATTGGCAATCCCTACTCCGCCGACCAAGAGCGCCGTCAAGCCCACCAGGGTCATGAAGAGGGTGACCTGAACGATAAAGCGGTCAACACCAGGCGCCGCGCGGTTGATGTCGCGCACGCGCCAGCCTGCGTCAGGAAAAGCCTCCTCCAGGCGCGCGCGCCACCCATCCGGTGACTGCTCAGGCGGAAGGTCGATCCGGTACTGGTAGGAGATCAGCGATCCAGGCTGCTCAAGGCCAGTCGCCGGAAGGCTGTCCATATGCACCAGCACCCGCGGTCCGAGGGTAAAGACTTGAGCAGCGCGGTCGGGCTCGCCCGAGATGGTTCCGCGCACCTCGTAAGCGAGGTCCCCTATGTGAACCTCATCCCCCACCGCGATGTCCAATCGCGATAACAAGGACGGATCCACAAGGGCACCCCAACGCCCCTCCATTTCTCCAAGCGGCAGAGAATCCGAAAATGGCGTGTCCGTAACCACCTCCCCGTGCAAGGGGTAGGCCGAGTCCACCGCCTTCAGTTCGACCAGGCGGCGGTTCCTTTCTGCGGTTACGGCACGCGCCATCGCACGCATATCCGCCGCGCGCGAGAAGCGTGTGCTGTTTTCCGCCAGCCACCGCTGCTGTTCGGGAGCGGCCGGTCGGTGAATCAGGCTTATTTCCACATCGCCGCCGAGGAGTGCGCGGCCATTGCTTTCCAATCCGCCCAGCATTGCTCCGGAAATGGAGCCCACGGCGGCAATGGCCCCCACTCCCAGCAGCAGGCAAAGCAGGAAGACGCGAAAGCCGCGCACTCCTCCGCGCAGTTCACGCCGGGCTAACCGCCATGCCAAGGCCAGGATCGGCGCCCCGGGAGATGCTACTCGGCGCCTGCTACGGGTTAGCGCTGCTTCTGTCACCTCGGCATGCCCGTTCCGGCTTCTGCTTCTTCCACTTCTGCGAATGGCAGCACATCGTCGATGATCACGCCGTCGCCGATACGAACGATTCTGCTGCAGCGGCGTGCTAACTGCGCATCGTGTGTGATGAGCAAAAGGGTCGTGTCGTGCGCTTGCTGTAATGCGAAGAGCTGCTCTACGACACGCGCCCCTGTTTCTTGATCCAGGTTCCCTGTCGGTTCATCGGCGAGAAGAAGCCTGGGCTCTGGAGCAAAGGCCCGTGCCAAAGCCACTCGCTGCTGTTCCCCACCGGACAGCTGTCGAGGATAGTGTTCCAACCGATGGCCCAGCCCAACCTGCTCGAGAACTCTCGCTGCACGAACGAAAGCGTCGTCCCGTCCGGCGAATTCGAGAGGGACCGCAACATTCTCGAGAGCCGTCATGGTCGGGATGAGATGGAAGTCCTGGAAGACAATGCCAACGGAATCGCGCCGAAAGGTCGCCAGCTCATCCTCACTCATGCGGTTCAGGTCCGAGCCAGCCACACACACCTGGCCGCTCGTCGCCTGCTCCAGGCCTGCGATGACCATCAACATGGAGGTTTTTCCCGATCCCGATGGCCCCACCAGGGAAACTGTTTCGGCAGCACCAATGCGCAGATCGATGCCTCGCAGGACCTCGACAGGGCCGGCGCCGGAGCGGTAAGTCAGGCGTAGATCGCTAAGTTCGATCATCGGGCTCGTCCGCGCGTCGCCGGCAGCAGATAGCATGCAGATACACCCTTTCGCGTAATTCACTGCGGAAATATTGGGAGAGGACACTGGGGGATCAACGAGAAGCTGTCGGTTGATCACCTCAGAACCGCCCCCACCTCTGCGAAGGAGGGGCGCAGCCTCTGACCGAAATCTATCTCAGGAGACCCCAGGCCCATGCGATCTTTCCTCCCTTCGCTACGCTTCGGAGGCCTTAGGCGGTGCTGCTTCCTGCTGATCCTCTGCGCTTTGGGCACCAGCGGCAGTTTGGCTGCGCAGGCAAGCGAAGTTAGACTATTGGCTTTTGGCGATTCCCTGGTCCATGGCTATGGCCTGGATGAGCAGGACACCTTTCCTGCTCAGCTTGAAGCTGCCCTTCGCGAGCGAGGACATCAGGTTCAGGTTATCAATGGCGGCAATTCGGGCGACACCTCTGCGGCGGGCCTTGCCCGTCTGAACTGGGCTCTGATCGATGACCCGCACGCGATAATCGTCGTGTTGGGCGCAAACGATGCTTTGCGGGGGATTGAGCCTGCAGAGACCTATGCCAACCTCTCCAGCCTGCTTTCAGACCTTGAGGACGCGGACCTCCCAACCCTTCTGGCGGGTATGATGGCGCCGCGCAACATGGGCGCCGAGTATGCGGCAGAGTTTGATAGCCTCTTCCCGCGCCTGGCAGCAGAACACGATCTCCTCTTTTATCCCTTTTTTCTGGAGGGCGTGGCCGCCGATCCGGAACTCAACCAATCTGATGGTATGCATCCGAACAGTGCCGGCGTATCTACCATTGTCGCGAGCATCCTTCCCACGGTGGAGGAGCTGCTGACTCGGGCCGCAGACGGGCCCGACACGGAAAGCTGACCCAGGCGCGTAGCGGCTGGTAAGACCGGCCCTCCGCCAAGGGAGAGTTTTGCAACCGGCAGCTCTACCGCTATACCGATAGCCTGCATTCCCGTCCTGAGGCCCTACCGCCTCGTCAACAACCTCATTCACCTACGGAGCCGGAACCATGGAGCTTCGCCGCCTCGGCCGCACCGACCTGGATGTCAGCCTTGTTTGCCTGGGAACCATGACCTGGGGGCGACAGAATACGCTTGAGGATGGCCTGGCCCAGATGGACTACGCCCTCGACCGCGGAATCTTTTTCTGGGATACGGCAGAAATGTATCCCATCGCGCCCACGGCTGAGACCTATGGGCGCACGGAAGAGATCATTGGAGAGTGGTTTGCGAGCCGTGGGGGTCGGGACAGGATCGTGCTGGCGACAAAGGCCGTCGGCCCCGGCGATCGCTTTCGCCACGTGCGCGACGGCTACCCGAAGTTCAACCGTACGCACTTGATCCAGGCTGTGGATGACAGCCTCCGCCGGCTGAAAACCGATTACATCGACCTCTACCAGCTTCACTGGCCAGAGCGGAACGTAAACACCTTCGGCAAACTTGGCTATCGCCCCAGTGCCGATGAGCCCGAGTGGACGCCGCTGGAAGAAGTGCTATCGGTGCTGGCAGATATCGTACAGAGCGGCAAGATCCGGCACATCGGCGTCTCGAATGAGACGCCCTGGGGCGTCATGAAGTTCTTGCAGCTTGCCGATCAAGGCATCGGGCCTCGCCTCGTTTCGATCCAGAACCCCTACAGCCTCCTCAATCGGACCTTTGAGGTAGGACTGGCTGAAATTGCCCATCGGGAAAAAGTGGGCCTTCTCGCTTACGCTCCGATCGCTGCGGGCGCGCTATCGGGAAAATATCTTGACGGGCAACGTCCAGCGGGCGCGCGCATGACCGTTTTCCCGGACAACAAGCGCTACTTCACTCCACAGGGTGAAGAGGCTGTCCGTCGCTATGTGTCGCTGGCGAGAGACCACGGCCTCGACCCGGCTCAGATGGCGCATGCCTTTGTCCTCTCACGGCCTTTCCTTACCTCTTCCATCGTCGGCGCTACGACCCTGGAACAGCTGAAGACTGCTATCGATTCGCTGTCGATCACCCTCTCCGCCGATGTGCTGGAGGAGATCGAGAAGATCCATCATCAGTTCACCTATCCCTGCCCCTAACCCGCGCAGAGAAAGCCGGGAGTCTCTTTGCCGGCGGCAGGAAGTCGTTTGGGCCGCTGGCTTTGAATGCCTGCGACTTCCTGCTACCACCGGGGTGGTAGAGTAAACTATGGGAGCGTCGTGCCATGCGCCGCTTGTTTATCGCTCTCAGTCTGCCCGATGAGGTGCGAGAACGCCTTTCCAGCTTGGGCGGCGGCGTGCCCGGGGCGCGCTGGGTGGCGCCGGAAAATCTCCATCTTACCCTTCGCTTCCTGGGAGAAGTGGATAATGGGCTCGCGCGCGACATAGACGACGCCCTGCATCAAGTGGATGCGCCCCCTTTCGAACTGATCCTCTCCGGGCTCGGCGCATTTACCGAGGGCAAGCGCACCATTACCGCCCTGTGGGCCGGAATCGAAACCAACGACGCCCTGGCGCGACTTCAAGCTAAAGTTGAGCAGGCAGCGATCCGGGCTGGCCTTCCCCCCGAGCGTCGCAAGTTCAAGCCGCATGTCACCCTCGCGCGAGGCCGGATCGAGAACGGGCCAAAGCTTGAGCAGTTTTTGACCGGTCACTCCTTGCTACGCATCGGTCCGATCCAGATCGATTCCTTCACCCTCTTCTCCAGCCACCTTCAACCTTCCGGCGCCATCTACTCGCCGGAGGTGACCTACCCGCTCAGCTATTGAGCAGAGCCGCTCTTTCTCAAAGATAGCGGGGAGCGGGGAGCGGGTCTGAGGCGCGGGGTCGCAAGATGCCGGTTTTCGTTGACTTGCCGGCGCGGGCGCTCTACCGGCATCCCAACTGAAACTGCCGGGAGAGATGGCGCATGGACGCCGCAGGATCTGAATCGCTCAACGCGCTCACGCGAGACACCGTCAATTCAGGGAGGAGAAGCCGCCCTCGTTGGCGCGAAATCGCCGCGCGAAGCCTGCTTGCCGGCCTGGTTGCCAGCGCTGCAGGCCTCTGGGTCATGATGGTGCTCTAGCCCGGCTTTTCTACCTCAGTCGCTTCTCCCCCCTTCCGATCACGCCCACCTCGCCGATATCGCGGACTTCAAAGCTGGCGGATCAAGCCGGCCGTCCAGCCTTCTCGAGGACAGCCCGCAGCAACACGTTGGCGCCAGCCGTAATCCATTCCGGCTTGGCATCCTCTATCTCGTTGTGGCTGATGCCACCGATACAGGGCACGAAAATCATGGAGGTAGGTGCAACCTTGGAAAGGTAGCAGGCATCGTGGCCGGCGCCGGAAATCATGTCGCGGTGGCTGTAGCCCAGTGACTCAGTAGCCTGTCGCACAATGCTGATGCATTCGTCGTCGAAGTGAACCGGGGCGTAACAGAAGATGCGCTCCGCTTGGGTCTCCAGGGAAAGAGCCGCCGCTATCTGCTCGATGCCGCTGTAGAGTTTCCGCTCCAGGGAGTCGAGCACCTCTTCGTCCGGATGTCGAAAGTCCACCGTGAAGTTGACCCGGCCCGGGATCACGTTGCGCGAATTAGGGTAGACGTCGAGCATCCCGACTGTCGCGCAGGCGCTGGGCGCCCCCTCAAGCCCGATACGATTGACCAGATCCACCATACGGGCGGCTCCGACCAAGGCATCGCGCCGCCGATCCATGGGCGTGGGGCCAGCATGGGATTCCTGCCCTGTCACCGCGATCTCGTACCAGCGGACGCCGTGGGCATCGGTGACTACCCCGACGGTTTTTTCCTCGGCCTCGAGGATCGGTCCCTGTTCAATGTGTACTTCGAAGAAGGCGTGAACGGGTTTGCCGACCACCTCCTCGCCCGCATAGCCGATGCGCTCCAATTCTTCGCCAATCGTGCGTCCCTCGGAATCCTGCCGGCTCAAGCCGTACTCCAGGTCGAAAACGCCAGCAAATACTCCTGATGACACCATGGCCGGGGGGAAGCGCGAACCCTCCTCATTCGTCCAGACCACTACCTCGATGGGATGCTCCGTCTCGTAGTTCAGGTCATTGAGACTGCGCACCACCTCAAGGCCGGCGAGCACACCATAGACGCCGTCAAAACGTCCACCCGTGGGTTGGGTATCTAGATGACTCCCGGTCATCACCGGCGGCAAGGCCTCGTTGCGACCCTCCCTCCGCGCGAAGATATTGCCCATTTTGTCGATCCGGATCGTGCAGCCCGCTTCTTCGCACCAGCGAACAAAGAGATCCCGCCCCTCCCGATCCAGATCGGTCAAAGCGAGCCGGCAGTTCCCGCCCTTATCCGTGGCGCCTACCTTCGCCATCTCCATCAGGCTATCCCACAGCCGCTCACCGTTGATCCGCAAATTCCCGCGGGCCGATGTCTCCTCCATGGCGCTTCTCATCTCTTTCTGACTTGATCCGCTCAGAGAAGAGAAGCAGTAGCAGATCGCCGCAAGCCGTTCACTCCTGACCTGAGCCCGTCCGTTGGGCCCCTTCGCCTTGCAGTTCCTCTACACATACCCAAGGCACCATTCTTTTCTCGACGCACAAGGTTATGTTCGCAGTGGGAAAGAGACGCCGGAGGCGACTAAAGGTGAATCTTTGCTTATGGTATCTGGGCAAAGGCTGCTTTTCGCAATAGGGCACGCTGATCACGACCGCTTTTGCAGCCACTCTGCGCAGCTCCGTCACAACTTTGCTCATTGCATCCGTGGGAAGGTGCTCGATCATTTCGAGGGCTAAGACATAATCGAACGACTTCGGTTCGAAGGGCATGTCAGCAGCATCTGCATAAGTCATTTTGACGGGGTCGTCAGGAAGATTGAAAAACTTCGAGTGCTTCTTGATGTCGAGCCCCTCGACTTTTCTGAACCGTCTTGATCGCTGTGCAGCACGAATCAGCTGCCCAGCACCAACCCCCACGTCTAGAAGCGAGGAACCCTCGGCAAGGCGATCCAGGACGTACTGCCACCGTGCGTAGTCGCGCCGACGGGCGAGATGCCCGGCTTTTTCCATGTTGAAAAAGTGATCGTATTCGGCCCGAACTGGCGGCGACAACTTGATCCCGTCGAGGAGAACCGCCGAGCAGTTTTCCATCATGCGCTTCTGCTCTCGAGACTGTGGTGACGTACGGTCTTCAGTCCCTCTGACATCTGCGCGGCCGTCTTCTCCCACCTCCGGTTCTCTATGACCCATCGCCGGGCTGCGCTGCCCAAGCGGCTGACTTCCTGTCGCCTGGCGATTAGGTACTCGAGCTTTTCCGCGAGATCCGCAACATCCTCCTTTCGGAACAGCAGGCCTGTTTCTCCATCAATGATCATTTCGCTCAACGCGCGAACGTTGGACGCGACCACCGCCTTCTCCATGCTGAGGGCCTCCAGAGGTTTTATAGGAGAAACCATTTCCGTAACGGGCCAGCCACGCCTCGGAAAGGCCGCTATGTCCACGAGGGAATAGTAACGCTCTACCATTTCGTGCGGCACGCGGCCTGGCATTATGAGCTTGTCCGCAAAGCCCGCACCCTCTGCGATGCTGCTGATCGCATGGCTTATCGTACCGCGTTCTTGTCCGGAAGTGTTCTCATTGCCCACCAACAGGAGACGAAAGTCCCGGTGGCGCGCGTGCAGGAGAGAGCAAGCATCGGCCAGATACTCCAGCCCTTCATAATCCACAAAGGTTCCGACGTAGCCGATTACATGCACACCATCGGGAATATTCAGCTGTTCCGCTAGCTCCTGGTCGCGCGGCCGAGGAACGAATCTATTTGGATCACATGAATTTGGGGCTAGCCGGATGGGCGTATGAACGTTGCGCGCCAGAAGCTCCTCTCTCATGGCTTCGGTCAGGGTAAAAACGAGGTCTGCTTCCTGGGCGGCGAATGCCTCGAGAAAGGTTTCTACCCGGTGGTAGATCGTGTCTTTACGGCTGGGCTTACGAGATAAGCGTGTAATTTCCCAAAAGCCGCGCACCTCGTAGACGAAGGGCAGGCCAAGCCGCCGCGCCGCTATAAGTGCCGGAAGCGCACTGAAATGCGCCGAAGCCGCTACCACTAGTTCCGGCTTTAGCTCAGCAAAACAGATTTCCAAATGTTCGGCGGCCCGAAGCATATAGTCGTACTTCGAATAATGGGTTCGCATAGGGCTGCCAGCAAAGTGGTAGCGAATGCCATCGACATCCCGCGAGAAGGCATCAGATCGCTCCTCAGGAACGACGTCGAGGTCACGGGGAAAGCCGGGCCGCAGCACGGCGACAACATCCCATCCCTGTGCCCTGAGCGCCGTAGCCACCCCGTGAGATCGGGTTGCGTAACCGCCGGAAGAAAAGGGCACGCTGTTGTGGAGGACATAGACAATCCGGTTCCGCACCATGTCGAAGCGAGGAGCGCGCGGATTTCCTAGTTCTTCTACAATCCTGACGTTATAGACGGCCGTCGAGCGAAGATCCTCAAGCCATCGCTGCAGCCCGGGCGAGGCATGTTGTTGCTGCAACTCTTCTACTTCGCGAATAAGCTGACCCACCTTCCTGAAATCGCCTTGCCGTATAAGAACCCAGTACAGGGCTCGCATCGTGGCGCTGTTCTTCTCAAGACCGTACGCAACGCTTGTGAGTTCCGCAGCTACGGCCTGATGATCCTCGCTTCGCAGAAGCTTGGAATACTCAAGGAGCACTGCAGGGACGCCTGGTTTTCCCGACTTCACCTCCCGCTCAGCCGAAGCAATCACGCCGGCAGCACCGCCTCCTTTGAAGGCTTCCAGCACGGCTGCCGCGCGCTGGCTATCGGTGCGTGACGGCTTCTTCCTGAGTTGTGAATTCTGCTTACGTAAGGGAGCGTCTGCCTTCTTCTTTCTGAAGTCGTCGTAAACTCTGATCAGACGCCCGGGGAGCTTCAGCCACTTCAAAGGCGAATGCCCAGCTTCAACGATCTCCTTGCCAAGTCGATAGGACAAATGCTCCTTGACGCGCCGCTCCCTGCGTTCGACCTCCTGTAGAAGACGACTCTCCAAGTTTTTGCGGGCCTTTATCTCCTGCGCCAAACGGCGCTTCAGCAAGCGGGTTTCTGCACGCAGCGCTTCCTTAACTCCGGAAGCTTGCGAGGTAGCACGATCCTCGTGCACTCCCTCGAGCCTCATCCGGAGGAAAAGGTCAGTTTCACGGGCGCAGACGCAGGGAACGTCGGCCCCTCCCATCCCGACGGATGCGATCGAAGCTTCGCTTCCACTCGGTTCAACTGCCCGTTGGTTAACATCCATCCGGGCAGACAAACTTGGCGGTACAGTCTGATCCTGAAGAGAAACGCCGGTGAAGGTAATAAAGGCTGTCGCCGGCCAACCGTTTGCCTGAGCCGCGCCCGGAAACCGAGACTCAATCATGAGACCGCTCGCAAGGTGAGCCTGGCCTCCTCCGGTCGAACCGACCGGTAACGCGGCCAAATTCCTCTCGCATCATAGACGCGTTTTCCACTCAAAGCCGCGGGGTCCAAATTTCGGAACTGCCGATGATCAACCAGAAGGACCAGGACGTCGGCTTCGGCAAGTGCCTGCTCCAACTCAACTTGCCGAGCCCCCAGTTCGCTAAGAACTTCAGGAAGCTGAGTCTGGTTGGGCTCCACCACTAAAAG
Organism: Rhodospirillaceae bacterium; assembly: GCA_029265995.1. GTDB lineage: Bacteria > Pseudomonadota > Alphaproteobacteria > Kiloniellales > DSM-21159 > Aquibaculum. Next base: position 1,612 of record JAJUFM010000068.1, on the reverse strand, counting down.
CTCACCGGCCCGGTCGAGGGCGAGCGCAGTCGCCACCTGGACCGCTGGGCTTTCCCGCAAATCGTCGGTATCAGCCTTATAGGCAAGGCCAAGGCAAGCGATGCGATCACAAGATCTGGTCATGGCGCGCACCCGCTCCACAACGTACGGCGGCTTGCTGTCGTTCACCTGCCGCGCCGCTTGCATCAGCGGCGAAAGATCTTCAGCCGCATGTATGATGAACCAGGGATCTACCGCGATGCAGTGGCCGCCGACGCCGGGACCGGGCTTCAAGATGGCAACACGCGGATGGTGATTTGCGAGTTCTATTACCTCCCAAGGATCGATGCCGAAGCGATCACAAATTTTCGAGAGTTCGTTGGCAAAGGCGATGTTTACATCGCGAAAGGCATTTTCGCTTAGTTTCACCATCTCGGCGGTGCGACCGGATGTAGGAACAAGCTGCCCCTGTACAAAGCTGCTATAGAGCGCGGCAGCCGCTTTGGCCGAGCGAGGGGTCAGTCCTCCGAGAATGCGATCATTATGGATAAGCTCAGTGATCATCTGCCCGGGGATAATCCGTTCGGGGCAGTAAGCCATGAGGATGTCGGGCTCGCTCTCCTGCCCGAGCGGAAACTTCAGATCAGGTCGCAGTGCTGCTAGCCTGCGTGCCAACATCTCGGTGGTTCCCACCGGGGACGTGGACTCCAGAATGATAAGATTACCCCTCCGGAGGACGGGAGCAATCGAGGTTCCAGCCGCTTCTACGTAACTAAGGTCCGGCGAATGATCGCGATCGACCGGAGTTGGCACAGCGATAATGAAGGCTTCGGCCGGCTCGGGACGTGTCACGGCGCGGAGCCGTCCCTCATCCACGGCCTTTTTCACCAGGGCATCCAGTTCGGGTTCAAAAAAATGTGCCCTTCCTGAGTTGATCGACCCCACGGCGCGGAGACTGACCTCCACCCCGATCACGTTCAGTCCACGTGACGCCATCACGGCCGCCGTCGGCAAACCGATGTAGCCGAGACCAACCACGCTCACGGTCTCGAAGGCTATCTGCATAGGGCCCGTATCCTCCTGCGGATGAGCCCATCCCCCCTCAGCTCGCCCTCATGTGCGACGAGCTGCCAGACTCGGTGAAGTGCATGCTCTCAGCTTGCGGCACCCTGGCAACTAAAAGCGGAGTTCGTTGCCTCCCCCCGCCCCGACACAGCATCTGCTCCATGAGCAAGGCGCGCGCTGCGTCGATAAACGTGCTGAAGATCCATACCGCAATCTTTAGTAGCCGCAATATGCAAAGAAGTTTCTTACTGCTATAACTCGAAGTACAGTTGGTAGTTTTTCATTACCTCTAATATGCGATTATTTCTGCCGCAATACTTTCCACTGCAACTGGCTAACTAGTGGCAGGCTGTCAATCAGTCCGCGCAAGCGATCAGAACGGTACTCATACCAGCGGCCTGTGAGTAGGGCTCTCGATCGACGGTTTCCCTTCTGAGCGATTTGTGATTCACGGTGGCGAACAGAGGAGGTTTGCCATGGCCGCGCCGATTCGGCTTCGAGAGGACTTTGATGGGGCTCAACTGCGGAGCCTGGCGAAGGCGTCGAAGGACGCCAAGCAGACCCGGCG
>JAJUFM010000159.1 GCA_029265995.1 Rhodospirillaceae bacterium | reverse complement strand
TGACGCCCGGTCGCCGCATCAGGCGCATGCCGTTGAGGATGACGAGGAGCACCGAGAGCTGGTGGATCAGCATGCCGCCAGCCATGTGGACCTCGCCGGCGAAGACGCCGATGAGGAGCCCGGCGACCGTGGCGAGGGCGATCACCAGGTTCTGTCGCATGTTGCGCAGGGTCGCCCGGGCGATCTCGATCGCCTCGTTGACCTTGCCCAGGTCGTTGGTCATCAGCGCGATGTCCGCCGTCTCGATGGCCAGATCGCTGCCGGCCGCACCCATCGCAATGCTGGTGTCCGCTGTGGCGAGGGCCGGGGCATCATTGATGCCGTCTCCGATCATGGCGACCTTGAAGCCCTGCTTCTGCAGCCTGCGGATGTGCTCTAGCTTGTCGTCCGGCAAGAGCCCGCCGCGGACTTTGTCGATCCCCAGCTCCGCGGCGATGGCCCGAGCTGCCTGCGGCTGGTCGCCGGTCAGCATGACGACGCGCTTGATGCCAGCCTCGTGCAGCCCCTGGATCATCGCTCTGGCACTGGGGCGAGCCATGTCGAGCAGTCCCAGCATGCCGACGAGTTTGCCGTCGTGCGCCACCAGAACCGGCGTGGTGCCACGCTCGAGCAGTCCGTGCAGGGCTGCTTCGGCGGCCTCGCTGAAAGCAACGCCGAGCTTTTCCATGAGGCGGCGGTTGCCGGCGGCAATCTGCCCTCCCTCGTGCCGGACCAAGAGGCCCATTCCGGCGATTTCCTCGAGTTGGTACGGTCTCGGCACCGGACCCGCCCTCTCGGCAGCCTCAATGATCGGCCGGCCCAGGGGGTGATCCGAACCGACTTCCGCAATCGCGGCCCAGCGCAGGACATCCTCCTGGCTTGCCCCTTCAAGGGCGACCACCTCCGCCAGCTGCGGCCGTCCTTCCGTCAGGGTCCCGGTCTTGTCGAGCGCCAGGGCGGTGATGCGTCCCGCGCTTTCGAGATGTTGACCGCCCTTGATCAGGATCCCGCTGCGCGCCGCACGACCGATGCCGGCGACGATGGAGACGGGGGTCGAGATGACCAGGGCGCCCGGGCAGCCGACCACCAGCAGCGTGAGGGCGAGCCGGATGTCGCCGGTGAAGGCAAAGGCCGCGATCCCAAGGCCGAAGATGGCGGGGGTGTACCAGCGCGCAAAGCTTTCGATCATGCGCTGGCTGGGTGCCTTCTCCTCCTGTGCCTCCTCGACCCGATGGATGATCTTGGCGAGGGTCGTATCGGCTCCCACACCGGTGGCCCGGATCTGCAGCAGGCCGTTTTCGGCCAATGTCCCCGCATGAACCCTGGCGCCCGGAGCCTTTTCCGCGGGAATCGGCTCGCCGGAGATGGCCGCCTCATTGACCGCGGCCGCGCCTTCGATGACTTCGCCGTCGACGGGGATGCGCTGGCCGGCCTTGACCAGCACGATCTCGCCGCGCTCGACGCTATCGGCCGGAACTTCGAGGGCCTCGCCGTTCCGCAGCACCGTGGCCATGGAAGGCGCAGCCTCCACCAGGGCTTTCAAGGCACCCCGGGTGTGGCGCATCGTGCGCCCCTCCAGCCAGGCGCCCAGCATGAAGAGGAAGGTGACGGCGGCCGCTTCCCAGTACTCGCCGATGGCGATGGCACCCGCGGCGGCAAGGGTCACCAGCATCTCGATGCTGAGATGGCGCAGGCGGAGCGCCTGCCAGGCGCGGATCGCGATTTCCTGTCCGGCGAGCAGCCAGGCCAGGACCATGAAAATGATCCAACCGCCGTTCCACTCAAGAACGTAGTTGGAGAAGAGCGCCAGCAGGATGAGGCCGGCACTGCCCGCGGTAATCCACATCCGGCGCGTGGCCGGATGCTTCAAGCCTCTTGTTACTGTCGATAGCATCGGTCTCTCCTCAAGCTTTGCCTGCCCTTCTTCCTTGGGGGCAGGCAGTTCGAGCGGCCTGGCGAGGCCTAGAAGGAGGCGGGGCGAGCGCTGTAGCCGCTTTCCGCCACGGCTTGGATCAGGGCCTCCAGCGGTGCCCTTTCCGGATCGTGAGAAATCAGGATGCGGCCGGTGTTGAAGCGGACCTCCGCCTGCTCGACACCGGGAAGCGCTCGCAGTGCCTTTTCGATCTTGGGCACACAGGAAGGGCAGGAGAGCTCGTCGCTGCGCAGGGTTGTGCGGATTATGGTTTTCGTCATCACGTCTTCCTTTCGTTCCGGAAACTTCGTTGCTTGACAGATGGATTGTTCGGTGGCGCAAAGAAATTAGTGAATTACGAAAGTGGACATTGCATGGATGCACAGGCGCAGAACTGGGATGACCTGAGGGTCTTTCTCGCGGTTGCCAGGGCCGGTTCGCTCTCCGGGGCGGCCCGCAGCCTGGGGGTGAACCACTCTACCGTCTTTCGCCGCGTCGGAGCCTTCGAGGAGTTGCTGGGCGTCAGGCTCTTCGAGCGCCTGCCCAGCGGCTATCTACTGACGCCGGCCGGCGAGGAATTGCGTGAGGCCGCCCAGCGGATAGAGGAAGAGATACTTGCCGTCGGGCGCCAGTTGCGGGGGCAGGATTTGCGGCTGAGCGGATCCCTGCGCCTCACCACCATCGACATGCTCGCCCTCTGGCTCCTGCCACGGCACCTCGCCTCTTTTCGCCGGGACTATCCCGGCATCGAGGTGGAGGTTTCAGTCTCCAATGCCGCCCTGAACCTCACGAAGCGGGAAGCGGACGTAGCACTGCGCATCGGCAATAAGCCACCGGAAAGCCTCGTGGGGCGACGGGTCGGGCGGCTCGTCTTCGCGGTCTATGGGGCGCGGGGGTGCCGCGCGCGCAGGCCGCAGAAGGAGTTGGAAAAGCACGACTGGATCGGCTTCGACAGCGAGCATGCGGCACTGGCGAGGCGATTCAGCGAGTTCCTGCCAGGGGTGCAGTCCGTCTATCGGGTCAACTCCGTGGCTGCGGCCCTTGCCGCGGCCGCGGCCGGCGTCGGGCTTGCGCCCTTGCCCTGCGGGATCGCCGATCGGGAAGCGTTGCTCGAGCGTCTCTGCGATCTTCCGGACAGCTTCACCCTGGATCTCTGGCTGCTCACCCACGAGGACCTGCGCCGCACCGCCCGCATCCGCGCCTTCATGGACTTCATGGCGGAAGCCCTGGCCGGGGAGGCGGCGCTGCTGGAAGGGCGCAGGCCGGAAGCCTGGCGGGAGTTGTAGCCGGCGGATTATTACGCCCGCGTCATCGCGAAGGAGCGCAAGCGACTGAAGCGATCCAGAGGCTCAAGCCCTGGGTCGCCGCGCCGCTGCCGCGGCTCGCGATGACGATAGGGAACGTGGTGCCTACTGCCTGGCCGGCGGGATCGGCGGGCGCTGGCGACGGAGCTTGACCACGGCTTCGTCGAGGGCCGAGAGGAAGGTGGAGCGGGCGCGCTTGTCCATGGGCTTCGGCCCGCCGGTGATCTCGCCCATGGCGCGCAGGTGCTCCATCAGGGCGCGCGACGCCATGGCATTGCCGATGGAGGCCTCGGTGAAGGGACGGCCGGTCGGGCCGATCACCGTCGCGCCGGCGTCGAGGCAGCGCTTGGCGAGCGGAATGTCGCTGGTGATGACGATGGCGCGAGAGTGAGCCCGCTCCGCGATCCAGTCGTCGGCGGCATCGAAGCCTTCGTCCACGAGAACCCGTTCGATCAGTTCTTCCTGCGGAACATTGATCCAGGCGTTGGCCACCACCTTCACCGGAAGGCCGTAGCGACGGGCGACGCGGTAGACCTCCTCCTTCACCGGGCAGGCATCGGCGTCGACCAGGATTTCGATGGGTTTCACCGCTCTGCCACCACCTGCTCCGGCCGTCCCGGCAGATGCAGGCGGGTCACCTGCGCCGGGGTCTCGGCGATGGTCTTGCCCGCGCGCAGGACCAGAAGGCGATTGGCCTTGAGGCGGATCGCTTCCATCGGGTCGCTCGCCTGCAGCACCACGAGGTCGGCCCGGCAGCCCGGCTCCAGCCCATAGCCCTCGAGATGGAGGATCCTGGCCGGGGTTTCGGTGACGGCGCGGAAGCAGGCGGCGATGCCCTCGAGGCTCGTCATCTGCGCCACGTGCACCCCCATGTGGGCCACCTCCAGCAGGTCGGCCGAGCCGAGAGCGTACCAAGGATCCATGCAGCAGTCGTGGCCGAAGGCGACCGGCACCCCCGCGGCCAGCAGTTCCGGCACGCGGGTCATGCCCCGGCGCTTGGGATAGCTGTCGTGGCGCCCCTGCAGGGTGATGTTGATCAAGGGATTGGCGATTGCCGTCAGCTTCGCTTCCGCCATCAGGGGCAGCAGCTTGGAGACGTAGTAGTTGTCCATGGAGTGCATGGAGGTGAGGTGCGAGCCGGTCACCCGTCCCTGCAGCCCCAGGCGCTGGGTTTCATAGGCGAGGCTTTCGATGTGGCGGGAGTGGGGATCGTCGCTCTCGTCGCAGTGCATGTCGACCAGGAGGCCGCGCTCCGCCGCGATCTCGCAGAGGCGCTTCACCGAGGCCGCGCCCTCGCTCATCGTCCGCTCGAAGTGCGGGATGCCGCCGACCACCTCGACCCCCATGTCGAGCGCGCGCAGGAGGTTGGCTTCCGCGGTCGGGCTGCGGAGAAAACCGTCCTGGGGGAAGGCGACGAGCTGCAGCGTCAGGTAGGGGGCCACCCGCCGCTTCACCTCGAGCAGCGCCTCGACCGCCAGCAGGCGATCGTCGCAGACGTCCACGTGGCTGCGGATCGCCCCCATGCCGCGGGCGACCGCCAGGTCGCAGTAGGCAAGGGCTCGCTCCATGATCGCTTCCTGGGTGAGCTGCGGTTTCAACTCGCCCCAGAGCGCGATGCCCTCGAGCAGCGTGCCGGAACGATTAAGCCGTGGCTGCCCCAGGGTAAGTGTGGAATCCATGTGGAAGTGCGCGTCCACGAAGGGCGGCGTCACCAGTCTGCCGGAGACATCCCGCTCTTCGCGCGCCTCGGCCTGCAATTCGGGCTGAACCACCGCGATCGTGCCGTCCGCGATCCCGATGTCCACACCGCTGCGCCCGTCCGGCAAGTTGGCGCCGCGCAGGATGAGGTC
>JAJUFM010000108.1 GCA_029265995.1 Rhodospirillaceae bacterium | reverse complement strand
GATCTGGGAGCTACATACTGGAGACGTGCGCCATGCTCGCGCCCTGTCCACCTCTGCCCTGTCGATCAGGCCCGTCGGAGATGTCTTCGGCGGCGCAGCTTCTGTGGCCGAAGAAGGGGAGACGATGAGCGGCGTACCCCTTCCTCCGGATAACCTGGATACCTTTCCCAAGCTCCTGGCACATCACGCGGCGGTTCGGCCGGATCGACCGGCAATACGCGAGAAAGATTATGGCATCTGGCAAACCTGGACCTGGAAGGAGGTGCAGGAGGAAGTGCGCGCCTTCGCCGCTGGGCTCGCCGAGCTGGGGCTGCAGCGAGGCGACAAGGTAGCGATCATCGGTGACAACCGCCCCCGACTCTACTGGGCGCTGACGGCGGCTCAGGCTCTTGGCTGCACGCCGGTTCCCCTCTACCAGGACGCGGTGGCAGATGAACTCGCCTACGTGCTGGGGCACGCAGAGGCGCGCTTCGCCGTGGTCGAGGACCAGGAGCAGGTCGACAAGCTGCTGGAGATCAAGGCCCGCTGCCCCAGCCTGGAACAGATCGTCTACGACGATCCGCGTGGGCTGAGAAACTATCTCCAGCCCTTCCTGCACGACTACGACACGGTGCAGCAGAAGGGCCGTGACTTCGAGAAGGCGCACCCCGGCTTCTACGAGCAACAGGTGGCACAGGGCCAGGGCAGCGACACCTCGATCATTCTCTATACCTCAGGCACCACAGGTCGCTCAAAGGGCGCTCTCCTGGCGGCCGGCGCCTCCATCCGAGCGCTGCGCGACACAGTGACTTTCGACAAGCTCAGCGACCGGGACCAGGTCCTCGCCTACCTGCCACCCGCCTGGGTCGGCGACCACTACCTCAACTACGGCCAGAGCATGGTGGCAGGTTTCTGCATGGCCTGTCCGGAGAGCGCAGCAACGGTTGAGGAGGATCTGCGGGAGATCGGCCCCACCTTTTATTTCGCCCCACCCCGGATCTTCGAAAATCTGCTGACCCGCGTGATGATCCGGATGGAAGATGCCGGCCGCCTGAAGCGAAAGCTCTTCCACCACTTTATTGGCGTCGCCCGCAAGCACGGCGAAAAGATCCTGAACGGCGAGAAGGTGCCGTTCCTGGCCCGGTTGCATTATGGCCTGGGAGAGCTGCTGGTCTATGGGCCGCTGAAGAACGTCCTTGGCTTCTCCAACATTCGCGTGGCCTACACGGCGGGCGAAGCCATCGGCCCCGACCTCTTTTCCTTCTACCGCTCGCTCGGCCTCAACCTGAAACAGCTCTACGGGCAGACGGAAGCCTTCCTCTACGTCACCGCCCAGCGCGACGGCGAAATCTTCGCCGAGACGGTAGGGACGGTCATGCCCAACGTGGAAATCCGGATTGAGGACAACGGCGAGATTCTCTTCAAGTCGCCGGGCCAGTTCCTCGGCTACTACAAGGACGAGGAGAACACCGCTGAGACCCTGACTAAAGAGGGCTTTGTACGAACGGGGGATGCCGGCTTCTTCGATGAGGCGACCGGGCACCTCAAGATCATCGACCGGGCAAAGGATGTAGGCCAACTGCAGGACGGCAGCCTCTTTGCCCCCAAGTACGTCGAGAACAAGTTGAAGTTCTTTCCCTTCGTCAAGGAAGCCGTGGTCTTTGGCCACGAGCGCCCCTTCGCCACCGCCTTCATCAACATCGATATGGACGCTGTTGGGAACTGGGCAGAACGCAATTCCATCCAGTACGGCAGCTATCAGGAGCTGGCCGCCCTGCCAAAGCTTTACGAGGTAATCCGCGAGAACATAGAGCAGGTAAACCGCGATCTCGCCCAGGATCCGAAGCTGGCCGGCTGCCAGGTGCGCCGCTTCCTGGTGCTGCACAAGGAACTGGATGCCGACGACGGGGAGCTGACCCGCACCCGGAAGGTCCGCCGCCGCATCATCAACGAGCGCTATGGCAACCTCATTGATGCACTCTACGACGGTAGTACCCGCGTTCATGCCTCGGTCGAGGTGACCTTCGAGGATGGGCGAAAGGGACGGCTGGATGGCGATCTGACCATCGCCGACGCGCAGACCTTCCCGGTTGAGACGGCGGTGCACAGGGAGGCAGCGGAATGAACGCGCTCGCCACCGCAGAGCCGACGGCCTCATCCTCCCCCGACAGCACTCGCGACCCGGCCGTCAGGGAAGTTCTCCTGGAAGTAAAGAACATCTCCCTCTCCTTCGGCGGCTTGAAGGCCCTGACCAACATCTCCTTCGATATCCGCAAGGGCGAGGTGCGCGCCATCATCGGCCCGAACGGCGCCGGCAAGACCTCGATGCTCAATGTGATCAACGGCTTCTACCACCCGCAGGAAGGCACGATCACTTACAAGGGCCAGGCGCGCCGCAAGATGCGGCCCCATAATGCCGCCCGCCAGGGCATCGCCCGCACCTTCCAGAACGTGGCGCTCTTCAAGGGCATGTCCACGCTCGACAACATCATGACCGGTCGGCTGCTGAAGATGCGCACCAACCTCCTGCTCCAGGCCATCTACTGGGGCCCCAACCTGAAGGAGGAGGTGCGTCACCGGGAGTTCTGCGAGCGCATCATCGACTTCCTGGAAATCCAGGCGATCCGAAAGACGCCCGTCGGGCGCCTGCCCTATGGGCTGCAGAAGCGGGTGGAGCTGGCCCGGGCGCTTGCCATGGAGCCGGACCTGCTGCTGCTCGACGAACCCATGGCCGGCATGAATGTCGAGGAGAAGGAAGACATGTGCCGCTTCATCCTCGACGTGAACGAGGAGTTCGGCACCACCATCGCCCTCATCGAGCATGACATGGGGGTGGTGATGGACATCTCTGACCGGATCGTCGTGCTCGACTACGGCCGCAAGCTTGCGGACGGTCCGCCGGACGAGGTGCGCACGAACGAGGAGGTCATCCGCGCCTACCTGGGCGCCGGTGACTGAGAGGCGGATGAAAGTGGAGGTCCGGTTGCAGCCTGCCCCTGGTTCCCGAGGCCGATGGAAAGGCCGCCCGACCCGGCGGGAAGCTTCACCCCCCCGCCGTCGTCCTGAGCGCAGCGAAGGATCTCGTGGGTCCGCGCTCCAACGGCTCGAGATCCTTCACTACGCTGTGGCGGATCCGAGAGGAACTGCCAATGGGCGACGCGCGATTCCCACTCTCATTCGTCATTGCGAGGAGGCCGAAGGCCGACGCGGCAATCCATGCGGAAGCGCCTCTGGCCGCCCGCGGCCGCAGACATATCGAGACCGGGCCGTAGGCCGGCGCCGCGGTCTAACGCTAGGCGCCTCTCGCGCCTCCGCATGGATCGCCCCTATCGACCATGGGGGGAACGCTGCGCGTCCTCGCGATGACGGGGTGGTAAGTGAGCGGCGGGGCAGGCTGCCGCCGGCCAGGGATCTCAACAGCGCCCAGGAGATAGCAGCCCGATGAACACCCGCGTTCTAACCTGGCTGGTCGCGGTCCCCGCGGTCGTTATCGGCCTCGGCCTTCTGTTCCAGTTGCTCAGCCTGGTCGAACCCAGTCTCTACTTCACCTGGGCCTATTACCTGGAGGTGCTGATCGGGGGCACGCTTCAGGGCGTGATGTACTCTTTGGTGGCTCTCGGCTTCGTGCTGATCTTCAAGGCCTCCAGCGTCTTCAACTTCGCTCAAGGCTCCATGGTGCTCTTCGCCGCACTCACCATGGTCGGCATGATCGAGTGGGGGCTGCACTGGACCCTCGCCTTCCTGATCACGGCTGGCGTGATGGTTGTGCTGGCGCTGGTGATCGAGCGGGTGGTGCTGCGGCCGCTGGTCAACCAGCCGCACATCATCCTCTTCATGGCGACCATCGGCATCTTCTACTTCCTGGATGGGCTCGGGCAGACCCTCTGGGGCTCTGACGTGAAGCAGCTCGACATCGGCATTCCGCGCACGCCGATCTTCATTCTGGAGAGCGTTTTCGAGGGTGGCATTCTGGTCAATCAGTTCGATATCGTAGCGGCCGCGATCGGCGGCATCCTGGTGCTGGTGCTGGCGATCTTCTTCCAGAAAACTCGTATCGGCCGCGCGCTGCGTGCTGTGGCCGACGACCACCAGGCGGCGCTTTCCGTCGGCATCCCCTTGAAGACCATCTGGGCCATCGTCTGGTCGGTGGCTGGTTTCGTGGCGCTGGTCACCGGCGTCATCTGGGGCAGCAAGCTGGGGGTCCAGTTCACCCTGGCGCTGATCGCCCTGAAGGCCCTGCCCGTCCTGATCCTCGGCGGCCTCACCTCGATCCCCGGCGCCATCGTCGGCGGCCTGATAATCGGTGCCGGCGAGCAGGTGGCGGAGGTCTTCCTCTCCACCTTCATCGGCAGCGCCATCCAGGACTGGTTCGCCTACGTGCTCGCCATGCTGTTCCTGCTGGTCCGGCCGCAGGGGCTCTTTGGCGAAAAGATCATCGAGAGGGTCTGAGACGATGCTTTACCGCGAGGCCGGCCAGTTCAAGTCAGACTACGTCTCGGACCAGGCGATCTTCCCCATCCTCCAGGATCGGATCGGGGTCATCCTGATCTTCCTTTTCGCGCTCCTGGTGGTGCCCTTCATCGCCAGCAACTACATGCTGAGCTCGATCCTGGTGCCCTTCCTGGTCTTCTCCATCGCGGCCATCGGCCTCAACATCCTGACCGGCTACTGCGGACAGGTCAGCCTCGGCACTGGCGGCTTCATGGCCTGCGGCGCCTTCTTCACCTTCAAGCTGACGACGGCGATGCCAGAGCTCAACATCCTGTTGGTCTTCCTGCTGGCGGGCTTCGGCACGGCGCTGGTAGGCATCGCCTTTGGCCTCCCCTCGCTGCGGATCAAGGGCTTCTATCTGGCGATCGCAACCCTGGCGGCGCAGTTCTTCCTGATCTGGATGTTCACCCAGAATCCCTGGTGGACGAACCACAGTGCCGCCGGCGTCATCACCGCGCCGCCGCGGGCGCTCTTCGGCGACTTCTACATTACCGGCATTCGGGCGACGCCGCTGAACAAGTACATCTTCCTGCTCTGCTTCACAGCACTGCTGGCGCTGGTCGCCAAGAACCTGGTGCGCAGCGCCCTCGGCCGCGCCTGGATGGCTATCCGCGACATGGACATCGCTGCCGAGATCATCGGAATCCGCCCGCTGGCGGCAAAGCTCTCCGCCTTCGCCGTCTCCTCGTTTTTCATCGGCATTTCCGGCGCGGTCTGGGCCTTCATGTACACGGCGTCGGTAGAAGCACTGGCCTTTGAAGTTACCCGCTCGTTCCAGGTGCTCTTCATGATCATCATTGGCGGGCTCGGCTCCATCCTTGGCTCCTTCCTGGGCGCGGCCTTCATCGTCCTGCTGCCGATCATGCTGAGTAACCTTCCAGCGATGGTAGGCCTGCGCCTGCCCGTGGATCTGGTGGCCCACCTGGAGTTCATGATCTTCGGCGCGCTTATCGTGTTCTTTCTGATCGTGGAGCCTCACGGGCTCGCCCGGCTGTGGCAGATCGGCAAGGAGAAGCTGCGCCGCTGGCCCTTCCCCTACTGACCCTTGAACGAAACGGTTCACAAGCACCCGGGAACAGCAATCCCGGCAACAAGAGGGAGGCGAGAGAGTATGACGTTCAGACAGCTACTGGCCGTGCCGGCCGCGGCCACCCTGCTCACGGTACCACTGTTCGACAGCCCCGCGCTGGCTCAGGAGGGATCTCAGCAGTATTTCCCAGGCTTGCAATACCGCTCCGGACCCTATGCTCCCAGCGGCATCCCCTTCGCCAATGGCTATGCCGATTACCTGGCCATGCTGAACGCCCGGGATGGCGGCATCAACGGTGTGACGATCCACTATGAGGAATGCGACACCGCCTACAACAACGACCGCGGGGTCGAGTGCTATGAGCGTCTAAAGGACGCCGGCCCCTCGGAGCCTGCAATCTGGAGCCCGCTTTCCACCGGCATCACCTATGCCCTGATCCCGCGGGTCACGCAGGATGAGGCGCCCATGCTGAGCATGGGTTATGGCCGCGCCGATGCGTCGGATGGGCGGGTCTTCCCCTGGATCTTCACCGCCCCCATCACCTACTGGGCTGGTGCGGACGCCATGATCCAATACATCCAACAAGAGGAAGGCGGGAGCCTGGAGGGCAAGAAGATCGCGCTGGTCTATCACGACAGCGCCTATGGCCGCGAGCCGATCGCCACCCTGGAGCGCCTGGCCGAAGAAGAGGGCTATGAGCTGTCACTCTTCCCGGTAGCCCCTCCGGGCCTGGAGCAGAAGGCCACCTGGCTGCAGGTCGCCCGCCAGCTGCGACCCGACTGGACGCTGATGTGGGGCTGGGGGGTGATGAACTCGACCGCGGTGCAGGAAGCCGCGGCTGTCGGCTATCCCATGGATCGCTTCATTGGCATCTGGTGGTCGGGGACCGAGCCGGATGTGCGCCCCTCCGGAGATGCCGGCGTCGGCTACAAGTCCCTCAACTTCCATGCCACGGGCACGGATTTCCCGGCGATTCAGGACATCCTGAGCCACCTCTATGACGAAGGCGAAGGCTACGGCGAGCGCGAAGGGGTCGGCGAGGTGAACTACAACCGCGGCGTCCTGAACGCGGCGTTGGCAGTCGAAGCCGTCCGCACAGCCCAGGCCGAGTTTGGCGAACGTCCCCTGACGGGCAAGGAGGTTCGCTGGGGCATGGAGAACCTGCACATCTCGGCAGAGCGCTGGGAAGAGCTCGGCCTTGGCGAGTTCGCCGGCGCGGTGGACCTCTCCTGTGAGGACCACGAGGGCGGCGGCTCGGCCTATGTGCAGAGCTGGAATGGCACGGCGTGGGAGCCTGCCTCCGACTGGATTCAGCCGCGCAACGACGAGCTCCGCCCAGCCTACGAGACCTCTGCCGCGCAGTACGCCGAGGAACAGGGCATCGAGCTGCGCGACTGCAGCCAGGAACTGTGATGGAAGGATAGAGAAAGAGTTCGACTCGGGATCGCCCGCTGATCGGGGATGAGGCCGGGAAGCTTTCTTTCCGGCCAACTCCGGTCTGGCGCGCCTGGAGCTGAAGGAAAAAGGAAAAGCCGGTCGCACAAGCCGGCGCCAGAGGGAGGAAGAGCGAAGATGATCTTGAGACGGTTTTTGGCTGGGTCGGCGGCGGCAGCCCTGCTCGCCCTGCCGCTAGTAGGGTCGCCGGCGGCAGCTCAGCAGGAGGAAGCGCAGTACTTCCCAGGCCTGCCCTACCGCTCGGGCCCCTACGCCCCCAGCGGCATCCCGCTGGGCAGCGGCTACGCCGACTACCTGGCCATGCTCCAGGCGCGCGATGGCGGTATCAATGGCGTGCCGATCCACTACGAGGAATGCGACACCGGCTATAACAACGACCGCGGCGTCGAGTGCTATGAACGCCTGAAGGACTCCGGCCCCACCGAGCCGGCCGCCTGGCATCCGCTTTCCACCGGCATCACCTATGCTCTGATCCCACGGGTCACTCAGGATGAAGCACCGATGCTGAGCATCGGCTATGGCCGCGCTGATGCCGCCGACGGCCGTGTCTTTCCCTGGATCTTCAACCCGCCCATCACCTACTGGGCGGGCGCCGACGCCATCATCCAGTACATCCAGGCTGAGGAAGGCGGCAACCTGGAGGGCAAGAAGATCGCTCTCGTCTACCACGACAGCGCCTATGGTCGCGAACCCATCGCCACCCTGGAGCGCCTGGCCGAAGAAGAGGGCTATGAGCTCTCGCTCTTCCCGGTCGCACCGCCGGGCCTGGAGCAGAAGGCCACCTGGCTGCAGGTCGCGCGCCAGCTGCGGCCCGACTGGACGCTGATGTGGGGCTGGGGGGTGATGAACTCTACGGCGATCCAGGAAGCCGCGGCCGTGGGCTATCCCATGGATCGCTTCATCGGCATCTGGTGGTCGGGTACCGAACCGGATGCCCGTCCGGCAGGCCAGGCGGGGGCCGGCTACAAGTCTCTCAATTTCCACGCCACGGGCACCGATTTCCCGGCCATCCAGGACATCCTGACCCACGTCTATGACCAGGGGAATGGGAGCACAGAGCGCGATACCGTTGGCGAGGTGAACTACAACCGCGGCGTCCTCAACGCGGCGGTAACCGTGGAGGCCGTACGCGCCGCCCAGGCCGAGTTTGGCGAACGCCCGCTCACCGGTGAGGAGGTGCGCTGGGGGCTGGAGAACCTGGAAATCTCCCTGGAGCGTTGGAAAGAGCTGGGCCTGGACGGCTTTGCCGGAGCCATCAGTCTCTCCTGCGAAGACCATGAGGGCGGCGGCTCCGCCTATGTCCAGCAGTGGAACGGCTCCGCCTGGGAACCGGTCTCCGACTGGATCCAGCCGCGCAACGACGAACTCCGGCCCGCCTATGAGGCCTCGGCGGAGCAATATGCCGAAGAGCAGGGCCTTGAGTTGCGCGACTGCTCGGCGATGTGACCCGGCTGCCGGGGACAGCGAGTCTCCGGCAGCCACTCGGAAGCCTGTTGAGGTTCATTGTGATTGAAAGTCGCTGCACCACTCTTGCGACCCGCGTGCCCGCCGCCCCACCGATTCGTCGTCCTGAGCGAAGCGAAGGATCTCGAGCCGCCGGAGCGCTGCCCCACGAGATCCTTCGCTGGCGCTCAGGACGACGCCGGGAATGGGGGCACCCGCACAGGAGGCTCAACCCATGAACAACGTCGCCGTCGCCGAGCGCCTGCCGGGCCAACCTGCCGCCGCGCAAGGGTCTCCGCCCCAGCTCTCGGTGAACAACATCGAGGTGATCTACGACCATGTGATCCTGGTGTTGAAGGGCGTCTCCCTCTCCGTCCCCAAGGGGGAGATCGTGGCGCTGCTCGGCGCCAACGGGGCGGGCAAGACCACGACTCTCAAGGCCATTTCCAACCTGCTGCGCGCGGAGCGGGGGGAAGTTACCAAAGGCTCCATCGAGCTTGAGGGCGAGCGGGTCCAGGACCTCTCTCCCAACGACCTGGTGCGCCGGGGGGTGATCCAGGTGATGGAGGGCCGCCACTGCTTCGAGCACCTGACCATCGAGGAGAACCTCATGACCGGCGCCTACACCCGCACTGACGGGCGCGCCGCCATCGAGCAGGACCTGGCGATGGTCTACGACTACTTCCCGCGCCTGAAGGAGCGGCGCTTCAGCCAGGCCGGCTATACCTCCGGCGGCGAGCAGCAGATGTGCGCCATCGGCCGCGCCCTGATGAGCCGACCCAAGGTGGTGCTGCTCGACGAGCCTTCCATGGGGCTGGCGCCGCAGCTGGTCGAGCAGATCTTCGAGATCGTAAAACGCATCAACGAGGAGTCCGGCGTCTCCATCCTGCTGGCGGAGCAGAACACCAACATCGCGCTGAAGTACGCACGCTACGGCTATATCCTCGAGAACGGCCGGGTAGTGATGGATGGCGAGGCCGCGGCGCTGCGAGAGAACGAGGACGTGAAGGAGTTCTACCTGGGCCTCTCGGCCTCGGGCCGCCGCTCCTACCGCGACGTGAAACACTACCGGCGCCGCAAGCGCTGGCTTGGATAGGGAAGACACCATGGGAGACTACTTCGACGAACTGGAGCGTCGCGCCCCCGCCGCGCGCGACGCCCAGCTCCTGGAGGCCCTGCGGCGCCAGCTCGAGCACGCCCGAGCACAGGCGCCGGCCATGACGGAGGCGCTGGCCGCGGTCGATCCGGCGGAGATCCGGGACTTTGCTGACCTCGCTCGCCTGCCGGTCACCCGCAAGTCCGAGATGCACCGCCTCCAGAGCGAAGAGCCCCCCTTCGGCGGCTTTGCCGCCATCGCACCCGGCGAGGCCGGCCGCATCTTCGTCTCCCCCGGGCCAATCTACGAGCTGGAGGCCCGGGACAGCCACTATGGCCGCATGGCCCGCGCCTTCTTCGCCGCCGGCTTTCGCCGCGGCGAGCTGGTTCACAACTCCTTCGCCTATCACCTGACCCCGGGCGGCTGGATCATGGACGCCGGCGCCCGGCGCCTCGGCTGCGCCGTCATCCCGGCCGGGGTCGGCGCGAGCGAGCAGCAGGCGCAGGCAATCGCTCACCTGCGCCCCCAGGGCTGGTGTGGCACCCCGGACTTCCTAAAGGTCATCCTCGACAAGGGGGCAGAGCTGGGCCTCGACCTCTCCTCCATCACCAAGGCCCTGGTCTCCGGCGGCGCCCTCTTCCCCTCGCTGCGCCAGGAATACGCCGAGCGCGGCATCACCGTGCG